>PLIC01000197.1 GCA_003139995.1 Candidatus Acidiflorens stordalenmirensis | reverse complement strand
TTTTGTTGAGAAATTAGGGTTAGTCGAACTTCAAGACGGCAGCAGGCGGGACTATCCGGCAAATGCCGATCCCTTCTACCCGGCTTGACTGACCAGTGACGGCACGTTTGCGGCCTGCGTCATCCGACCGTCCAGCATTCGCCAAATCCCCAGAGGATTTGCGTCCTTCAATTCTTGCGGCAACGCCTCGTCGGGAAATCCTTGATAACAGACCGGCCTCGTAAACCGGAAAATCGCCCGAGTTCCCACCGACGTGGAGCGCCCGTCCGAAGTCGAGGGATACGGGCCTCCATGTACCATGGCGTGGCACACCTCGACCCCGGTCGGGAACCCATTGAAGACGAGACGGCCGACCTTGCTCTCCAGAATTGCGAGCAAGCCGGCAAACTCACGGAGATCCTGCTCCGTGCCATGAATCGTCGCGGTGAGATGGCCTTCGAGCGAGCGGGCAATCTCAAAGAGCTGATCGCGGTTCGAGTGCCGCACGAGAAGCGTTGTGGGGCCAAAGATCTCCGCATCCAGGCGCGAGCAAAGAAACGCAGCCGCGTCGGTTTCAAAAAGCGCGGAGCTTACGGCAAACCCGGCACCCGGCGCCGCTTTCGGAGCCTCGGCAACGAGCGTGACGGCTGTGTCTGTCTTCCGCCCGGCGAGCGCCGAATCGTACGAGGAATAAATGCTCCTGGTCAGCAGATGGAACGGCGCCGATCCGGCGACCAGTTGCCGCAATTTTTCTGTAAACGCGGCGGCTTCGCTGCCGTGCGGAAGAAACACCATTCCCGGCTTGGTGCAGAACTGGCCAGCGCCCATGGTGAACGAAGCGTGCAGTCCTGCCGCAATGTTCTCGCCGCGTTCTCGCAGCGCGCCCGGCAAGATGAAGACGGGATTGGTGCTGCTCATTTCCGCGTAGAACGGAATTGGCTCGGGGCGCGCCGCTGCCACGTCCATCAACGCTCTTCCGGCGGCGCGCGATCCGGTGAAGCCGCCGGCTTTCACCAGAGGATGCTTCATCAAGGCCGTGCCAATCTGGGCGCCGCTGCCAAACAGAAGCGAGAAAACGCCTTCCGGCATAGCGCACTCCCGAACGCTTTCTCGAACCATCTGCCCCACAAGTTCGCTGGTGCCGGGATGCGCCGCATGCGCTTTCACAATGACGGGGTTTCCAGACGCCAGCGCCGAAGCGGTATCTCCTCCGGCAACGGAGAAGGCCAGCGGGAAGTTACTGGCGCCGAACACAACGACCGGGCCCAGCGGACGCAGCATGGAGCGAATATCGGGCTTGGAAGCGGGTTTGCGGCCGGGGTCGGCGCGGTCAATACGCGCGGCCACCCACGATCCTTCCTCGGCGACCTCCGCAAACAGTCGAAGCTGAGCGCATGTGCGCGCAGTCTCACCCTGCAAGCGCGCCTGGGGCAGAGCAGTCTCCCGCACCCCGCGCTCGATCACCTCGCCGGCAATGGACTCTATCTTCGCCGCAATCTTGCGTAAGAACGCGCCCCGCTCGCGCCCCGTGGTGCGGTTGTAGACCGCAAAAGCTTCCGCTGCGAGGCGGGCCGTGAGATCTACTTCTTCCGCGGTTGCCGGAACGAAGCCCGGCTGCAGACGTTGCCCCTTACTGGGATCGGTGGCATGGAGCGGCTCCCCGACACCCGTGCCTTCCCGAAACCCGATTAGCGACCGGCCTGAAAGTTTTATCATGCGCATCACACCTCATTTACGATTTGGCATCGCATAGTGGTTCACGGCTTGCGGCCGCGAACGCAATGCGTCACCGATGACTTTTTTCGTTTGCTCGAGCTCATCGCCCACCAACTGCAGTCGCGGCGGCCGCACACGGGAGTTCCCGATTCCAACTTCTGCCTGCACAAGTTTGATCAGTTGAACGAAGTTGAACACGGTGTCCATCCGCAACAAGGGCAAGAACCAGCGGTACAACTCAAACGCTCTGTCACTCTCGCCGTTCAAACCATAGTTAAAGAGGTCCACCGATTCGCGGGGCAGCGCATTCGCCAAACCGGCAACCCATCCTGTGGCCCCCACTCCGATGGCTTCCAGCACGGCATCATCCACACCAACCGATATATCCAATCGGCGGTCCATCAAGGCACGAATGGCAGAAACTCGCCTCGCGTCCGTGCTCGACTCCTTGACCGCATGAAAGTTCTCGTGTTCTTCCGCCAATTCCAGAATTTGCTCGGGAAGGAAATCAGTTCCGTAGGCAACCGGATTGTTGTAAAGCATGCAGGAGAGCGGCGTGGCTCGGAACACAGCAGCCACGTGGGTCTTCATCTCGCGCCAATCGCCCTTGTACACATAAGGAGGCAGCACCATCAGACCATCGCAACCCTGGCCAGCGGCTGTCTTCGCCAGCGCCACGGCCTCGGAAGTGGTGAGCGCCGAGATGGAGGCCACGACCGGTCCGCGCCCGTGAACCGCATCGACACAAGCGCGCAGAACATCCAGCTTCTCCTCGAACGACAAGGTAGCGCCCTCGCCCAGCGATCCGAGGGCTACGATTCCTGCGCAGCCGTTGTCCAGAAGCCAACGGCAGTGTCCCGACATGGAGTTGTGATCTACGCGAAGATCCTCATTAAAGTAGGTTGTGATAGCAGGGATCACGCCCTTCCAGTTCATCAAATACCTCCAGTTACTTGGTTGTGCTCCGGCGCTGGGCCGTCTGCAAATGCAGCCAGGCTTTCAACGCGGGCGGGGAAAATAGGCGGTCGAACCGAAGCCGGATTCCACTTCAAAAGAAATTGAGTCGCGGGTCCGCACACACGTCCCTGGCACGGGCCCATGCCACAACGAGTATGCAGCTTCGCCGCGCGCCAGGAAGTATGCTGGCGGAGCCGGGAATAGGGAACGTCCTCGCACCGGCAGACGATGGTCTCCGGGGCCGGCAAGCTTGTCAGTTCAGGCCGCAGGCGGAAGGTCCGGTCGAGAATGCTCGCGAAGCGCCGTGCTCTCTCGCGCTCACCAAACAGTTTTCTCGCCTCCGTCGCGCGCCCAGCCGCGGCGAGGCCGGCGATCTGCCCCTCGACGATCGATAACTCAACGCCGCCGATACCCGTTGGTTCGCCGGCGCAGAGAACTTTCGGAACTGTCGTTCTTTGGAGGTCGTCAACTTGCACGCAGCCGTTTTGAATCTGGCAGCCCAACAACAGCGGCAGTTCGATGTTGGAAACCAGATGAAATCCACAAGCGAGGTAGTCGCACCGGATGGTTTCAGATTTCCCGCCTCGCGAGACCGTTACGCTTTCCAGGGTCTGCCGTCCGTGTGCGGCAAGCGGCCAGCTGTTGGCGGCAAACGGAGTCCCGCCAAGCTCGGCTGTCAAGCGCAGCCCCTGAATGAGCTTTCCGTACGGTCCGAGCAATGACTGTCCCAACAATGACAGGCTGAACCGTGCCAGGTTGCCCCACGACGCCTGCTCACAGATCAACGGGATCTCGGCGCCGTGCTGACGCAGGCAGGCCGCAACCGCAAGCAGCAGAGGTCCGGTGCCGGCCACAACGACTCTCTTGCCGCGCATGGGCAGACCACACTTGACCATCGCTTGCAGACCACCCGCGCCCATAACGTTCGGCAAGGTCCAGCCGGGAAACGGCAGAAATCTTTCCCGCGCCCCCGTCGCCAGCACCAGATTCTCGCAGCGCAGTTCATGAACGTCGTCTGTTCCTTCGGCGAGCAGAACGGTTGCCTCGGGCTGGTCAAAAATCCTCATGCTACAGAGTGCTGTCACTCCCGCAGTTCGCAGCCGCTCGGCCCATCCCACTGCTTCCTTCGGTTGTCCGCCTTCAGACCCGCTCCGCCAGATCTGCCCGCCGAGGCTTGCATTGTCGTCGACGATACCCACACGGACGCCACACTCCGCCGCGCGGACGGCCGCAGCCATGCCCGCCGGTCCTCCACCGACGACGAGGACGTCGAACCGTGGTTGCAAATCCTTATTCATCTTTATCTCAGTCGGTTCTCACTTCCATGCCCGGTTCACAAAGAATCTGGCAACTCCGGCAGTGTGGTTTCCCATTGATCGCGACTCGGCACTCAAAGCAGGTCCCCATCCCGCACAATGGCCCGCGCGGCTCACCGCTCACGGAGGTTCGGCAGGCTTGCCCCGCGGCCACCACGGCAACCGCCACCGTCGTACCCGCGGGCACTGCGACCGGCGATCCGTTCACCATCAGCGTGACTGGGCTAAGCATGCACGTGCTCCTTCGCCGCACGCGATGGCAGGTATGGCTCAATCGGAATCGCCGGTCTTACCCCGGTGATTTGATCCACCAGAATTCGAGCTGTGCCGAGGGAAGCCGTTATTCCCAAACCCTCGTGTCCGGTAGCCAGGAATACAGACTTGTCGCCTGGCCAGGGACCAATCAAAGGCAGCTTGTCGGGAGTGGCAGCGCGAAATCCCGTCCACGTTCGGAGCGCCGACTTCGGTCCAAGGCCCGGCATGTATTGACGAGCGCGCTGCAGCATGCGCATAAGAATTCCGTGGTCCACTTCCTTGTGTTCCGCCCCGTACTGCCGGGATGAGCCGATGAGAACTTGCCCTGTCGGGCGAGGCTGCACGTTGAACGCAACCGAATAGCTGCTCACCGAGTGCGCGCTCTTCAGGTAACCGAGTTCCACCAACTGATGCCGGAGAAAACCGGGATAGCGATCCGTGATGACCAGGTGACCTTTCCGCTTTTTGATCTCAATCCCTGGTGTGAGATCTGCCGCGCCAGCTCCGGTCGCGTTCACAATGATCTGCGCGCTGATCTCCAATCTAGCGATCTCCAAAGCATCGTCCTTCAAAGCATCGCCCTTCAACCCATCGGCCAGCCGAACCCGTCCTTGTCCAATCTCCGCGACCGAGGCGCCCAGCCGGAGCGTCGCCCCATTCTTCTGTGCGCGGTCCATGAGAAAGCGGGCAGCACAAGGGGGATACAGAACCGCATCCTCTTTGACGAGGAGGCCGCCAGCCATGCCATCGCGCAGATTGGGTTCCAGCCGCTTCAAACTCTGCCCGTCGAGAACTTCCACCGGAACTCCCCGCTCCCGGTAGTAGTCCCACTTGCGCCACACCTCCGCCATCTCCTGTTCATCGGCCGCGACCCAAATCGTTCCGCACTGCTCATACTCGACATCCTCCGGAAGTTCAGCTCTCAACTCCTGCCACAGTTGCTGGGAATATCGCGTCAGCGCAAACTGCGCCTCGGAGTCGTCCATCGCGACGATGTGCCCCATCCCGGCAGCGGTGGCGCCTCCTCCGACGACCTCCGTGTCCACGACCACGACGCGCAGGCCGCGGCGCGCGAACTCGCACGCGCAGGCCGCTCCTACAATGCCCGCGCCCACTACGGCCACGTCGTACGCTCCACTGCTGGCTGCACTGCTCATGCCCGAATGCCCATGCACAGCGGATCCCGCGGATCGAGCACAAGTTCGGACTCGGCAGTCACGAATGCGGACCCCTTGATGCTGGGAAACACCTTGCCATCCCGCAGCGTGATGCTGCCTTCGAAAATGCTCCCGATAATACTCTCCTGCTTCCAGGTTTGACCTTCGCGGATCTTGCCGTCGGCGTAGAGGCAAGCCAGTTTGGCGCTGGTCCCGGTACCGCAGGGAGAACGATCGTAGGTTTTCCCGGGACAAAGCGCGAAGTTCTTGCTGTCGACTCCCGGGATCTGGGACGGGCCGAAGAGCTCGACATGGTCAATCTCCTTGCCGTCGTCGCCGGCGATGCCATGCTCGCGGAGCGCCAAGCGAATTGCCCAAGTGAAACTGGTCAGCGCTTCAACATTCTTGAGCGCCAGATCCATGTGGTGGTCGCGCACCAGGAAAAACCAGTTTCCACCCCAGGCAACATCGCCGTACACTCGGCCGTATCCCGGCACCTCGACGGCGACGTTTGCAGCCGTGCGATAACTGGCGACGTTATTGACGGTGACCTGGCCACCTTCGTGCAAAACCGCGCTCACCGCCCCCACCGGTGTCTCGATCCTGTGCTCGCCGGGCCCGATGCGTTTCATATATGCCAGGGTGGCAACCAAGCCGATCGTCCCGTGCCCGCACATTCCCAGATAGCCGACGTTGTTAAAGAAGATGACACCAGCGGCGCACGAAGATTTCTCGGGATCGCACAGGAGCGCGCCAACCATAACGCCGGAACCCCGCGGCTCGTTGACAACCGCGGAGCGGAAACCGTCGTGCTGTTTGCGAAAGCGCCCCAGCCGATCCGCAAGCGAACCCTTGCCAAGATCGGGACCGCCGCTCACGACCAGCCGTGTCGGCTCACCCCCGGTATGGGAATCAACGACCCTTACCCGGCAACACTCTTCCCCGGTCATCATTCGTTATTCGTTCCGATCCTCTAGACCCAGAATGCCACCGAACAGGAGAAAATGCCCCACATCTTAATCGACTAGGTACCCCCGTATCTTATGGATACAATATGCAATCGTCAAACCCCATTCCTTCTCAAGGCGGACGCCGTGACCGTTCTTGGATAAAACATGCGCTATAGTAGATGCTGTCCCCGGTCGAGTTAGTCGCACTCCCCGGGATGCAAAGCTCTAACGATGAATTTGGAAACCGCATCTGATTCGCCGATTCCGCGACAGTCGCTCCCTTCCGCAGTGGCCGACAAGCTGCGCGACCAGATCATTCGAGGAGAGATCCCGGAGGGCGCTCAACTCCGGCAGGACGCCATTGCGGCGCAATATAAGGTCAGCCGGATCCCGGTCCGTGAAGCTCTCCGGCAGCTCGATGCCGAGGGCCTGATCACAATTCTCCCGAACCGAGGCGCGGTCGTGCCGGTATTGTCTCCCGATGATATTGAAGAGCTCTTCTCGATTCGCGCGCTGCTCGAGCCGGAGGTCTTGAAGCTCTCCATTCCGCTCCTCACTGAAGAGGATTTTTCGAAAGCGGAATCACTCCTGCGCAAGTATGTGGGTGAACTCCGTCGCGACGATCATGTCTCGGCGTGGGGGCGATTGAATTCGCAGTTCCATTCCATCCTGTACTCCCGCGCGAACCAGCCGCGTTTCCTGGCGATCATCCGCAACGTCAACAACACCGGCGAGAGATATACCCGGCTGCAGTTGTACCTGACTCACGGCATAAAACGCGCCAATGAAGAGCATCGCGAGATTCTGACGTTGTGCCGCAATCGCGACGGGGCAGCCGCCTGCAAGCTGCTGCGCCAGCATATCCAACATGCGGGACAATCCTTGAAGGAACTCCTGCAGGAGCGGCGCGCGGCGGCGCAAGAAGCCTCCGCCGGCGCCGAGCAGCCGTCCCGCTCTTGATACTCAGTGGATCGGCGTTACGGCAGTAGCGGCTGACAGCCGCGGCAGCATCCTTTAACGGACAATCGGCGCGTGACCCCATCCCACACGGAGGGACGTACTGCACCCGCACTCTCTGCTGTGACCTGCCGCTCAGAATCGATAACTGTTTGAAATTGCAGGCTACGGATTTTGACCTGGGGTGTGCTCAATCGCACTTAAGGACTTGCTTATTGAATTTCCAACGAACCACGGCCCCTGGCCTGCCTCCACTCCAGGGGGAGATGTGCCTCTAATGAAAATTGCTTGAACAGACGATGGAGAGTTGAAGAGGCTGAACTGGCTATTCTCCACGAAATGAGAATTCACTCACCCAAGGAAGGCACGTTTCAAGAGGCGCGAGCAGGCAGGCAGGCAGCGGCGAGCGGCTCTTTGTCCGGCGGGAGTCACTCCCTATTTGGAAAGGAACGGCAGCGATGAGCGACAACGATAGCGATATCGTCAAGGATTTCCTGGTCGAGAGCTACGAGAACCTGGACCGGCTGGACCGGGACTTGGTCGGCCTGGAGAAAAACCCACACGATAAAGAAGCGCTGGCTGGCGTGTTTCGCACCATTCACACCATCAAGGGCACCTGCGGGTTCCTGGGTTTCAACAAACTGGAAAAGGTTGCGCACGTTGGGGAGAACCTGCTGACCCGCCTGCGGGACGGCCAGCTCACGCTCAATCCGGAACTCACCACGGCGCTGCTGGGCATGGTGGATGCGGTCCGCCAGATGCTCAAGGAAATCGGATCGACGGGTCGGGATGGCGAGATCGACTATCCGGAACTGCGGGAAAACCTGACGCGGCTGCAACAAGCCGGCGCGGCCGCCGAATCGGCAGGGCGCGAAGAGGTTCCGTTACCCGCGCCGGAGGAGGCGATCCCGCCCGCAAGCCCGGAAGGCATTCCTTCGAAAGACATGGCGTTGTCTCCCGCTTCTGTAGCGAAGAAGCCCCCTGCCAAGAAAGCACCCAAGGCTGCCAAGATCCAGCCGGCCCAGGGAACAATTGGTAGCCAGGCTGTAGAGCCGGCGCCCGCGCACGCCGAGGAGCCGGGAATCGCCAAGCGCGAGGACGCCGCCGCAGTTCCGCAAACCCCGGAATCCCGGCATCACGACACGGCAGCGGAGACCATCCGCGTCGGGATCAGCGTGCTGGACAAGCTGATGACTCTGGTCGGCGAGCTGGTGCTGGCGCGCAATCAGCTTCTGCAAATCTCGAACACGGTGGAAGACGCCAGCCTGCAAGCCGTTTCCCAACGGATGAACCTCATCGCCACCGAACTGCAAGAAGGCGTCATGAAGACCCGCATGCAGCCCATCGGAAACATCTGGAGCCAGTTCCCGCGGACGGTGCGCGACGTGGCGCTCGGTTGCGGCAAAGAGGTGGGCATCGAGATGGAGGGCAAAGAGACCGAGCTCGACAAGACCATCATCGAGGCGATCAAGGATCCGCTCACCCATCTGGTGCGCAATTCCGTCGATCATGGCGTCGAACTTCCCGAAGACCGCGTCAAGGCCGGCAAGCGCCGGAGCGGACGGTTGATCCTGCGCGCCTTTCATGAAGGTGGGCAGGTCAATATCGAGATCACCGACGATGGCGCGGGCTTGAACGCGGACCGCATCCGCAAGAAGGCGGTCGAACGCGCCGTGATCACCGCCGAACAGGCGGCACGCATGACCGAGCGGGAAATCTTCAATTTGATCTTCCTGCCCGGATTCTCCACCGCGGAAAAGGTGACCAACGTATCCGGCCGCGGCGTCGGCATGGATGTGGTGAAGACGAATGTCGAAAGAATTGGCGGCACGGTAGACGTTCAGTCCAGCCTCGGCCGTGGCACCACGGTGCGGGTAAAGATCCCGTTGACTCTGGCCATCATCCCCGCGCTGGTGGTGACCTGCGGCGGCGATCGCTACGCCATCCCGCAGGTCAGCTTGCTCGAACTGGTGCGGCTCGAGGCCGACAAGGTGGCGAAGGGCATCGAATTGGTCCATGGCGCACCGGTCTACCGGCTGCGCGGACGGCTCCTGCCTTTGGTCTATCTCAATCGGGAGCTGAAACTTGCCGCCGATGCGCGCCCAGCGAAGGAACAGGACGGCGCTGTCAACATCGTTGTCCTGCAAGCCGATGAGCGGCAATTCGGGCTGGTGGTCGATCAGATCAACGACACCGAAGAAATTGTAGTGAAGCCGCTGCGCAAACAGCTCAAGACGGTAAAGACGTTTGCCGGATCGAGCATCATGGGTGACGGTAAAGTCGCGCTCATCCTGGACGTGCTCGGCCTGGCGCAGCGGGCCAGCGTGGTCACGGAAACCAGGGATCGCGCCCTGGCTGGAAAAGCCACGGAAGTGGCGGGCACGGCGGGAGAGAAGCAAACCTTCCTGCTCTTCGCGGGCCCAGGCGATTCCCGCATGGCCATACCGCTCAGCACGCTGGCGCGCCTCGAGGAGTTTCCCGTGTCGCAAGTGGAAATGTCGGGCAGCCAGTGGGTGACGCAGTATCGCGGCCATATCCTGCCCTTGGTCCGCCTCAATGTCGTGCTCGAAGAGCGCCGAAATAAGTTGCGCGCCATGCAAGCTCCGCCCACGGCCGATTCGGCACCGATTCAGGTGCTGGTGCTGCATCACGATGGGCGCTCCTTCGGCTTGGTCGTGGAACGGATTCTGGACATTGTCGAGGACCGGGCGGACGTGAGGTCGGCGTCAACCCGGGCGTCGGTTCTCTATTCCGTCTTGATTGGGGACCGGGTCACGGAATTGCTCGATATCCCGGCGATTCTGCGCAGCGCGGATTTGAGCGCGGCGCAGCCCGGCCTGGCGAGAGCAGCGGAGGTTGCGAATTAAGCCATGGCCAACACTTCACAATTTTGCACTTTCTACTTGGACAAGCTGCTGTTCGGCGTGGAATTGAAAGGCGTCCAGGAAGTCATTCGCTCGCTGGATATGACCAAGGTCCCGCTGGCGCCTGCGGTAGTCAGCGGGCTCATCAACCTGCGCGGCCAAATTGTCACGGCGGTCGATCTGCGTCGGCGGCTGGAACTGGACCTCCGGCCGGCGGACATGCTGGCCATGAACGTCGTGGTGCGCTCCGAGGACGGTGCCGTCAGCCTGCTGGTGGATGAAATTGGCGATGTGGTCGAGGTCGAGGAAGACACCTTCGAGCCGCCGCCCGAAACCTTGCGCGGCTCCGTCCGCACCATGATCCTTGGTGTCCACAAACTGACTGACCGGCTCATGCACGTGCTCGACATCGAAAAAGCCTGTCAGATGACGGATGTGGTGGAAACTGCGGTGGCTGGGCGATAGCTGGCTTTGCCACCCGACAAGCGCTGCATCGGTCGCGCCCGTGCGGTCCGCGGGCCATGGGTTTACTGATTTTGAATTTGAAAACTGGGGAGAAGAGGAAATGAAACTGACACTGGGAAAGAAACTGGGACTGGGCTTTGGAGTAATCCTCGCCTTGATGGTTCTCAGCGCTACGATGAGCTACCTACAGTCGTCCGACATCAAGCAAAGCCAGGACCGCGCACTCGATCTACGCTTCCCCACGATCGTAACCGCAACAAAGTTGCAGCGGGACATGAATGGGTCAACGAACAAAGGTCGCGAAGTTATTCTCGCAACAGAACCGGTCCGGAAAGAGGCAGCGAAGAAGTTGTTCGAGGGAGCTTGGAGCGCTGTCGAAAAGGACATCGCAGAGATGGACGAACTTGCTCCCAAATGGACGCTTCAGGAAAACCGTGACCGTCTGGCTGAGGTGAAGCAGCAACTTCCGTCGCTCCGCTCCGCGCAGGAGGCTGCGATGAATTATGCGGCAGGCGGCGAGCGCGATGCTGTCATTAAGGCGGGTCACGAATACGCCGAACAGGCTACGCCGATCAATGAGGCCATCAAGAAATCCCTCGGAGGAATGGAGGACTCGTTCGCCACCCTAGTGGACAAGAACAAGGAAGAATTGCGTGCGGACAACCGCTCGCTAACCCTCACCATGGCAGTAACCACTTTCGCCGCCCTGAGCATTGGCATTTTCGTCGCCATTTTCCTGAGCCGTGGCATTGCGGGCGCAACTCAGTCCGTGCTGGTCCAGGCCGAAGCCATCGCCGACGGCGACTTGACCCGGGACGATTTGAAGGTCCGCAGCCGGGACGAACTGGGCGACCTGACCACGGCGATCAATAAGATGAGTGGCAGTCTGAAACGGATGATCCTCGCCATCACGGAAAATGCGGTGCACGTAGCCAGCGCCAGCGAGGAACTGAACAGTACCAGCCAGCAAATTACCGCGAACTCGGCGCAAACCTCGGCTCAGGCCGACGTGGTTTCGAAGGCGGCCGAGACGGTCAGCCAGAACCTTCAGACCGTCGC
>PLIC01000016.1:4448-4574 GCA_003139995.1 Candidatus Acidiflorens stordalenmirensis | reverse complement strand
ATAATTGTGAGGATATGAACAGAATGCTCGGTGCTCTGTGCTCCATCGTCGTCGTCGCAGTCCCTCTACTTTCTCGGGCTCAATCGCCAGCGCCGCAAGAAACAGTTCCCGTCATTCAAGGCGGTG
>PLIC01000016.1:0-4336 GCA_003139995.1 Candidatus Acidiflorens stordalenmirensis | reverse complement strand
GATCCGTCAACCGAGTGCCAAGCGAAACGGGAGATCGCCATGGAGAAGCCGAAAGCGCTGGACCGCCACTGACGGGCGCTTCAATCCCGCTGAAATTTGATTTAAAATTGCAGCGCGATGAAGGCCACACTTTGCGCCGCTTTCCTGCTATTTTCTGCGAACATTGCGCGTTCCGAGACGACCGCCATGCTCCCAAGTTTTGACATCGCCGCTGCTGAGCGGTTTGCCAACCTTGCACTTGCGTGCGTCCACAAGGAATATCCGAACAAGCTGAGTCATAGCTTGAACAGCGATGCTGATGTCGCAGCGCCCCGAAAACTGACGCCCGCATTCTACGGCTGCTACGATTGACATTCTTCGGTGCACGGACATTGGTTGCTGGCACGGCTGGTCAGGACTTTCCCCAACGCTGCCTTTGCGCCTCCTGCACGCGAGGCTCTGCGGCAAAGCTTAACCGCAGATAACATCACCCAAGAAACGGTATACCTGCGGGCTGAGGGACGCGCCAGCTTCGAGCGCCCCTATGGGCTGGCATGGCTTTCAACTGGTTGCGGAACTGCGCGAGTGGGACGATCCTGAGGCACGCGATCTCACCGCGAACTTGCACCCGCTGAAAGAGGCTGCGCTCGGACGGCTGGAGGACTGGCTTCACATCGTCAGGGTCACACCACCCGATGTCCGATCACCGGATGCCCTAACCCATAGGCACTCCGTGCGGCGGTCCGTCCGGCAATTGACGGACATGGCACAACTCTGTGTCTTCGGGGTCGTGGTCAGGATCGAGCAGGTCTCGACAGCGTTGCCGCTCGGGTTCCTCCAGCGATCCCATAGGCCAGCAGATGACCCGAGCGGACACCCGCTGACTGGGGTGCTCACAGGCTTATGTGCCCGGCGTAGCATTCGGCGCAGAGCCACTGCTTCTCGCCGTAGATGACAATGTGGTTGTGCGCCGGTTGGTTGCAGCAGTCGTCCTGCGGTGGCTGCTGGTTGCACCGGATGCCGTCTTCGATGAGTCGCATCTGGCAGTAGTGTTCGGTCATGACACTCTCGCGCTTCACATCGGCTCCCGATCCGCTTCTGCCATAACATCGCTGATGGGTGACAGGGGCTCGACCACAGATTCCGTTCCAGAGGACTCCATCGGCTCCGTCAGTTGAACGGGTTTGACGACAAGAATCCCTTCCTCAGTCACCCGACGCCCTGTTCCGTCGCAGGATAGTGTCAGCAGGTCTACGAACCTGTAGAGGCTGTGCTGGGTCCGCAGCACCCGGCGCAGTTTCGGGAAGACTTTGGCAAAGAGCTTCTCGATTTCATCTTCGATTGGTTCGGAAATTGACTCAGTGAGGCAATTTGCGTGCGGGTGGAGAGACCGATCGTACTTCAATGCGAGCCGATCAGCAGTTGCCCGAGGGATGGCCCGTTCCTTCAGCCACGCACTCCATTGTCCATTCCGACCCGGCCTAGCGAGCAATTCCTTCATCTGGTGAAGAAGTTTGCCAAGTTCGTTGCGGAGAGCACGGAACTCTTCCGTCTCGTGCTTAATCGATTTCTGACGACTCTCGTGTACTTGCCAAAGCTCCACGATCTCGTTAGTCAAGATGCCTTCATCTGACGAAGGACTTTCTGGCTGGGAGATTTCTGGGACTGGGGAGTCTACAAGGATTGGGTCCTGAATCTGCTCTGTCGTTTCCATCATGAATTGCCTCACTGCTCGAATTGGGATACGGAACAAATCGCACGCCCTTGGGCACGAGTTGCTCCTGTATAGGCAATTGAAATCGCACAAACGTGGCAATTGGCGAATCAGAGTCGGGCGAGGTGTAGGCTCAATCTGGGAATGCTCGTTTTTCTCGGGGTCCTTCGAAGGACGCTATTGTGGCATGGTCCACGATCGGTTCGGGCGTGCGTAAGTAAGGCGGCGTCAGCCGCCGCTTCGTGTTCTTTATCTTCGTCCCAACCCGGAGGTTTTGGAGCGGGGACATGGCCGTGCTCAGGGTGTTCGGGATCGATGACATAGAGCCCCGCACGCACAGCCGCACGAAATCGTTTTCGCATTCCGCCCATCGGTTACCCCTATAATCCACTACCGCACTTTGGACATGAATGGAACAAATCGCTGTACTTGCCGTGTGTTTTACAGAAGTATTTGCCATTGATTTCGCGGTCAATCGCGGCGATCTTGTCCAGTAGGTCCCAGACTTTATCCCAGTCATCGCTTAACTCGGCTGGTGAACCTAACTCTTCCAGCATCACAGCGTAGTGGTGACGCCGCTGGAGGAGCAGGCAGGAGTCGCACGGACAGCCGTCGTTGGGGATGAACTGGCCCGGATGCTTGCACGGTAGGCTAATCATCGTCGTCACCCCCGTCGTCTGGGAATGCCCCTAGGCAAATCGCGCAGCACTTGGGGATGCGACAGGTCGCGGGATCATGTGCGCGTGACTCGCGCTCCTTGACGTGCTGGTCTAGGAACTTCTCGTTGCCTATCATCGCGGCGGAGCCCCCGTCCGTGAAGCCAAGGTTGGCCCAGAGTCTTTTGCGGTAGATGTAGTCGCGGAGTCTCCCCACCTCACACCTCCTCGTTCACGTTGCGGTAGCAGGCGTCAACCTCGGCGCGGTCAGGATCATTCAGCAGGCATAGGCAATCCTCGCACACCTTTTGGTCAGGGGGATAGCCTGCGACAGGGACAAGGTTGTCGCACAGCTTGCCGCACTCAAAGCAGGGGGACTCTGGCTTGAATGGCTTCAAGCAATCAGGACACTTGCCGTCATAGTAGTTGCAAGGCTTCCCGCAATCACAGATTGCGTGCTTGTCGTCTGGCAGGGACAGGTCTGGATCAAGCTGGTCGGGATTTTGACTCGGCCTCGGCTCTTGCTTACTTACTTGCTTACTTACTCGTTGTTGACGTTCTTCACCGTCTGTCTCGTCTGTTCTGTCTATATAGTGTCTCTTATACGGACGGTCACAAGACGGCTTCCGGACGGCATCAGGACGGTATCAAGACGGTCAGCGGACGGCTTCAAGACGGCTTCAAGACGGTCTCCGGACGGCGTGATGTAAGTGAACGCTCTAAGTCATTGCTGGCAAAAGCATCTAACTGGTATCCCCTCAGGACACCGTTCGTTGGCTTATACTTGTTTATGGCAATGAGATATGATCGCCGGTGACCGTCACCGGCGGGATAGTTGATGTAGTGCATCACGCGCAGTCTTTGGAGACTACCCTTGATGGTTGTGGTAGGAGTCTTGAGTTGATGGCCTATGGCTACCGCGTTCGTGTAGCACAGGCCGCAACTGGACTTCGCGAAGATGTGCAGGAATAGATACACACCTAAGTCAACGCCGTTGAAGCGTCCGCCTATGATGTGTTCCCTGATGCCGTTGCGGATCATTATGAATCCGTCCGGCGCTAGGTAGTCATTGAGATTTGTTTCTGGTTCTTGTTTCATTTGCCGCACCTTCTCTAGTGTTGAAGTTAGTTACTTGCCGCACCTACTCATTCACCGTGCTTTCCGTCTACGGGGGACGGATGGGGAAATCGCCGTGCGGGGAGCAGGTGAGGTGCGACGCTAACCTACTCCCCGGCGATTGAATCTCTTGCGAGACTCCCCGGTTGATTAAGAGTTCCGTAGTCAAAACATTTGCTCGCGTGCGATTAGCTACTTACTCTATGTCTCGCAACGCTTGCCGGAAGTCGGAAAGCGCGGGGAATATGGGATAGCCGTCGTCGCCGTATGTGTCGTAGTTCACCCGGTCCTTGGGAGCGTATATCACGTCGCCGTCGGCGCAGATGAGCCACTCGTAGTCCCAGTCGCAGTGCCGCAGCATGAGGCAGTAGGCGAGGAACATATCGGCATCCATCCACCCCTTCTTGACGTGATCGTCGAGCAGGGCGTTACGTAACTGGACGTGTGGTTGAATCACGCTGGTCACCCCCTGCTTCCATCTCTTCGGCGAGAATCATGTTGCGGTGGATGTGCCGGGCAGTGCCGTTCTCATCCGCACGATGAGCGAGCACCCAGAGGACAATCTTCTGGGTGGATTCGGGTGGGTTGTCTATGGTGAACGTCTCGGTTTCGGTAACTCTCTCGGGCACGGTTGTCACACTTTCTCGGGGTAGGTGTGTGACGACCTACCCCAGAACCCATCGCGGGGGGCGTGTGGGTGACGGGGAGCTACCCCGTCTATTAAGAGAAGCCGATAGTCAGAAATTCTCTTCCTGTCCTTGTTGCAATTTTGGGGCGTTTCGCGAGCTTTTGGAATGAATTGGAGGTGGGGTCGCATTACGGAAGTAAGGAAGGGGCCTACGAGCACTCCTAGAGCATTTTTTGTATCACT
>PLIC01000250.1 GCA_003139995.1 Candidatus Acidiflorens stordalenmirensis | reverse complement strand
TCGGTCGACGAGGTCGTTCGCGAGCTCAAAGCCAGCGGTATCCCTCAGAAGGACGTCCGTGTTTTACGCGAGCCACGGGAGATGGCGGGTAGCGGGGTCATGAGTACCCCACACACTGATTTTGAAGTGGAGCTGACTCGGGAATTGAAAACGATCGGGGCCGCCGAAGCGGACGCGGAAGCTTACGTCCGAGGAGTGCGGCGTGGAGGAGTCATGGTTTTCGCAACCGGTTCGGGCGAGCAGGCGGACGCGGCTGCTGAGATCATGAACCACCATTGCGCTGTGGAGATCGAAGAACTCAGCGCCTCGGTGCCGCACCTCCCCAGCACGGTCGGCGATGACGTGGCTACCGGTCGCGACAGCTCTGTCCAAGCTGGCAGAGTCCGCTCCCCCGGCGCTGGTGCCCGTTTATTCGTGTGGTAGATCTTTCACGAAAGACAAGCGTGCTGGGAAGTCAGGGCCAGACATGCACCGTCTCGCTTCTTATTCTGTCTCCCTGGTATGAGGGATTTTCTTCGTTGTTCATTCTGTCGAGGGACTTACGAGAATTGACATAAGTGACGCATAGCTACCGGTCTGCTTCGTCGCCTGCTTCTTGGCTCGGTCACGGCCAAGGTACCGCATGACACAGATCGTCTCGTTCGGATCGACTTAACGCAAAGGGCCGCCGACAGAATGGAGCTCATTGGGTCACATTGCCGGTGCTGTTGATCTGGGTCCGCGCAACTTTGACGAGAGAGTCATGAAAGTAAGTCCTTCTGCAGGAAAGCCGGCCGAAGCATCGATGCTGGTGAATGTGCCCAGACTCGTCACGGCCTACTATACGGAGGTGCCTGACCCTTCCGTGCCGGAACAAAGGGTTGCGTTCGGCACCTCAGGACATCGTGGTTCCGCATTCCAAAAGGCTTTCAATGAATGGCATATCCTCGCCATCAGTCAGGCCATTTGCCTGTACCGGAAGCAGAAGAAGATCGACGGCCCGCTGTTTCTCGGCATGGACACGCATGCCCTTTCCGTGCCGGCTCTGGCCAGCGCGCTTGAGGTGCTGGCGGCCAACGGAGTGGAAGTCATGTTGGCAGAGGGCGATGAATACACTCCGACCCCTGCCGTTTCCCACGCGATTCTCACGTACAACCGCGGGCGAAAGACAGGACTCGCCGACGGCATCGTCATCACGCCGTCACACAATCCGCCACATGACGGCGGGTTCAAATACAATCCCCCAAACGGCGGCCCGGCGGAATCCACCGTCACCGCCTGGATCGAGGCGAAGGCAAACGAGTTTCTCGAGAATGGCCTTCTGGGTTTGAAAAGGATTGCTTACGAGAAAGCTCTTCGCGTCCCCACGACGCACCGGCACGACTACCTCAACGCTTACATTACTGATCTCGCCAACGTGCTCGACATGGACGCCATTCGCGGCGCAAAGATCAGCATGGGAGTCGATCCGCTTGGCGGCGCCGGGGTTCACTACTGGGGGCCGCTTGCCGAGCGTTACGGGTTAAACCTCACGGTCGTGAACGAGGCCGTCGACCCGACCTTCCGTTTTATGACTGTGGATTGGGACGGCCAGATCCGCATGGACCCATCCTCACCCTATGCGGTGCAGAGGTTAATCGGCCTGAAGGATCGCTTCGAGATCGCCTTCGCCTGCGATACCGACCATGACCGTCACGGAATCGTCACCCGAAGTGCCGGATTGCTGCCGCCCAACCATTACCTTTCCGTCGCCATCTTCTACCTCTTCCAACACCGGCCGAAGTGGCGCAAGGAAGCAGCGATCGGCAAAACGGTGGTGAGCAGCCAGATGATTGATCGCGTCACCGCCAAGCTTGGCCGGAAGCTCTACGAAGTGCCGGTGGGCTTCAAGTGGTTCGTGGATGGCTTGCTCGACGGTTCGCTGGGCTTCGGTGGCGAAGAGAGCGCAGGGGCGTCGTTCGTCCGTTTGGATGGCAGTGTGTGGACGACGGACAAAGATGGAATTGTCCCAGCTTTGCTCGCGGCGGAGATCACGGCGCGGATGGACCGCGATCCCGGCGAAATCTACCGCGAACTCACGCGCGAGTTCGGCGAGCCTGTTTACGACCGCGTTGAGGCGCCTGCTACACCGGAACAAAAACAGATTCTGGAAAAACTCTCGCCGCAGCAGGTCCGGTCCACCGAGCTGGCGGGGGAAAAAGTTCAGGTTGTCCTTACCCACGCGCCGGGCAACGGCGCCTCCATCGGCGGGCTGAAGGTGGCGGCGGAGAGCGGATGGTTCGCGGCGCGTCCGTCAGGGACCGAAAACATCTACAAGATTTATGCGGAGAGCTTCCGGGGAGCGGATCATCTGCGCCGCATCCTGGAGGAAGCCCAGACGATTGTCAGCGATGCACTGGCGGCGTCGGATCCGAGGGAGAAATCATGAGCGACCAAACCCGCGTCAGCCACCCGATCTACAACCTTCTACCCACCGAAATCGAAGGGTTCGATTCCCTGGCGGAGCTTGCCCTGGACATGCGCTGGTCATGGAACCATGCCACCGACGGAGTGTGGCGCACGCTTGATCCCACACTATGGGAACTCACTCAAAATCCCTGGGTTGTCCTGCAGACGGTCTCGCGCGACCAGATCAAGCGCGTGCTGGCCGATCCAGCCTTCCGTAAGAACGTTGACGACCTGCTGCGAGACAAGCGTCAGGCGGCGGAGACGCCGGCATGGTTTCAGCAAAAGCATCCGCAAGCTCCCTTGACCTGCGTCGCGTATTTCAGCATGGAATTTATGTTGAGCGAGGCGCTCCCCATCTATTCGGGAGGACTTGGCAATGTGGCTGGCGATCAGCTCAAAGCTGCCAGCGATTTGGGTGTGCCGGTGGTCGGAGTGGGGCTCCTCTACCAACAAGGCTATTTTCGCCAGGTGATCGATAAAGACGGAGAGCAACAGGCTCTTTACCCGTACAACGATCCCGGACAGTTGCCGATCACGCCTGTGCGCCAGGCGAACGGCGAGTGGCTGCGGTTGGAGATCGCGTTGCCTGGTTACTCAGCCTGGCTGCGCGCCTGGCAAGTCCAGGTCGGCAGAGTGAAGCTGTACCTGCTGGACAGCAATGACGCGGCGAACTTCCCCGCCCATCGAGGGATTACGAGCGAGCTCTATGGGGGCGGCCCGGAGTTGCGCCTCAAGCAAGAAGTGCTTCTCGGGATTGGCGGCTGGAGGTTGCTCCGCGCGCTCGGCCTCAAGCCGGAAGTC
This sequence comes from Candidatus Acidiflorens stordalenmirensis, assembly GCA_003139995.1. GTDB lineage: Bacteria > Acidobacteriota > Terriglobia > Terriglobales > Acidobacteriaceae > Acidiflorens > Acidiflorens stordalenmirensis. The sequence continues at coordinate 869 of PLIC01000250.1, read as the reverse complement.
TGCCACTTGAATGAAGGGCATGCGGCATTTGCCGTGTTGGAGCGTGCCCGAAGTTTCATGGAAGAGACCGGCCAGCCCTTCGAAGTCGCGCTGGCCGTGACGCGAGCGGGGAACCTCTTCACCACCCACACGGCAGTGGCCGCCGGCTTTGACCGTTTCGCTCCGGCCCTTATCGAACCATACCTCACTCGTTATGCCGAGCAGAAGCTCGGCATAAGCCCCCACGATTTGCTGGCCTTAGGCCGCCAGAATCCGAACGACTCGGCGGAGAGTTTCAACATGGCTTATCTAGCAATCCGGGGGAGCGGGGCGGTGAATGGCGTAAGTCGCTTGCATGGGAAAGTCAGCCGGCACCTCTTTGAGCCTCTCTTTCCGCACTGGCCCGAGGAAGAGATCCCCGTCGGATACGTGACCAATGGAGTCCATATGCCAACCTGGGACTCGGCTCCGGCCGACGATTTGTGGACGGGAGCCTGTGGCAAGGGGCGTTGGCTGGGGACAACGGAAACTATGGAGCAAGACATTCGGCGAGTCTCCGACTCCGAGCTCTGGAAATTTCGCACCGACGCCTGCAGGTCTCTCGTGGAATACGCTCGCGGGCGACTATCCCGGCAACTGGCTGTCTCCGGCGCGTCGTCCGAGGCGATTGACGGGGCGAAACATCTATTTGATCCCAACGCGTTGACCCTGGGCTTTGCGCGCCGCTTCGCGACCTACAAGAGGCCGAACCTGTTACTGCACGACCCGCAGCGGCTTCTTCGTTTGTTGACGAATTCCGAGCGCCCGGTGCAACTCATCATTGCTGGCAAGGCGCATCCGGAGGACCAGGCCGGGCAGGCCTTGATCCATGAATGGATAAATTTCATCCG
>PLIC01000009.1 GCA_003139995.1 Candidatus Acidiflorens stordalenmirensis | reverse complement strand
AGAGCATGTTCAACTCGACGGTCTCTTGTTTAGCAATGACGCGCAGGTTCTCTGTGTCATGAATCAGATCATGGACAGTTTTGCCATCAAAACTGAGGTTTGCACTGAGATTAACTCAGCTCTTGACGCAGTGACTCACCGAAGACTGGACGCGGTGATTCTGGATTGGAATCTTGCAAACGATCCAACTCGCGTCGTGCGCAGTGCGCGCAAGTCTTCTCCCAACAGCAACTCGACAATCGTCGCGATGGTCGACACGAAATCGGAAACGCACGCTCTTCTGGCTGGCGCTAATTTCATGATTTACAAGCCCGTGGACCTCGACCACGCCAACCGCTGCATGCGGGCGGCATACGGAACTATGCTTCAAGAACGTCGACGGGCTGCTCGAGTCTCGGTCGACATCCCGGTGACCGCCAGAGTCTCAGAACTCGGGATTCTTGAAGCCCGAATCAGCGATCTCAGCGTAGGGGGGTTGGCTCTACAGTGTGGACAGCCGCTGCAGATCGATCGAGAGGTTTCACTGATGTTCTCGCTCCCCGGCACCAACGGCGTGGTTCGCATAACAGGCAAGATAGTGAACGGTAATGCGACAGGGCGGGCTGGCGTTCGTTTTTCTTTTGTTCCCGAGGAAGAGCTCACCTTGCTTGAAAGCTGGCTGGCAACGGAGTTGGCCAAACTGGAAGACGCGGAGATGCCGGTCCGCGAAGCGAGAGTTGCGCCGGACTAGAATACAGACGTTGCTGGATCTTTGAGCAACATGACCCGACCATTGACCCGTTGGAAAAATCAGGCGGAGGACTGAACGTGACAGTCAGCGATCCGCGAAAAACGACGAGTATGACGCCTGGATCGTCATTCTCCCTAATCGTTCTTGGTCCAGGCTGGCCCGAAAAAAATCAAAGAATGCGAAAGCAGAGTGGTTTCTCACTTCTCGGATTGCTGATCGTGGTGGCGATTATCCTAATCATCGTCCCTATTGCAATTCCAAACCTTCTGCGGGCGCGCATCGCAGCGAACGGGGTGTCGGCGGTGGGTTCGCTGCTGGCGTTCAATATAGCTCAGATTTCGTATAACTCCTTCTATTCGACGCTAGGCTTTGCGACGACGCTAAGCGCGTTGGGCGGGGCCAGTTGCGCGCCGCCAGGTACGAATAATTCCTGCATGATTGATACACAGCTGGCGTCGGGCACCAAGAGCGGCTATTCGTTCACCCTGTGGGACACCTCGGGAACACCGAACGCGACCTACCAGATACGGGCCGACCCTCTGTCCCCAAACCAGACCGGCGTGCGCTACTTCTGGACGTTTGCGGACGCCATAATTCGTTATGGCAGCGCTTTGCTGACGACTGCATCGCCAGCGTGACGCCGCTGCAATAAGTTCGAGGTGGCAAAGTACTTGCCGGGAGACAAACGTCGGCGTGTCAAATCAAACTCAAGAGGAGACCCTAGGATGAAGATTCTCGTGATCGAAGATAGCCGCTCCTTTCGTATTGCGATCGAGAGGCTCCTGACTAGGGCAGGACACTCGGTGACTGCTGTCGCGGACGGCTGCGAGGGCTTGCAGGCAGCTCGTACCAGCCCCCCTGCGCTCATTCTCTTGGATCTGATGCTTCCAGGACTAGACGGCACGGGTGTGCTGAAGGCATTGAAGCAAGACGCATCAACCGCGCAAATTCCCGTTATCGTGTTGACAGCGCTGTCCCGGATGAATGAAGCGAAGCTGAAGGATGCTGGCGCCGCAGCCTATATTGAGAAATCATCGCTCGACTTGAAAGGGAATGCGGATGCCCTAATCCAAAGTGTCAAAAGCGTGCTCAGCAGATCAGTTGCAGTAAGCGGGTCGAGCCGCGGTTGAGACGGTACGGCCGCTTGTCTTCCTTGGAACTGCCGAATTACCGTCGTTGAGCGGGAGGAATGGCCTTTCCCCGCAACACCTTTTATACCCTTTCCAGGAGCTTCTGTTGGAGCGTGTCCGATCAGTTCGAAGTGGAAACTCATTACTGGCGTAATGGTATTGATCGATGACAAGGCTCAAACCAGAGCATACAGGCTCTGTTCCAGATCGATACCCATCGGCTCGTGGGCATACCGCCCGCGCGGTCGCAATCAAAGTTTGCGCAAAATCGGGGAAGATCCTCCAATCATGCGATTCGTTCGCATCGGCCAGCGTCGAGCGCGCCACGCTGGTGCGGAAACCCATGTGGTACAGCTTGCCGCCCACCGCACGCAGGCACGTCTTGATGTCGCGCAGATTCTCACGATAGGTCAGCTGCGCGAAGGCCAGCGCCAGATACTAATCCCAGCAGGAGAAGTTTTTCGAGTAGCGATCTCCGCCGTAGCGGGCCACGCATTTCTGAAACTCTTTGTGAGGCAGATGCTCGATCAGTTGCGCAAACACCGTGCGGCCCGAGTTCATCCCGCATTGTTGCCGCTCCGGACCCTACCGCCAAGCACTCTTTTCGTCCCCGGCGATTTCAAATCGTTTCTAGCGTCAATGCCGCTTATCCCGCTGGCAATCGACCGCTTACACCAACGTCACCCGACTTTCCCCGGACAGTAGTGACCTTGTGATATTCGTTGCGCAAATCACATCTGGGTGTCCAAATAAAGTTTGGCACCTTAGCGAATGCGGCGCTACACGACTGGCTCGCGACTTGCTCATGACCGCATCGCCATTTGGCCTCATGGAAGGCGGCACTAATCGTTCTTTCACGCGCAGGTCCGATCTGCAGTGGTTCCGGTCTCCGCAATCAGGGTTTCTCCAGGGAACGATTTGGGTCTATGCCGAGGATGGAGTCACGCCGCTGGCGAAGGGCTCGGTAAATGTCAGTGGAGGGAAAACGTACCAGCTCGTTTTGGGCGGTGGATAGTTTTTGGCTTTGGTGAGCGCAAGTCTCTAAGAATCTGTCTAAGAACTGAGGGAAGGAATCTGGGAAGGAATATGCGGTGCGAGATGTTGGCTTTTGGTTTGGGTTCATGTATCCGAGCGATTTGACGGATGCGTAAGGGATCACGCTGGAGCCATTGCTGAAGGAGCCGCGGGGGCAGCGTCATGCCGGAGGGCGGCCGCGCAAATATGAGTTGCGCCGGGTGGTGGATGCTCTACTGTAGGTGGTGAAGACCGGCTGCCAGTGGCGACAGTTGCCCGCGAATTTTCCACCGTGGAAGTCGGTGCATCAACAGTTCCGGGCCTGGCACGACGAAGGGACCTGGGAGCGCATCGGCCAGACCCTGCGCGTGCGGGGCCGCCAGGCACAAGGGCGAAAGGCTACGCCCACCGTGGCGATTCTCGATTCGCAGTCGGTCAAGACGGCGCGAAAAGGGGGCGGCGCGGTTACGATGCGGGCAAGAAAATCAAGGGGCGCAAGCGGCACATCGCGGTCGACACGCCAGGCAACCTGCTGGCGCTGATCGTGCATTCGGCAGGCATTCAGGATCGGGTGGCGGCGCGCGGTGCTGATGCGGCTCTTCTGCCGCTTCGATACCATTGCCACCGTCTTCGCCGATGGCGGCTCTACGGGC
>PLIC01000193.1 GCA_003139995.1 Candidatus Acidiflorens stordalenmirensis | reverse complement strand
CGCCCTTTTATAATGCGATTGCAACAGTAACGCCGTGCATCCACGAAATCGCTTCCTTGAATCCTGCAAGCTGGCATAGCATGTAGGCGTGGCACAACCCACGAAACGACAAACACTGGCTTTCATGTTCTTGCTCACGGCGGTGGCTGCCATAGGTTACGGAGCGTATCGCTACCAATTCCGCATCAGGGCTGTGGCTTGGCACGTTCTGCACGGTGATTCACTCGCCGTGGCGGGGTATCGTATTGTTGTACCGAGTCATTGGTTTGCTGAGGAATCTTCCCCTGATGCCCCTGATGATATGCATTTGTGGAATACGAAAACGGGGGAGAGCATCTGGCTCCATTCTTTTCCAAAGCCACCCAACTTCACGCTGGCGTTTTGGAGCGACCTAGAACAGCGACGATTGAACGACCCCAGCAGGAACCCGATCATCGAGAAGCGAGAGCTTCGTGTCGCGGATGAACCGTTCGTTTGCTTCGAGAAGGATTTTGCGGTGGCATTGCCTCCTGCGTCCTCAGCACCCGTAACGCAACAAACCGTTCATATGCCTTCCGTGTGGTGCCGTTCGGGAGGGCCACTCGACGTTACGTTTTTCGGGGGAATGCGCGCCGTGCCTCGACATGACTATGCGGAGTTCTATTCCATCCTGAGTTCGATCCAGAAGAACTCTCGCTAGTTGTCGTTAAATCTCTATTTCACTCATTGACCCTGACCGGCCAATTCTCAATGAGTGATAATGCCTGGTTGCGCCAGTCACCTATTCCCAATGCTCTCTGTGTATTGCGATATAAACGATCTCCTGGACCGGGGCAACGGTGTATTGCTACAATGGCGCCGTTCAACCGACAGCCCAGCACATTACGACGGAATGTGATCGGGGCCGAACCTTTCTGCTGGACTGCCAGAATCTCACACGGAGAGGTGTCCTATGAAAAAACTGCTGTTACCACTGGTACTGCTCGCATCGGCGACACTGTTTGCTCAAAGCCCGTTCGATGGGACCTGGATGACCAAACTGGACACGGCCCAGTTTCCCACCAAGCCCGACAACTACTCGTTGAACAGCAACATGTATGAGTGCCTGACCTGCGTTCCGAAGGTGGCGGTGAAGGCCGATGGGACCGATCAGAAGGTCACGGGAAATCCCTATTACGACACCATTGCTGTTCACGTCGTAAATGCCAGTTCGGTCGAGATCATCCAAAAGAAAGACGGGAAGGTCATGGGTACCAACACGCGGACCGTCTCGGCCGACGGAAATACTCTGAGCGACAAGTTCACGGATACAACCGGAACCCAGCCGGTGACTGGGGAGATTACGTCCACGCGGGTGAGCCCAGGCCCAGCCGGTTCGCACGCGGTGTCGGGATCATGGCGCACGGAGAAGGTCAACAGCGTCTCCAGCAACGGGCTTACCGTGACCTATCAAGGCACGGCCGATGGACTGAAAATGTCGGACCAGAACGGCAACAGCTATGACGCGAAATTTGACGGTAAAGACTATCCGATCCAGGGAGACCCAGGCCACACCATGGTTTCGCTGAAGCGGATTGGAGACCGCACGATTGAGGAGACCGACAAGCGGGACGGGAAAATCGTTGGGGTGTACCGCATGACCGTTTCTTCCGATGGCAAGTCGATCCACGCTGAGTATACCGATAAGGAGCGCGAGACCACGACCACTTTCACCATGGAGAAGCAGTCGTAAGGGGCTGGCGGCGCGGCGGCTTTCCGCCGCGCTACTTTGCAAGTGCCCGGCGATGGCGTGTCTCACCTCTCGCGGATCACACCCCGGTCATCGCCGCGTGGCAATCCCGGAGGCGCTGGCTTCAAAAGCATTACTGGCGAAAAATCGCCATTGCACTCATTGACCCGGACCGGCCAATTCTCAATGAGTGAAATTGCCTGATTTCAACAATTACTTCTGGTTTGCCCGTCAACCGCGCAGGCGATAAGGCGGGCCAGCCCAAGGCCGTTTGCCCATGCTCATTCGTCTTGGGCTGGCAGGTTCGCCATCCCGTAGCGCTGGGCTTCGCGCCGCATCAGGCGCGTCAGTTCCCGCTTGGCGTCCTCGGACAGACGTGAGGGCTTGTAGGCCGCAACAATTCGCGTCACTTCCCGAGCCGCGCGTTCCCTCAACGTCAACTGGCCATCCTTGCGCCATCGTTCGCTGTCGGCGCGATCGATGGCCGGGCCCGGGAAGGTAATCTCTTCGCGCAGGTAGCGGCGGGTGTGGGCCGAGGTAAGCATATGCTTCTTTTGCCGCAACTCCTCCTGCAGGCGGATCGCCGGGAAATCTTCCCGGGGCTCGATGCCACGCAACAGGCGGTAGGTCATGCCGCAAATCTCGTTGTCGACCACAAGTTTCTCCAGGCTCTGGCAGCTTTCGAAATCCAGCATTCCTGGGCCGGAGATGCTGTTGATTCCCGAGAGCGCAGCCAGGGTGGCGCCCATGGACGATTCCAGCCCAGCCTGCGCGTCCAATTGCTTCGCGTCGCTGAAGGCAGTGTAACCCTGGGTGGGCATCCCGAGGTACTTGCCGATCTCGCTGTTGGCGCAGTCAAGCATCATGGTCTCCACCGCGCCCATGGGAGTGGTTTGGAAACGCATGTCGAAGACGGCGGGCGAGCCGCCATACAGCATGGCATGGCCGGGGCTCACCAGTTGGCTGATCACCACGCCACTGAGAGTCTCGGCGGTTTGCTGGACCAGGCTCCCCACCAGGGTGACGGGCGCCATGAAGCCAGAGAGCGGCATGGAGATAAATTCCACCGGGATCGACCAGCGAGCGCAATCGACCAGGTTCTGGCTGGTCACGTCACTCCACTTGAGGGGCGACGTGGGGCAACACGAGAAAATGGTCAGCGGCTGGGCCCGGAGCGCCGGTTCAGTGCCCCGCACGGCGATTTGCAGGTCCTTCATGATCTCAAACGATGCAACCGTGAAGGCGCCGGTGACGACAGGCTTCTCACCGTACAGGAGACTTAAATACAGCCGGTAACTGTCGGCAATATTCTCGTGAACATCAGCGGGGATCAGGGCAGTACTTTGAGAAGCGATGTGCTGCAGGCCACCGGTCAATTTGACATAGCGGATATAGTCCGCCGTCATGGGCCGGCGCATTTCCCCGCTCTCGTTATCCAGAATATTGATTGACGTCGAGCCGGGCGTGAAGTAGACATTGTCGCCCTGGAAGTTGTGGGTTTCGTTCCCCAGAACATCAAAAAGTTTGAAGGAGTGGGGCGCGGTAGCCAGCGCTTTGTCGATGATGTCTTCAGTAAAGCGGGCGTAACAGGTCTCTTTGTCCACCTTGGCGCCATGGTCGGAAAGCATGCGGAGCACGGGCTCGTTATGAATCTCCACACCCAGCTTGCACAGTACTTCCCTAGCTTCGGCGATTATTCTATCCCTCAATTCATCTCGTAGCAGTCTGGTGACCGGCCTCATGGTTTTCCCCGATCAGCACTCACAGCGCCAACTTGAACCCACCTTCCGGGCCCGAGCTGAACTCCACTCTGAGGCTCTTTATGCTTTGCGTCTGTGAGCACATACGCCTCGAATTGGTGCCCATCCGCGCGGTAGTCAATTTGATGTTTGCACCCATCTTGCAATCACATGGTATCAACAACTGATGATAGAAGAGTTTACTCCCCCATCGTCGGCGACTCGGAAACTACGGCGTTGTTGTCGGTTGTGACCTGTGGGCGTGCGCTGGATCACAGTTTTGCGACTCCCGCTGGGATACAATCACGGCAAGGATCGGCTTGATTGCAACGCCGATCGCAGCGGGAGGTTCTGTGCCGGATCAACTCTTCGAAGCGATGCGCCAAAGCGTCATCGACGGCGCTCCTGATACAGCCACGGAACTGGCGCAGCAGGCGCTGGCCAGCGGCGTCGATCCGCTCGAAGCGGTGAATCAAGGATTTGCAGCGGGGATCACGTTCGCCGGCGAGCAATTCGGCTGCGGGCAAATCTACTTGCCCGATCTGCTGGCATCGGCCGAGGCGATGAAGGCTGCCATGAGTATTCTCGAACCGGAGATGCTGAAGCAGGGCTCGCAGCGTGAGGCTCTGGGCAAAGTCGTCCTCGGTACCGCCAAAGGCGACATTCACGACATCGGCAAGAACCTGGTCGCCACCATCCTTGCCGCCAGCGGATTCCAGATTTTCGATCTGGGCACCAGTGTGACTCCCGAGCAGTTCGTCGCCAAGGCCAAAGAAGTGGATGCGGACATCGTCGGCGTCTCTGCTTTGCTGACGACTACCATGGCCGGCCAGAAAGCCGTGATCGAAGCGCTCGATCGGAATGGTTTGCGGCCACGGGTAAAAGCGATCATTGGCGGCGCCGCGGTCACCTCGAAGTGGGCGGCTGAAATCGGCGCCGACGGCTACTCTCGCAATGCCATCGATGCCCTGGAACTGGCAAAGAATCTGATGGGCAAAGGAACGGCCCTGGCATGAGACCCAGAATTCAGTTGTTAAGCGCTGAACTCATCGGCCGCATTCTCGGCGAAGCGTTCGAACTGCTGATGAACCCTGGAGTACGAATAGGCTCGGCGGTGGTAGAGCTATTGCAGTCGGCGGGAGTTGCATCAGAGTTGAGAACAATGACAGGGTGGCGCGTCTGCCCGAGTTGACGAACTGGTGAGCAAGTATCGAAAGCCGGCGCTTTCCGAAGACGTGCTGCGGAAGTTTCAGGCAATCGTTGCTCGCGAAACTGACCGCGAAGCAGCCAAAGCAGGAGTGCTCAGCCAGTAACGTCGTGATGGGCCCGCCAGCAACGCAGGCCAGCTGCGGTTTCAGTCCGCTGGCATGAGCGGTGGTCTTGCGATCAATGCCGACGCTTTCAGAGGAGCGGCAATCCGCAAGAGCCTCCAGCCACTTGCACACTTCCGGCAACTCGGCGCGCTGGCCGATGAGGGGGAAAATAGATGCAGTCCAACGTTAACCTGCATTTTCGGTCTTTCTCAGTTGGCGAAATAGTGCGCCGTGAAAAGGCGCTGGACTTCAGCGGGTGTAACTCCCGCCTGGGAACTGGTTCGTTCCACCCGGTAGCAATCGAAGCGGCAGCGGAGGCAACAAAGCTGTCGGAGCTTTCGGTGTAGAGGGTCGCTTGGCGACTCGGCGAGCGTGCAGGCCATAACGTGAGNNGATGGAGACGGACGAGCGAACAAACTCCGTCGGACCTGCCGGGGTAATGGCGATGGCATGCAGGCATAGGAGACCAGACGCAACACGGGAAACCTCAAGCGGTGATCGCACTAGCGATCAACTAGCAACTCGTGAGAGATGGGCCGGGCCGCGTGAGGTGGCGGAGAGGTCCGCAGTACCTATGAAGCCGGGTAACTCCGGTGGAGGGAAGGGACCTCAGTTAAAGACGGACGCAAGAAGCAACGAAGGACATGGGGATTGACGATGAGTCTAGCCACCCCGAGTTGTGTTCAGAAGTTGCAGACGGCGTCACACGGAACCTCGTGTGTCTTTTCCGAGAGCCGGATGCGGGAAATCTGCCTGTCCGGTTCGATGAGCGGGAACAGGAAACAGAACCAAGCCAAACCGGACTGAGGTGGCGAGGCGAAAGCCACGTCGAATATCCACCGGGAGACTACAGTCACTG
>PLIC01000232.1 GCA_003139995.1 Candidatus Acidiflorens stordalenmirensis | reverse complement strand
TTCAAACGACCCTATCGAAACTGCCCCGGCCACACGACCTGTGCACCCCCGCACTTCTTCTTTCGGGGCAGTCCCGATAGGGCCCTAACGTTTATCGTTCCTGACCGCGCCGATCTCCCCCAAGCCGACTTTTGGCCCCCAGGCCTTCCGTGGTTCAACTTCCAGACTGCACTTGCGGGATGTCTTAAGGTCCAAGAAGTAGTCCTTGTCGGCATCGGATTGCGGATCAACGAACATTCAACGCCGCCGGAGTTTCATCGACTATTTCGTGGCCCATGCCATGAAAATAATGACTCCTTCCTTGGATCATTCACCGCGACGACTGACCAACCGGGCAGATTGTCTTCTTAGCTCTTCACCACACTGCCCGGAACACAGAAAGCCAATTGTCGAGGCGAGGGACAAACCGTGACGGTTCGACTTTTGGCAGAGGCGGGGAATGGGCCAGGACGGGACGATGTGATTTAATTGGGTGGCGTGGAAATTCCGCCTGCCAATATTACTCAAACAGAATCTCCCGGGGCAGAAAACCGTACCGCATCGCTGGCGGAAGGAATCGCTCTCGGGATGGCACTCGGGCCGGAAAGCCGACTTTTGCCCGAAATGCTGGGCGAAGAGCTTTGGCGGGTGGCCGGCGCGGAGCAGGTGGATTTAAGCAAGGCGGAGTTTGCCGAAGCCCTTGAAACGATAGGAGCCAGGGACAATTACGGTCTCGACCCAGGGAAGCGGGCCAATGAGCGGCAGCGGGAAATGTTCTGGCGGGCGCTGCACCTGGAGGAACTTGCCATTGCGCGCGGATGCGCGCTGGGGCGCGAGGCCGCATGGCGGCGCTTTCTTGCACAATATCGGGAGCAGCTAACCAGAGCTGCGGTGGAGATGACAGGATCGGCGGCGTTGGGGGAAGAGTTGGCGAGCGCGCTTTACTCCGAGTTGTTCGGGTTGACGGAGCGAGAAGGTCGGCGCTGGTCTCCGCTACTTCGATACTCGGGGCGAGGATCCCTGATGGGGTGGCTGCGTGCAATCCTGGCGCAACGCCGCGTGAACCAGTACCGGAAGCTCGGCCGGGAAACTGAGCTGGGCGAGATCGAACCAGCGGCGGCAGTTTCCGAGCAGATTGAGCCGGAACAATTAGAGGATTTGCGGGTGGCGCTCAAGATGACGCTGAGCGAGGCTTCGGCGGAAGAACGCTTCCTGCTCTCGGCCTACTACCTGGACCAGCATACTCTGCATGAGATGAGCCGCGTCCTACGAGTTCATGAAGCGACCATTAGCCGCAAACTGAAGCGTGCAACCGAGCGTCTGCGCAAACAACTGCTGCGGACGCTGAGGGCACGGGGCCAGAGCCGGCGTGCTGCAGAGGAAGCGCTGGGGACCGATCCCAGGGATGTGGACATCAATCTGCGCAGATTGCTGCAAAAATCGGAGGGCGATCCGATCTCCAGTCAGGAAGGAGAAGGATGAACCGGAATTTCCAACCCGGGATACATCCCGACGCTGACCAGCTTAGTGTGTTCGTTGAGGGTGCAGCCACCGCGCGGGAACAGGAGCGGATGCTGGCACACTTAGCCGAATGTGCGGAGTGCAGGAAAGCTGTGTTTCTGATGCAGCCGCACGAGGAGACGCAACGAGCTACGCCAACGCCGGTGAAAGGATGGGTCTGGCGGCGGCTCGTGCCAATAGGGCTGCCCGCGGCGGCGCTTGCGTGCGGACTGATCGCGGTGCTGATTTATATTCGGCCCCATGGCGGCGCGCCTGGGACTCCGCAACAGATTGCAAGCGTAAGGCAGCCAGAGATCGAGCGTCCTGGAACAACGGCCAAATCAGAGCGGGCGCCAAGCACCGACTCGGAGCAGGTCGCGCAATCCGGAAGACGACAGAACAGCTTCGCGCCGACCGCGACGGCGACGAACCTCTCCCGGCAGGAGAACCCCATCGCAAGTGGCTTGAATTTGCCCGCATTAAAGAACAAGGAAGCGACCGCAAACGTCGCTCCGCAGACAACGGTAGCCGCTCCGTCTGCCTCGGCTCCGACTGCCGATGCGGCGCTGGCGCAGAGCGCCATTAGTTCCGCGACAATATCCGATTTGCCGTTGAATGGCCGGAATGTCGCGAATCTGCAGCAGCTCGAGCCCGCAGACACAAAGGGCGCGGCATCACAAAATAGCTTGGCCAGGAAAAAAGAACTGCCTGGATTGGAGATTGAGCGCGCCAGCGGGAAAGACGAGACATTTGCCGGAGTCTCCGGCCGCATCACGGATCGAAGCGGCGCCATCATCGCGGGGGTTTCCGTAACTCTGCGCGATGCGGCCGGCAAGGCGCGACAGACGACGACGGGCGCCGATGGCAGCTTCCATCTGACAGAACTGCCGGCCGGACAATACGAGTTGACAGCGACGGCGAGTGGCTTCAAGACAAGCAAACAATCGATCGAGTTGAAACCGAGTGAACTTGCCATGCTGCGGCCGATGCTGGACGTGGGGACGGCGTCGGAACAGCTAACAGTGGAGGCGGCGAGCGGCGCAGTATCGGTCCAAACTGAATCGGCCAATCTGGACAACGGCCTTGTCGTTGCACAATTGCCCACCGTGAGCCGGGTCATCGCGGTACCCTCCGGCCTGCCAGTTGCGGAGACCGTGGCGCACGGCAAGCGGTTTCTTTCTCTCGATAACGCGGGCAATCTGTTCCTGAGCCGCAATGAAGGCAAGAAATGGAAGAAGATCAAACCGCAATGGGTGGGCAAGGCAGTCCGCATCGAGTTGAGTCCGGCATCCACCAGTGAAGCTCCGCCGAAGCCTAAAAACGAGACCTCGGGTGCGGCCAGCGAGGGGGCGGCGGTTTTCCTGCTGACCACCGAAGCCGGCAGCGTTTGGACCAGTAAAGACGGGGCGCACTGGCGCCAGCAGTAACCTCTCTCAAAACTCCCCAAAAAATATTCTGCAAAACTCCCACCCAGGCGCGAACTCCGATTGAACGAACAAACGCGGCGCGGCTGTCGGCCGCCTGCCGCAAGGGGGACGCGTCATGCCTCGTGTGTTTCAAGCTCTCGCAGGATTGGCGCTGCTGTTTGCGGCGACCTTTGGCAACGCAGAGTCGAGAACAATCTCCGCCGTCTATTTCCGCGATGCTCTTTCTTTTTCCGTGCCCTACGAAGCCGCGCACAGCGGCGAGGCCGAACTCAAGCTGGAGTTGCTGAGCCCCGAGGATCGCGTCCTCGGCGAAGTGAAGCACCTGACCCGCGTGGCCGAAGGAAGCGCGGTCTGGAATGCGAGGATGACGCTTCGTGAGCCGTTGACGTTGGACGAACTCATCTGGCAGCGTCTGCGCTTTACGCTGCGCTACGCCAACCAGTCAGCGCCCGATCTTGAGGAGATCCACTCCTTGTCCGAGATCTTGGAACGGCCGGTGCTGCGCGTTCTCGGGCAGCGATCGTATATCGCGGGAGCGCCCGCCGCCATGCGGATGATCGTCGCCAGCTCACGTGCCGGCGAGACGGCGGCCATGGTCAGACGGGGAACGGTGAAGATTGAACTGCTCGATCCCGATCACGGGCCCAGGCTGCTTTTCGCCGGAGACCTCGACCGCCGGGGATCCTCCGAGGCGGATTTTCATTTTCCCGAAGGGTTGACGGGCAGCTATCCTGTGCGGTTCTCGGCCGATACGCCTGTAGGCCGTGTGGAAACCACGGAGACTGTGCAGCTTGAAGACAGGGTCTCCGTGCTCCTGACTAGCGAGAAGCCGATCTATCAGCCCTCGCAGACCATTCATTTACGCGCACTGGCATTGAACCGCGCTGATCGACATGCCGCAGCCGGGCGCGCACTGACATTCGAAGTGGAAGATCCGCGCGGGAACAAGGTATTCCGCAAAGGCACCGCGACGGACAATTTTGGCGTGGCGTCAGCGGAGTTTACGCTGGCCGACGAAGTGAATCTGGGAACGTATCACGTCCGCGCAAGGACTGGCGACGCGAGCACGAGCGCCGCCGAATTCACGGTCAACGTGGAGCGTTACGTGTTGCCGAAGTTCCACGTGGCGATCGAGTTTGACTCGAAAAATGGTAAGCAGAAGCGCGATTACCGGCCTGGCGATCACGTTACCGGCGCCGTGAAAGCAAACTACTTCTTCGGCAAACCTGTGGACAATGCATCGGTCACGATCAAGGCTTCGGCAATGGATGCGGAGCTTTTCGAGGCGGCATCGGCGGAGGGCCATACGGATCGCGAGGGCGTCTATCGCTTCGATCTCGTGTTGCCGCAGTTCTTTGCCGGCAACGGAAAGCGCCGTGGTGCGGCGTCGGTCGTAGTGGAGGCCACGGTGAAAGATGCGGCGGACCACGCGGAGACGCGGGGCGAGCCGATTACTGTAAGCCAGGCATCGCTGCTGATTACAGCTGTTCCAGAAGGCGGCAAGTTGGTGCGGGGCCTGGAGAATGAAGTGTTTGTTCTAGCGTCCTATCCGGACGGAACGCCGGCCAAAGCGGACCTCGAAGTGCGCGCTGGCGCTTCGCGGCAGGCAGTGAAGACAGACGAGGCTGGAATCGCCACAATTCAGATTTTGGGAAACGACGCGAACCGCGTCCTGCGCATCGACGCCGATGACCGGAAGGGCAATCGCGCCTCGGAGACAGTGGCCCTGGAGACGCGCGCTGGAGAAGATCAGGTGCTGGTGCGCACATCTCACGCCGTGGTCAAGCCCGGCGATCGCATGGAGATCGCGGTGCTGTCGACGCGGCGCAACGGAGCGGCATACATCGACCTCGTGCACGATGGGCAGACTATTCTCACGCGCGATGTGGATCTCGAGAACGGACGCGCGGAGATGAACCTGATCGTGACTCCGGAGATGAGCGGAACACTGATGGTTAATGCTTATGTCATTGGCCGAAATGGCCGCGAGGCTGAGGACCAAAGACTGGTCTTTGTGCAGCCTGCCGAGGAATTGCGTATCGAAACCGTGGCCGATGCCGCGAGTTATCTCCCCGGCGGCGAAGCGAAAGTGCATTTTCACGTAACCAATCAAAAGGGCGAAGGCGTCAGCGCAGCGCTGGGACTGGAGGTTGTCGATCAGGCAGTCTTCGCGCTGGCCGAGAAACAGCCGGGATTCGCAAAAGTCTTCTTCTATCTGGAACAGGAACTGATGAAGCCCCACTATGAGATTCATTCCCTGTCTTCAACCCAAATTGTTGATTCGGCGGGAGGCGAGTCCGCCGAATCGCACGATCGTGCCGCCCGAGCGCTCTTCGCGGCCGCGGAAACGGTCGCTGCGCACACGCTGGAGAGCGAGACTGGGGGCGCGCTTCCGGAGACGCAAAAGGCCGATTACATGGCGCGATACCAAAATGCGCTTCTCGACTACGTTCGGGCGCTTGCCGCGAAGATGACGTACCTGCACCATGAGCAGGATGTACTCGTGGCATTTAGAGAACTCAAAGATGCAAGCGGCCGCTCGGCACGCGACGCCTGGAACACAGAACTGCGTATCGAGCCTGCCGGATGGTGGAACGGGAGCCACCGTCTCTATCGGGTGATCAGCGCGGGCCCTGACCGCACGTTTAATACAGCGGACGATCTTGCGGTGTGGCTGGAGCCGCAAACCTCCTCGGCGTCGAATCAGCCGCAGTCGAATACCTGGACTACGCCAAAAAATACAATCACGATGAGGATGGAGCACGGAGTCGGCCCCGAGAATGGTCTTGCCGAAATCGTCGGTACAGTCACGGATGTGACCGGCGCAGTGGTTCCGGGCGCGCGGGTTCAAATTCAGCGCATTGAGGATAGGAGCAGCCGAAATATCGACACTGATGCTGCAGGCAGATTTTCGTTCGCTGCATTGCCTCCGGGGCGATACAGAGTGCAAGTCGAGGCAAATGGATTTAAAACCAGCATTCGAATGATCTCTCTCTCTCTGCCCGGGATCGCGCAGTTCTTTCTGCCAAATTGGAGGTTGGTGCCGTCTCGGAGGTTGTGATGACTGCCAATGCAGCGCTGGCGGTGGAAACTGAATCGGCGACAATCGAATCGGCAGTCCCTGTGGCTGGAATGCAAGAATTGCCGTTGAACGGCCGCAGTTTTTCGGATCTGGCGGTGGTCGAAGGCGCCCAGAAAACGAAAGAAGGCCTGAAGGCGAAAGGAGAGTCAGGCTCCGCGGGCGCGCTGGGCGGTCATATCCGGAGCTACTTCCCTGAGGCGCTCTACATCAATCCCAAGATACTCACCAACGGCGAGGGCATGGCGAGCATCGCGATCCCGCTGGCCGATTCGATTACGACGTGGCGCATGGCGATCTTTGCCTCAACGCAGGCGGGTGCGTTGGGAACCGGATCTTCGGAACTGAAAGTCTTCCAGGATTTCTTTGTGGACCTCGATCTTCCTTTGACCCTGACGCAGGGAGACATAGTCTCCATCCCCGTGGCCGTGTACAACTACGCAAGCCGCGGCGGCGACGTGGATTTGAAACTGGAACCCGAGGACTGGTTCTCGCGGGAACGTGCGGATGAGCAGACCGTCTCCGTCGGCGCCGGGCAGGTGGGCGCCGCGCAGTTCACCATCGAGGCGAAGAAGATCGGGAGGTTCAAACTCACGCTCACCGGCCGCATGCACGGTGGGTCGCAGCGGCAAGACACTGTGGTGCGCGAGATCGAAGTTGTGCCCAATGGAGAAGCCAAAGAGATCGTCTTCAGCGGCCGGCTGGATTCGGAGGTGCGTCAGACCGTGCGCTTTCCCGAATCTTCCGTCCCGGATGCGAGCAAACTTTTCGTCCGGCTTTATCCCGGGCCATTGAGCCAGGTGATCGAGGGGATGGACAGTATCCTGCGCATGCCCTTCGGCTGCTTCGAGCAGACCTCGTCGGCCACTTATCCGAACGTGCTGGCGCTGGATTACATGAAACGGACAAAGAAGCTGACGCCGGAGATTCATGCGAAGGCGGAAGGGTTCGTCGCAACCGGCTACCAGCGGCTCCTGACCTTCGAGGTCCCGGGAGGCGGATTCTCGTGGTTCGGGAACGCTCCGGCCAACAAGATTCTCACCGCATACGGGCTGATGGAATTCCACGACATGGCGAACGTTTACGACCTGGACCCGCAAGTAATTGCGCGCACACGCGATTGGCTCGTTCGGCAGCAGCAGCCGGATGGAAGCTGGAACCCCGACACACAGTTCATCAACGAAGGCGCGACGAACCGCTTCAACGCGGATCTGGTGCGCATCACAGCGTACATCGCGTGGGCGCTGGAGTCGGCAGAGTACAAAGGAGAGACGATTGAGAAGGCCACGCAGTTTATCGAGAAGCATCTCGACGGCAAGATGGATGCGTACACGCTCGCTGTCATTGCGAATTTCGCCGTGGAGAGCGGCAAGGACTCGGAACTGACGCGCCGGGCCCTCGAACTGCTGAGGGACTCAGCATCGCGGAAGGACGAATTCGTGTGGTGGTCGGCGGACGAAACCAGCGTCTATGCCACCGGCGACAGCGCAGCCGTCGAGACAACAGGGCTTGCGTTGCAAGCGTTTCTCAAGGCTGGCGGATACCCCGATGTCGTTCGAAAGTCGCTCGCGTGGATTACCTCAAAAAAGAATGGGAGCGGGAATTGGGGGACGACGCCAGCAACGATCATGGCTTTGCGCGCGCTTCTGAGGGCCTCCGAACAAAGCGGGAGTGATGCCCACGGAAAGGCGGACGTTCTACTCAATCGGAAAGAAGTCGCAAGTGTCGAGATCAACAGGAAGAACAATGATCTGTTGCACCAGTTCGTCCTGCCACAAATGAGCATCGATCGCGACAACGAGATTGAGATTCGTTTTTCGGGGGAAGGTGGATTGGTCTATCAGATCGTCGGGCGCTACTTTGTTCCTTGGCAGCAAGCGACAACGCCTGAGCCACTGGCAATCGAAGTAAAGTATGATCGCACGCGGCTGTCCCAGGACGAGGTAGTAACAGGAACAGCGACAATCCGTAACAATTTGGATAAGACCGCCAAAATGGTGATGGTGGATCTGGGGATTCCGCCGGGATTCGAATTGCTGAGCGAAGACTTGCAGAAGATGGTGGAGAGAACTGCTGACGCAAAAAGCGGTCGGCTCGAGAAATTCAATATGACGGCAACGCAGGCAATCCTGTATTTCGATTCCATCGCGCCGCGCAATTCGTTCGAAGTGCGGTATCGTCTGCGCGCAAAGTACCCGATCCATGCGCAGGGATTCGCATCGCGCGTGTACGAGTACTACGATCCGAACGTCAATGCGACAGCAAAGCCTGTGCAGTTTGAAGTGAACGGACGCTGACCAAGCCGCCAACTGCGTCACCTGATCCCCGATTCGGTCTTTCGCATTTGTGAACCGTCGTTGTGCTTGATCGGCGATCCGGAAATTGGCCAGAAACCGGCTTCGAGGAAGTCGACCAGATCGGTACCGATATGTCGGCCAGCGATGACGGTTGTTGCGGGTCGTGTCGGGACAAACTGAGCGGCTGGCTAATTCTCGATCCCATCTCCTGCAGTCTGTATTCGGCTGTCGGAGACCTGCACCGTTCAGATTGGGACGCTCACGTTCTATCTGCGGCCAATGTCTCCACGAAAAAATCCGAGCAAATGGGATCGAGCCTCGTCTGAGGCCGGAAGCTGACTGGCAACACGAACCGCCGCGCCGAAAGATTCGATGAGTGGGGCAAGGCAGTCCTTCAGCCTTTGGCTGCGCACCCTGACTTCCCTGGGCAGTGTACGGCTGGCTTGAATCGCCTTGAGAAACACATTTGCCAGTGCTTCTCCGGCTGCGACGCTGGAATCGGTTGCTTCCGGCGCAAGGACCGCTCCACTCCGAGCATCAACAGCCAGCGCTATCGAGGCGCACGCGCTGCGTTCGCCCTTCTTTCCAATCGCTGCCCCGCTGTGGATGTGGTCGAGTTCCATCACTCCCCGCACGGCATAGTCCAGGCCGCGCAGTGAACACAGAGTCTCTTCCGCCAGCCGCACTGGCGCAACAGGTGGCTCGGCGGGAAGGATCGATTGGATCAGATCCACCTGGTATCGAGACTCGGCCCCCTCCATACGCGTGACTATCGGATACGTATCGGCCACCTCCCAAAACTTCACGCTCTCCTGGCTGGCAACGGCGGCGCAGACCACGATCACGGCGCGAATGCACTCGGCCAACCTCCGGGCCTCCGCCTCAGTGACAAACCACGGGAGAAAGCCGGGGCGCATCGTGCGGAAGATGGGCGAGGCCAAGCCTCTGCCCTGCGGATGCCCCAGTGTGGCAAGCAATTCCCGATCCTGCCGCTGCAACTCAGCTCTGGGCACGAACTCCACATAAACGCAGTGCGTGGATGCGAAGAATTCGCCGGGATCGGCGATCTCTTCGGCTTCCATCTTGCGAAACTGGCGAAGTCCCTCTGTTCCAATATAGGCGTGCATGGAAAGGACCTCACCGAGTGCGCCCATTACCGAGCAGTAGCAGAGTTCGCCGGTGACGCTGTCACGGACCACGATCAAGTTGTCCTCGTCCAGGACCCGCCAGGGTCGTAAACCATACAGGTCGGAGGCCAATCGATAAAGCCGTTCCATCGCCGGGAAAGATGGCGGAGTCTCACCTGCAAGCTCTTTGACAAAGCATCGCTCGGGTGGCACTGGGGCGGAAGCGGTTCGTTTCTTGGGCATGATTGTGGGCCAACGCTCGACTTCTCGGATGGCCAGTTTCACGGCAGCCGCAGGCATCGCGGTCATCAACTCGATCACTAACTTGGAAAGTACTTCGAACCCGATATCATCCTGTTCGTCTGAATAGCTAAGACGGGTTCGTGTCTCCTGATGTGTTGCGTGTGCGTTCGACGGCTTGGTCGGGTTTGTCATTCCTGAGATCGTCGTGCGGCCCGATCCAGATGAGCAGCACCAGGGCTGGCACTGTCGCCACGGTGGTCAGCAGGAAGAACGGCACCCAGCCGAGCTTCTCAGCCAGCACGCCTCCTGAGGAGGCCACCAGTGTGCGGCCAACCGACGCGAGCGAGGAAAGCAGCGCGTACTGAGTAGCGGTGAAGGCGGGCGAACATAGACTGGAGAGATAGCTTACCAAGGCTGTCCCCGCCATTGCGCCAGTTACGTTTTCGGCAGTGACACACAGCGCAAGATAGCCGAGCCGATGCCCGCCTACAGCCTGCAGCACATAGAACAGGTTGCCGGCCGACTGGAGCACCCCGCATAGGACGAGCGAACGCCGGAAGCCAAACCGCACCGTCACCACCCCCCCGATCAGAGCCCCCGCCACAGTCGCAAAGAACCCGACCAGTTTGGAAACGGCGGCAATCTCGTTGAGCGAAAACCCGAGCGAGATGTAAAGCGGCGTTGCCATCACTCCCGCCAGCGCTTCCCCCAACTTGTAGCCGACAATGAAGATCAGGATGACCAGCCAAAGCGGCCGGCGCATGAAATCGGTGAAGGGGCCCGTCACTGCGGTGGCGAGCGCTTGGCGAACTCCCTGCCATCCGGCTGCCCTGGCATGTGCACTTTCCGCAGCCACTTTCGGCTCGGGGCCAAACAGGAACACCAGCATTCCCACGCCGAGCAGCGCCGCCATCGTGGCATAGGCCGCGAACCATCCGGCGCGCGCCGCGATCACCAGGGATCCCGCTCCGGAAACCAGCATGGCGATCCGGTAGCCGGTTTGGATCATGCCCGCACCGGGACCCTGGAGGTCCATCTCCAGGACCTCCACGCGCCAAGCATCAATGACGATATCCTGGCTCGCGGACAGAAACGCGACGAGCAGCGACAGGGCGCCCATCAGAGGCAGGTTGTGCCGTGGATTACACGATCCCAGGCCGAGTATGGCGACGATCAAGACGATCTGGATCGTGATTCCCCAACCGCGCCGCCGCCCCAACGGCAGCGGTGGCGGAAGGCGATCAATCAGCGGCGACCACAGGAACTTGAATGCGTAGGGCGTGCCGACCAGGGCGAAGGCGCCGATCGTTGCGCGCCGCACACCGGCTGTCGCAAGCCACGCTGACAGGGTCGAGTAAGTGAGCAGGAGCGGCAGGCCGCTGGCGAACCCGAGTGCCAATACCTGCAGCACGCGCCTGTCAGTGTAGGCCGTGACCGAGCGATGCCAGTTGGTTGCGGCGCGCTCTTCGGTGATGCCGGACAATTCCTTCATCGTAATCTTTGGGCACCCTGCTTCAGCTTCTTGAATGAAAGATCGTTGCGAGCGCTTACGTTGTCGATCGGGCCACGGCCCGGAGTGTCAGCCATGCTTTCAGGCCGATGGCTTCGTAGACAACAAAAGCAATGGCTGTCGAGCGCGCGGCTTGCCGACCTCTTTCTTATATCGGCCGTGGTAACGTTGGATTCATCCGCCACCTTAGAATTCCCAGATCGTCGGTGCGTCGAAGTTGCCGGACGTGTTATTCGGAATGGCGACGGCGACCCGGGCGTCGACCCCTTTGCCCTTCGCGTCGGTTTGGACGAAGTCGAAACCTCTGATTGAGGCATGCCTCCGGCTCAGCATGAAGCGTAGGGCACCCCCAATGACAGTCAGTTGGCAGAGTGATCCGCACCACGCACCTGAACACTGATCGAGCCGTCTCCGAATATCCACCAAAGACTACATTTGTTGATACAGAACTGTCGAGCCGCTGTGACGTTAACTGCACGGGAAGAACGCCGCCTTGGGGTGATGCCGACAACAGTATCAGGAGACGATTAGCCTCAAGGCGGCTCGTAGACACAGCGTTTAGTCCCGAGAAGTCCGCATGTCGCTACACTTCCACTATCAGATGGGTACTAGGAAAATGCACGGCTCCATAGGCGTTTAGCGTTACTAAACCGGCTCAGGATCTGGAACTGAACTCTCGGACAAAAGCGGTCTCAATACGAAGCTGACTGGGCCGACGATCCAAATTTACTTCCGGATTGCTGACTTGAACGAAGCTGGTGCGGGGTGCGTTTGCATTTGCTTCTCGCCATGATCGGCAGCCTCCAAATGCCGCGGGGATAAGAATGATACTCTCCTCGATCTTCTGACCAGCAGGGTGTCTCTGAGGACTCAGCGGCAGGCCCGTTCACCAAACGTGAGTGGCCACAACTGTGGGGACAGAGGGAAACCCTCCAACTACCTCAGTATGAAGAACGATCTGGACATTTTTCTGCTCCCATCCCGCCGGCAATTTGCGCAAGGCATCTTGCAGTAACGTTGGGTTCGTCACCAGATCGGCGGCAGCTTCTGTGCCGTAGTGGGAGATTCCAGCGATCTCGACAATCATGTTGTTTGTGCCGGGATAGAGTACGCGCGATACGATCGCGTAATCTTCGTCCAGGTCGGGATCGTCGGGGTGAGTATGGATGGTCCAATTCGTCGGCGAATCATCCTGCAGCACGCCAAAAGGCCGGCGCGATAAATCAATGGAATAGCGGAAGTGCTCTCCGATTTCATGCCATTGCGTATAGGAGAAACCGACAAGAACAACCGGGGCACTGCGAAGATCGCGGAAGGTCACTTCGTTGCCGATGCGCAGCTTGTAGGGTTGCTCCAATCGCGCCAGCATGTCGGAGATCTGTAGCGCGGCATTGACGTCGCTAATGGCAACAAAACGGCCGGGGACGAGGACGAAATCTCCAAGCCGGGTGGGAGGAGCGTTGCTCGCGGTCCGGACCGGAGAATAGACGGGGACGGGCGCGGCGCACACAAGGACGGCTTTGTGCTTCTGCAAGACCGGAGACCAGAATTGATTGAACGGGCTTGCCGCTGCGCCGGTACGTGTCCAGTAGAAGGTCGTCGCCGCCAAAGCCAGGAGGAGAATCGCACCGCCTGCAAACCACCGCCAGCGCCGGCGGGGCTGCGGCGGTCCGGGGGACGCTGCTGCCCGATCGGAATAGCGGAACTCGGGAACGTATGTGCCCGGAGGCAGATCGATCAGCACACTGGCGGCGCCCGACTTGCCAGAATAGTAGGAGCGCAACCGCTTTCTGACCTCGCCGGCTCGAACCCGCACTGCAGCATCCTCACTCGGCTCGTAGGACGCCGGTTTTCCCAGCACCTCAATCCCAATGGTGCGTTCTTTGAGCGTGTCCGGGTGACCATTCAGGGTGTTTTCCACCACATAGCGCAGGAACTGCTGGCAGAGTTTGCTGGATTGAAATTCGCGACTGGCCAGCACGCGCTCCAATTCGTCGCGCAACAGTGCCGCGGGAACAGTTGATTCGACCGGAGGCGGTTCGAGCTGCGGTTCTTCAGGCGAGTGCGAGGTGTGGTCCACATCAACTCCGACCCGAATGTTAGCACTGCGCAGGCCGGAGAAACCAGAGTCTGAAGCAGAGCCTGGGTGCCGGTCTTTCACAGCGGTCTCAAAAACCGTTTTCACCTCCTTCCACTCTCGTTGGAAGCAAGTCTCTGCTCCTCTTTGCCAGAAATATAAGTGTCACCGCCCGATGCGGGGTCAGGCTGAAGCCCTTCCTCCTTCCGTACTTGGTGGAATGTCGCCATTTGCATGACCCAGGCACCGGGTGACATGAGTGTCGCGCATGCGTTGTAGCTTCCCATCGCCGAGACGATATTGTCCTCGACGATGTCGCCATCGCCAGTGACCAGGCGCGAAGTAAATCCAGTCCCCGCAGAGCTCGCTCCGGTGGCCACTATGTTGGCGCCGAAGACCAGTTCATTGGTGTACGCAGTCGTTGCGGCTCCGCTCGCGGAAATTCCTGAACTTCCGAATGCTCCCGCCGTGACGTCTAGCGTGTCTTGCGCCGCTATATTCCGCAATGCGTACATCCGGATAAGCCGCGCCGGTGCTGAAGGTGACCGTTACAGTATTGGCACCCGCTGAGGCCGCTTTGATCCTGGTCGCATAGTAGATGAGTTGGGTGAAGGGTCCGGCTGGGGACATGGTTGGTCCAACAGCTAGAAAGTAATTATTGCCGGCGGAGTCTGACACCGACGATACCGCAGCCGTGGTGTTATTCCACCCCACAACCGACGATATTCAAATCGTCGGAGACCTGCACCGAGGTGTGGGTTACGGCCACGGAATTTGCCGAAGAGGGGGGAAGCGATGTGTTGTCATTCGAGGTTTACCCGCACGAAGCTAATCGTGCCTGGCGCGTTTGATCGTAAGAGTGATGGCCGTGTTCGCCGTCAGGCCGCCGGAAGCGCCGGTGATCGTCAACCTTGCCGTTCCCGTCATAGCCGAGGAGTTGGCCGTCAGCGTCAGACTGCTGGTTGAAGTAGTGGGGTTCGTGCTGAACGATGCGGTAACGCCGTTGGGCAGGCCGGATGCGGTCAGCGTTACGCTGTCCGTGAATCCTCCCACGTCGATCACCGTAATAGTGCTCGTGCCGCCAGTCGCCCCCTGGGTGACGGTCACACTGCTGGGCGAAGCCAAAAGCATGAAGCTCGGCGACGATGAGCCGGTCAAGCCAGCCACATCTCGCGGCTGATCGTCCGGACCGCCGCTTAGCCGAGCGCCAAACATCCCAATGCCAGCGGCACCCCAGTCGCGAGAGGGTTCTTTCAGAGATTGCCACCCTCCATTTCCCACATAGTTGTTCACGCCCCAGTAATACCCATCGGAATCCGAGAATGCTTGAGCTTGTATCCACTTCGCGGCAGCTAGTGCCGCCCTGTTGTAGGAAGCGGTTCCCGTCGCCAGGTGGAGGTCGTACAGGAAATAGCCGATCCCTGCTGCGCCTTCATCTTCTGAGGTGTAGTAATTGGTTGTCCCGAACGGCTCTTCCCACGCACAGCCACCCGATTGTGATTGCTCTGACACAACCAGATAATCCCCCGCGGCTTCAGCCGTTTGAAGATCCACCGACGCGCCAGTGATCTTGTAGGCCTGAAGCTCCGCCCAGCCGATGCCGGCGTTTCCATACGCCATGCTTGGGTAATTTGCGGTATCGGGGCTGTCGCCTCCTACCTGATGCGGCCACACAACCCCGCTGGACTCGGCGATCTCTTGCGATCGCACCCATGCCATAATCTTGTTGGCGTCGGCGAGCCAGCGCGCGGTTCCGGTGTGCTGATATAGGCTGTAATATGCGAAAGCAATGCCGGCCGCGCCATCATAGAAAGCAGTCGAGCTGGTATTCGCTCCGGCGTACTCGACTGTCGAGCCGGTCGATGAAATCTTGTTTTCTTCATATGCGGCGCCGGCGAGCGCATATTCTTCGTAGATTCCATTCCCCGTCCACTGAGCGAGTTTGTCGAGACCGTAGAAAACTCCGGCGACCCCCGATCCAAGACCGAGATAGACGATCTTCCCATTGCTCGATGGCACCCACCAATGCCAGAAGCATTGTTGCGATGGACACGACTGGCCGTGTGGGGCCGAGGCGTACGAAACAAGCCAGTCTGCACCATCCAGCGCCGCCGTTTCATACGCCGGGTTGCCGGTTAGCCGATACATCCGATACAGGAAAATCGCTTGGCCTGACGCGCCATCGTCCAGGCTCGAGAAACCATAATTGGCCGGTCCGCTCGGACTCAAGCTGCTAGGGTTGTCATAGTCAGGCCACCATCCGGCTGAGGTTTGCGCAGACACCAACCAGTTGGCGGCTTCTTCGGCCGCGTTGAGGTACGCCGGGCTGCCGGTGGCGTTGTACATATCCAGAAACGCGGTTCCGATGCTGGAGGTTCCTACGTCGCTGTCGCCCTGGTAATAATTAGGCACCTGCTCGATGTCCTGCCACGCCCATCCATTGAGGAAGGCGGCCTTGCGGTTGATTAAGGATGTAGCCGCATTCGTTAAGAGGGTGTTCTGTGCGTGTCCGGCCTGGCCACATGCAAAAGTGGCCCCCAGCAACGTTAGAACTACCAAGAGCGCCCAACGAAGTTCGCGAAAGCGCCGGCGTCGTGCATCTGATATACGAGTTCCCGTTTCTTCCTCCCCCGTTCCCTCGGCTCATTTGACATGCGGAGAGATCGCAGCTAATTGCCTCAAAATACTCCCATTAACATGGGTGTCAAGTCTCGTACTGTTAAGGCGAATGTTACGTCGATGTTCGTTACATCGGGCAAACTGTTTTGAACTTGACGCGGCTTTTTCTGGAATCGAAGATGAGCTGATTTTAGAAGTTCGCTGGCGGCTGTTCGCACTTTTCAACACGCCCAGAGACCGAGATTACGGCGCGCTGTTGGGCCAAGGACAGGAGCAGGCAATGTCTTTATTTAATTCAAAGCTGGCTGTTTCCGTTTTCCTAGTTGTGTTGGCATCTGTATCGTGGAGCACCGCGGTGGCGCAGGGCACGCAGGCAGGCGAAATCCGCGGAACGGTCTCCGATTCAACCGGAGCCCTCATTCAAGGCGTTAAGGTCACCATCACCAACATCAACACCGGCATCAACCTAACAGCGACCTCTGACGCCTCCGGAGTGTACGACATGCCCTATGTGCAACCGGGCCAATACACCGTCACTTTTGTCAAAAGCGGCTTCAAGACCCTGGTCCGCTCCGGCATCACTCTCTATCTGAACACTGCGACCATCAATGCCACTTTGGAAGTGGGAGCTGTCGCGGAAAAAGTCTCGGTGACGGCGGAGGCACCGCTTGTGCAGACCGAGTCGGGCGAAAAGAACACCACACTCACTGCCGCTATGGTGAGCGCCGCTCCCAGCATCGACCGCAATTGGATGGATTTATTTGCGGCCGTGCCCGGTGTGAATCCCGGCGGTGGAGAAGAAGCCACAGGCCAAGGCGTCGCCGTCAACGGCCAGCAGCCATACTTTTCCAGTTGGCAAATTGACGGCGGCAGCGCCATGCTGGGCCAGTCATCAAACCCGGATGCGCTGCAGCCGCCAATTGAAACTATTCAGGAGGTCAGTCTTTCGACCGCGAATTTCGGCGCCGAGCACGGCAACGGACTCTCTGTATTCAATGTAATTACCAAAAGTGGTACGAACAAATTTCACGGTGAAGTATACGAATACATGGAGAACGGCGCCGTCAATGCTGTCAATAAATTCGCTCTGCCAGCCCCGTTCACCAGGCCACCGTTTCACTGGAATGAATATGGCGCCAATCTCGGCGGCCCCATCGTTAAGAACAAGGCCTTCTTCTTCGTCAGTTATGAAAGAAATCCCTCCAACATCGGCCAGCCAACTTATGAGTCGTATCCCACAACTGGTCTCCAGCCGAACGGCGGCCAAGGATACCTCCAGGGTGATTTTTCCATGCTGTTGGGATCGCCGGCGGTTGATGCTAACAACAACCCGATCATCAATCCCTGCACCGGCCAGCAGGTCATCAACGGACAGATTTTCGATCCCCTGACGACACAGGCATTGCCGAGCGGAGTAATTTGCCGCACGCCTTTTCCCGGCAACGTCATTCCGTCGAACCGCTGGGACCCAGTGGCTGCCAAGATTCAAAGCTACTTTCTTGCTCCCAATCTTCCGGGAACAGGAAATGTAAACAACTTTTATGAACTTTTGCCCGGCATCGGCACGAACCAGTGGATCAACGGCAAGCTGGATTTCGACATCTCGCCCAAAAACCGGTTCACGGGTTCAATCATGATTGTGAACTTCAGCAGCCCCGCAGCTGATCCCATTTGCGATATCAATTGCTCAAATTGGCATGGCAACGAACCCCAGGGCCAGCTCACAGACGTTTGGACGGTGAGTCCCAACGTGGTGAACGAATTCCGTTTTTCGCTCAGCCGCGAGCATGGTGTCGGCAGCGACGAGAACCAGGGGAAAAACTGGCCAACCACATTGGGCTTGGCGAATCCGGCGGGGAACCTTTTTCCCAATATCTGGATCAACGGAAGCCTCAATAC
Source organism: Candidatus Acidiflorens stordalenmirensis (assembly GCA_003139995.1). Taxonomy (GTDB): domain Bacteria; phylum Acidobacteriota; class Terriglobia; order Terriglobales; family Acidobacteriaceae; genus Acidiflorens; species Acidiflorens stordalenmirensis. Next base: position 4,408 of record PLIC01000232.1, on the reverse strand, counting down.
CGGTATCGGCAATCCCGCATGGCCGGTCGCAGTGGACGCCGAAACGAGTTTCAATTACGCAGACGATGCCACTTGGGTAAAAGGCAAGCACATCCTCAAGTTTGGCGGCGAATTCGACCGGTACTGGACGAATGTCGGATGGGGCGATGCGCAGGAGGGCGGTTTCTGGTGGGGTGGTGCGCTCACTCAAAACCCTGTGGACCAGACGCTTAACACCATTCCCACCGAAGGTGAAGGTTATGCCGACTTCCTCCTCGGGCTGCCGGAGTCCTGGTGGGTTTCCATCAGCCCTGAGACAGGCGGACGCATGTGGAGCGCACAGGCGTTTGTGCAGGATGAATACAAGGTCAGACCCAACCTGACCCTCACTTTGGGTTTGCGCTATGTAATCCAAAACGGATGGAGTGAAGCTCAGAACCAAATCTCGAATTTCCAGCCCTCAATCCCGAATCCTCAAGGCGGCCCGTCGGGCGCTATGTGGTATGGCGGTCAGGATGGACATACGGCCATGACTGATACCATGTGGCATTTCTTCGCCCCGCGCGTGGGCTTTGCATGGTCGCCCCGAAACAATTTGTCCGTCCGCGGCGGCTTTGGGCTTTACAACATCTTCGCCGGACAGAACACGCTTGCGCCTGCTGCCTCCTGGGGACAGGGTTGGGCCCCGATCGGGTCTTTGTCATGCAACCAGAGTCCACAGGGTATGGTGGAACCGGTCTTTCAGCTTGGAAACCTGAATCCGCCAAACTGGAACAGCCAGACATTTTCTGAAAGCGCATATTGCGATAACGAAGCCAATCCGCCGGCCTTCACGATTGGTCCGCCGCCGCCGATTTATCCCACGAACGCTAACCGGACGGCCGACCTCCTCAACGGCCAGAACGTCACCTACATTCCATGGAAAATTCCCATGGAGTACTACGCCGAATACCAGTTTGATGTTCAGCAGCAGTTTGCCCATGGTGTGGTGCTGGATATCGGCTACGTGGGCAACCGCGGTGTGAACCTCCAGTTGGGCATGGACATTAACCAGGTTCCGCTCGGAGCCAGCAGTCGGCCGAATCCGAACTTTGGCCAAATCAACGCATCCTTGTTCGAGGGCCGCTCCAACTACAACGCGCTGCACGTCATCGCCAATAAACGCCTCGAATCCGGCTTGTCCTTTGGCGTTAACTACGCTTGGTCCAAGGTGCTGGATATGCAGACCGGCGGCGGCTGGGGGGGCGCAGGTGCCAACGAGCGCTTCGGGCAGAACTATCAGAACGCCTACGACATGAACTCAAACTACGGCCCGGCGGTGAACGACATCCGCCAGACTTTCAACGGGAGCGTGAACTACGAACTGCCCTTTGGGAAGGGCAAGCCAATCCTGAACCAGGGCGGAGTAATGAATGGACTTGTCGGCGGCTGGCAGATCTCCTCGATTTTCTTTGTTCGCACCGGCGTGCCCACGACCCTAATTATGGGAGAGACTGATTTCGCCGGCTCGGGACAGTTGCGTCCTAATCTGGTGGGCGATCCGTGGGGTGGAACGTGCCCCAATGGATACCACGTCAGAACGATGCAATGCTGGTTCAATACTTCTGCCTTCGCCGCTCCACCCGCCGGGACTTTCGGCGATGTGGGCCGCGATACTATCTACGGTCCGCACTGGGCAAACGTGGACATGGCGTTGCTTAAGGACTTTCCTCTGGGACTCCTTGGCGAAAAAGGCAGCTTGCAGTTCAAGCTTTCCGCGACCGACGTGTTCAATCACCCGAATCTGGGGTTGCCGAGCACGAATTTCAGCAACACCTCAGCCTTCGGCGCGATTTGGTACGCCAACACCTACCGGAAAATGCAGCTGGGAGCCAAGATCAGCTTTTAGGCGAATTCTGGTCAACCATTGCTTTGTTGTTTCGAGCGGAGATGAGTTGCCCGCTTACATGATCGAAGAAGTAGTTTTCGTGGAATGAGCAGGTCGTCTGCTATGAGACATTTCTTAGCGTCTATTCTGTTGTGTGCCGCCTCGTATGTTTCCGCTGGGCAGTCGCAGCCCGTGTGGAGAGTTGTCGCCTCAACCAGCATAGACGACCGAATCCAGCGGGAGTTGAAAGACCTGGCGGTGCGTCAACATGCTTTCCCTCAATTCTCACGTTCTGTGGCCGGAGGGTATCATCGCCAGACTCGAAATGGAGAATTGTTCATCCAGTTTGAGCGTCCGCAAAGCGCCGCAGCTTTTCTGGCGGAACTCAGGCAGCTATCCAGTGGCGAAGCAGTCGAACCCACCCCAGAACTTGCGCGGGAAGCTTATGTCCTGCGGGCAACGTATTCGCCCGGTTCGGGTCTGGCCCAGATCCGCGTAGCCGCTACTTCTGCTGCCGGATACCATTACGCCTTGCTGCGAATTCCCGACCTACTGGCGACGCCTCCGGACCAGCTATCGTCGGAACTCATCCCCAGGCCTCAATCCGTACGCGTCGTCCACCAAGGTGCAGAAGCGGTGATTGCTGATTACCCATCTTTTCCCATCCGCGGAATTGTAGAGGGGTTTTATGGAACGCCCTGGAGCTACGACGACCGGCTCGACGTTCTGCGCTTCGAAGGGCAGCAGAGAATGAACACCTACATTTATGCTCCGAAGGATGATCCTTATGAGCGCAAGCTCTGGCGCGAGCCTTATCCTCCAGAGCAAATGCAACGGCTGGGCGCGCTGGTCGCTGCGGCTCGGGAAAACTTTGTCCACTTCACCTATGCCATCAGCCCCGGCCTTTCTATGGCGTATTCGAGCGAGGCTGAATTCCAGACTCTGGCCCGAAAACTCGAGAGCATCGGCAAACTTGGAGTCACGGATTTCGCGCTCTTCCTCGACGACGTTCCGTTTGACTTAGTTCATCCCGAGGACCAGAAGCGATTCCAAACGCTTGCTCAAGCGCACGTCTACCTCGTCAACCGTTTGTACGTTCGTCTAAAGGAGCTTTCCGCGCAGAATCGTCTGACGGTTTGCCCAACGACTTATACGAATGAATGGGGGAGCCGCGATTATCTTCGCGAGCTAGGTAACGGAGTGCGCCCCGAGATCCCGCTGGATTGGACTGGAACGGAAGTGATTCCCTCAGCGATCACCGTTGCCCAAGCCACGGAGTGGGGTGGTTACATTCGGCGCAAGCCGCTCGTGTGGGATAACTTTCCCGTCAATGACGGACATCCATGGCGACTGATCTTGGATCCTCTTCGCGGACGGGAGGCCAGGCTCTTCACTGTAACCCAGGGCCTGGTCTCGAATCCGATGTGCCAGGCGCACGCCTCCATGGTGCCACTCGAAACAGTGGCGGATTACCTGTGGAATCCGGCAGCTTACGATCCCGAAGAGTCGCAACACCATGCGCTCGTCGCCCAATACGGGGCGGACGCCGTCTCATTTCTCGCGCCGATCCTGCAGATTTACGCCGCAGGCCAGGGAGAAGAGCCGGAACTGACTGACATCTTTGAGGAACGCAGGGCGGCGATTGATGTGCCAGCCATCGAGTCGCAAATCTCTCGCCTGGACTCTGCCCTGACTGCGATGAAGGGACAGGCACAGTTCAAGAAATTGACACCAGAAATCGAGCCTATACCGGACGCGCTCCGCGCTCAGCTCGATCGCATTTTAGCGAGTCCGGCTTTCAAGCATTTGCCCGATGGAAAAATACAGTGGGATCGTGACCAGCATCTCCTGACTGCGCCCAAAATAGCGGGCCAGCAGGTTCTGGGCGGGGATTTTTCAAAATGGCAGTCGGGAAAAGTGTACGTTCTCAATCGCAGCTCGCAACTGGAAGACGGAGAACAATGGTGGAAAGGACTGGGCCAATTTTCCGCACGCGTAGCTTTCGGTTGGGACGAAGAAAACCTTTACATCGGAGTCGATGTCGTCGATCCGCAGTTGTACCAGCCGTTTGTGGGAAGGGGTGTTGAGAAGGGAGATGTTTTCCGCTTGGTTTTTGACACCGCTGAAGAAATCAGGGCTGGCAGGCCGGCTGGCATGTACGATCTCTACCTGAGCCCCGGCAATTTCATGGGCACCAAGCCCAGCATCTATTGCGATGAGGACTTTTTCCCTTCGCGACCGCACCCGCACGACTATGACCGGGAGATCAGGACGGCATGGAGGAAAACCGCCGCTGGCTTCTCCGGAGATATCGTGATTCCCGCCTCGTTCTTCGATGTGGAGTTCGGGGTGGGACAGGAAATCAGGCTGAGTTTTGGTGCGCACAAGACGCTGCCGCCCCAGGATGCTTTGGCGGAGGATTTGGATCAGATCGTCTTCACTTCAAAAGAAGACAAACTATTCCCGGTTGACGCCCAGAATCCAGCCACATTGCAGGAGATGGTGCTCGCTGGATCGTCAATGCGAGAAGTTGCGAAGACTAGAGCGGTTCCTTAGAAGGTA
>PLIC01000215.1 GCA_003139995.1 Candidatus Acidiflorens stordalenmirensis | reverse complement strand
GGCCGCGAGGAGCAGCGTCTGCGCGCCGAGATCGCAACCGCCTCGTCGCAATCGGAAACCTTCGGCGGACAACGCGGTCAGATTGCTCTGGAATTCGAAAGCGTTTCGCAACGAGCCAGCGGCCTGGCCGCGGAGATCGCGAGCCTGCGTGAAACCCTCGAGGCGAAGCGCTCTGCCGAAAACGACACCAAGAAACACCTCGACTCCATCCGCTCCGANNGTGCTCGCCGATTTCCTCGAAGTCGAACCCCGCTATGAGCGCGTCGTGGAAGACTTCCTGCGCGACGAACTGAACTTCGTCGTGGTCAAGTCGTGGGACGCCGCCGACGAAGGCCTGCGCCTGCTGCGCTCCGACGTCAACGGGCGCGCCACATTCCTCGTGCATCCGGAGGACTCGCAAGCCAGGTTCTCGTTTCTCGCCGATGAAAGCCAGCACTACTCTCCGCTCAACGACACGGTGCTCCCGCTCAAGAACTCGATTCGCGTGCTGAATGGATTCGGCAAGTCGCTCGAAGTGATCCTCCCGAAGCTGGGGAACGGCTACATCGTGCCCGATCCCGCGGTGGCGCGCGAGCTCGCGCTCTCCAGCCCCGACGCGTTCTTCCTCTCCCAGACCGGCGAATGCTTCCACAATGTGACCGTCACCGGAGGCAAGCAGCGCAGTGAGGGACCGCTTTCCATGAAGCGCGAGTTGCGCGATGTGTTGCGCCTGCTCGAAGAATTGGAGCGAGCTCTGCGCGAGAAGGAAATACTCGCGCTCACCTTGGGGCGCGAGATCAAGGAGCACACTGCCCTGCTCGATCGCCTGGAAGACGAAAAGCGCGAAGCCGAGAAGCAGGCGATGACCTCAGGACATTTGCTCAAGCAATTGGATGGCGAGATGTCGCGAGTGCGCGAACGGATTGCAATCTGCGAACGCGAACTGCAACGGCTTGCGGCCGAACGTCAGGAGCAGGAAAGCCTGATCGCATCGTGGCAGCCGGAGTTGGCCACGATCGACGAAGCGCGCAGCAAGTTCGAAATGCAGCTTGCAGCCGGACAAGACCGCCTCGCCGCTCTGCGCGGCCAGCGAGACATTGCCGCTGAAACCACTTCGCAACGCGCCGCTCGCGTGGCCACGCTCGAAGAGCGCCACCGCTCGGCCACCACCCTGCTTCAGCGCATCGAGACGCTTGTCGCCGAGATGCGGGAGCGGGCGGCCGCTTTGCAAATCCAAATGGAATCGGCGAGCGCCGAAATCGCGCAACGGCAAAACGAGAACGTGCAACTGGCCGAACAATCCGTGCAGTTCGAAGCCGAGCGCAATGCTGGGGAAGCGCGCGAAGGCTTGCTGCAGCTCGAGTCTGAGCAAGTGCGAGCGCGCCTCGCAGAAATTGAAGAGCTTCTGCGCAGCACGCGTCAGCAACTCGATTTCGCGCGCGATCGCCGGGGTGAGCTCTCGGCCATGGCTGCAAAGCTGCAATCCGACCTGCAACACCTCGCCGACACCTGCCTGAACGAACTTGGCATCGAACGCCCAGTGCTGATGGCCGACACGACGATCCCGCTGATTACCTCAGATGAACTTGCGGCCGAAGATCAGGCCCACCGTGAAATGCGCGCCCGCCTTGACGCCATGGGCCCGGTCAACATGATGGCTCTCGAAGAGTACAAGGAAACGGCGGAGCGCCACGAGTTCCTCGGAACGCAGAGGAAAGACCTGATCGATGCCATCGAAAACACCGCAGCCACCATTCGCGAGATCGATCAAGTTTCACGGCAGAAATTTGAAGAAGCGTTCAATCGGATTAACGAGAACTTCCAGTCCACATTCCGCAAGCTTTTCGGAGGCGGACACGGCTTCATGCGGCTCACCGACCTGGAAAACAGCGCGGAGAGCGGCATTGACGTGGTGGCATCGCCTCCCGGAAAGAAACTGCAGAACGTGCTGCTGCTCTCCGGCGGCGAAAAGGCGCTAACTGCACTCGCGCTGCTGGTCGGAATCTTCCAGTACACACCCAGTCCGTTCTGCATTCTCGACGAAGTCGACGCTCCGCTCGACGAAGCCAACATCGCGCGCTTCACCGATCTGGTGCGCGAGCTGAGCGTGCAGACCCAGTTCATCCTGATCACCCACAGCAAGCGCACGATGAGCATTGCCCCCGTGCTCTACGGCGTGACCATGCAGGAGCCCGGCGTGTCAAAACTCGTGTCGGTGCGCTTCGGAGCGGCATAAAGGCTCGTGTGGGGACGGGATCACCTACGAAAATGAGTAAACTTGTTTAGAATACAACCGATGTATGATGCATACATCTGGTGTACAATGTATACGTCATGCCTGAATCTTCGGTCCTCACTCTCCGCCTGGAAGCCAAACTCAAGAACCAGCTCGACCGTTTGTCGAAATCGATGAACCGCAGCCGCTCGTTCGTCGCCGCTCAAGCAATCCAGGAATATGTCTCCGTCAACGAATGGCAGATCAACGAAATCAAGAAGGGCCTGGCCGAGGCCGACGCAGGCGACTTCGCCACCGACGAGGAAATGCAGCAGACGATCAGGCGCTTGACGCGACGTGCGCGTTAACTGGCTACGAGCGGCTCGCGCGAACCTGATTGCCGTGTCCGAGTACATCTCCCAGGACAATCCCGATGCTGCTGCCAGGACCGTGGCCGCAATCGTAAGAGCGGTCGAAGCTCTGGAACATTTCCCGGCTCTCAGTCGGCCCGGTCGGATATCCGGCACTCGGGAGCTAGTGGTCTCGGGAACGCCATGCATAGTTCCCTACCGCGTGCGCGGCGATGCGGTGCAGTTAATCCGCGTCTTCCACGCCGCCCGCAAATGGCCCAACCGGCTTTGAACTGTTGCAGAGTTCCTACGTGCGTTTGAAGATCCACCACCGCGGCAGAACTTTTCGGTTGACACATCCAGTGGTTTTTGTTTTTGAGACGCGAACACTCAATGCCTTTTTTTCCAGAGCCTTCCTCAGTTTTTCCACATTGCGATCCCTCGAAAACCAGCACTGAACAAGGCTTTTAGCTTACACTGAAACTGTCAACACTTTTCGACGCGACGCCGGACGGCGTAACCCTGGCATGTGTGATCGTAGTCGTTGACAAATTCTCCACGCCAGCTAGAATACGCAAAGTTTTTCTCCGGTGAATTTAGAGATGAGCCCCGAAATTTTAGATTCAGTTCTCCTGCGAACGGACTACTCCGAATTGCAGCTGCACGCCAGCGGCAAGGTCCGCGACGTCTACTGCCTCGACGGTGACCACCTGCTGTTCGTGGCCACCGACCGCATTTCGGCCTTCGACTACGTTCTGGCGACCGGCATTCCGCAAAAGGGCCGCGTCCTGACCCAGATCTCGCTGTTCTGGTTCGACTTTCTCAAAGACATCGTTCCCAACCATTTCGTCACTGCCGACGTGAACCGCTACCCAGCGGCGATTCGCAAGTACGCGGATGAACTCCGCGGCCGTTCCATGATGGTGATGCGCGCCGAAATGTGTCCAGTCGAGTGCGTGGCGCGCGGCTACCTTTCCGGCTCCGGATGGAAGGAGTACAAAGCGACGGGCACGGTCTGCGGCATCGACCTTCCGCCCGGATTGAGGGAATCCGACCGGCTGCCGGAGCCCCTGTTCACGCCCGCGACCAAGGCGACAACCGGACATGACATCAACATTTCATTCGAAGAGATGTGCCAGTTGGTCGATCCCGAGTTGAGCCGCCAGCTTCGTGACATCACGTTGCGTATTTACAAAAAAGCCGCGGATTATGCGCGGCAGCGCGGCATCATCATCGCCGACACCAAGTTTGAATTTGGACAGACCGCCAAGGGCATCACCCTGGCGGATGAAGTTCTCACACCGGATTCCTCGCGCTTCTGGCCGGCCGACACCTACCAACCGGGCAAGGCGCAGGATTCCTACGATAAGCAGTATGTACGGGATTACCTCGAAGAAATTCGCTGGAACAAACAACCGCCCGCGCCGGCCCTCCCCCAGGAAGTGGCGCGGCGGACAAGCGAAAAGTACCTCGAGGCATACCGTCAGTTAACGGGACGCGAGTTGGAGATTTAGGCGGCGTGCGCTGGTGTCATTGAATTCGACCATTGCATTCGGATCCTGTGAACTTCGAATCTCTGAACCATGAGCATTGCGGACTGGATCATCCTCGGCTTTCTGGTGTTCTCTGTGACTGCGGCGGCCCTTGAAGGCTTCTTCCACGAAGCCTTCAAGCTGGCTGGCTTGGTTGTGGGATACCTGCTGGCTGCCTGGCAGTATCATCGCCTGGCAGATTGGTTCGCGCCTTATTTGAAATCGCCGTGGCTAGGCGAGATCGCCGGTTTCCTGATCATTTTTTTCACGGTCCTGATCGTTGCCGGCATTGCCGGACAGATCGCGCGTTGGGCAATGAGGAAAGCCGGTCTGAGCACGATTGACCGGATTCTAGGCGCGGTCCTGGGTTTGTTGAAGGGTGTCCTGGTGGTGGCTGTCGTATTGACCGCCATGGCCGCTTTTGCGCCAGCTGCGAAGTGGCTGGAGGGATCGGAGTTCGCTCCATATTTCCTGGTAGGTGGAAGGGCTGCGATCTGGCTCGCACCGCCGGAATTGCGTCACCGCTTCTACCAGGGCTTGGATTACATGCGGCAGGTGCATTCGGCAACGGATACTGTTCGGCCGCAATCGTCCGGGCTGTCGAAGTAGAAGTTGTCTCACAAATTGTTTTGGGTAGGGCGCGGCTTCAGGCGTGCCACTCAGAACCAAGAACGACGGGCTTTAGCCCCTGAGCGATCCGGCGGAGCAGTCCCTCGGTCCACGATGAGATGGCTCCGGGTTAATTTGTCGGTCAAAATATTTTAGGCTGTGCACGTGCGGAAACGAGGCAGCAAGTGAAAGATCAACTGGAAGCACTCATTCTTCAGATGTACAAAAGCAATATCCTCTATTCGGAAGCAGTCCGTGAATTTAAGAAGCGTTTTATCGTGACCGTGCTCGAGGAAAACCGGGGCAATCAGTGCAAGGCGGCGCGACAATTGGGCATGCACCGCAACACGCTCAGCCGGACCCTGCAGGAGCTCAAAATTGATGTTCGTCCGTTGCGCGCCGGCGCCAAGCGTCCGCCGCGCAGCGCGCGTCCCCTCACGCTGGAGAGAAGACAAGCTCGCTAAACGCCACCCGTGGCTTGCGGCAAGAAATCTTGCGGCAAGAAATTAAAGAGGGCGGTCCCGAACGGGACCGCCCTCTTTTTTCCTCTTGCAGATTATTCTCAGCCAGGCTTCTCCCGACACCTGAGACCTGAACTTCAGTGCGCGGCCGGCTTCTTTTTGGGCGGTGCCTTCGGCGCCGCTTTCACCAGCAAGGCACCTTCGTTCATCGTCATCACAAACGGCTTCGCCACGTAGGAGACCGGCGTTCCTTCGAACTGGAAGTCCGTGTCCGCCGTCGGCATCTGCTTCGCCGGGATCGCCGCTGTCATGGTCAGATCGATGTCCGCGCGCTTGGCCTCGACATCGTCCTCACTCCCAGCCAGTTGCAGTTTGGTCGTGGTTTTGCTGGAGGAGTCGATGCTGATGATGTGGGCTCCCATCTGCAACGGCTTCCCTTTCAGCACACTCCACACCTTGTCGGCGTCTTCAGGCTTGCCTTCGGAGAGGCATAACTGCCACTCCGCAAAGCTCATTTCTTGCGTTTTCTTCGTCTTCAATAGATCGGCACACTGCTCAGCCGGAGTTGGCGGCACGTATTGCGTAATGGTGATGCCGGTGGGCAGGGTGGCGGTTGCGGCCTTAGCCATTAAATCGCTCCATCCCTCCTCGCTTCCGTGGTACTTGTTGTACTTGCTCTTGCCGAACTTCGTGATCTGGTCCTTGCCCGCGCCCTGCGCCAGATTGGCCGCGCGCGCGATAAAGAAAAGTCCATCGACATCTTTTTCCGTCGGTCCCGCCGTCAGGTAGGCGAGCGCCAGCGGATAGACGTCGCGCAGGTTCGTCGGATCCCCTTCCACCGAGGCCCGCAGATACTGCTGCGCCTTCGCATAGTCCTTGGCGGAGAACGCACTCATGCCAGCCGCACCGTTGAAGATCACGGCCGTCTGCGCTTTCAGCTTCTCCCAGTCCGGGGCCGCCGTGCCATCCGGCTTGGTCACAGTTTGCAGACACTGCAAGCCTTTTACGCCGTTCTGGCCTGCGTCGGCAAGATTCTGTTGCGCATTCTGGCCCGCTTCCGCCAGCGCCCGCTTGGTGTAGACCAGCAGCGCCAACGCCCGGATGTTGCAAGGGTTCGCCAGCAAAACCTTCTGCGCCGTTTCCAGCGTCTTGGGCTGATTAGCTGTCTGCTGATAGGCGCCCATTAAAAGTTCCAGCGCGTCTTCCTTCATCACGCTGTTGGGATACTGAGTCACAAACGCTTCCAGGCCGCTAATCTTGGCCGCAGCGTCCTGCTGCTGCACGGCGCCTACATACGCGTTATATTCGGCCGGGTCTTTGATTTCTTTTTTCTGGGGCGCTGCCGGCACCGGCGCGGCACCTTGCGGCACTGGCGCGGCGCCTTGCGGCACTGGCGCAGCACCTTGCGGCACTGGCGCAGCACCTTGCGGCACTGGCGCAGCACCTTGCGGCACTGGCGCGGCGCCTTGCGGCACTGGCGCGGATGTGCTTTGAGCGACGGCGGCAACTGCGGCAACCAGCAACATCGCGAGAACAATCTTCTTCATTCTTGTGGCTCCTTAACTCTTCGGGGAAGCTGGAGTATACATCTTGCCCGATTTCATCCCATCCTGGCGTCGGGCTTGCACCATGAACCGGTCCTTCACTGACACTCACACTCACTGGTCCCGAAAGTCATGGGCCGCCTGCCGATATGCGGTCGGCTTAACATTATTCCGGTGAGCGGATTATAAGGATGTAGCCCCGCTAAGGCAAGCGCCTTGCTCGATTTCTTCCCTCTTGCCCGTTTCGACGCGGGAAGCGCCGCCTGGTTTGGATTCCCCTCAGCCGATCCCTTTGATGCACAATACAACCGACGCAAAAATGAAATAATGTTCTCCGGGAGGATCCCGTCTTGACGAAAACCGCATCGAACTCGCCGCTCACTGGGCAAGTCGCTGTCATCACCGGCGCCGGACGCGGCATTGGCCGGGCCATCGCCTTGACGCTCGCCGAACTCGGCGCGAGCACCGTCTTGTGCGGACGCTCGCGCGAAGCACTCGAACAAACCTCCGCCGCCATCCAGAACAGCGGCGGCCCGAGTTCGGAGAAAAGTTCCGTGATCGAATGTGATGTCACCGATCTGCATTCGGTCGAAGCGCTCGCCGAGCGCATCGAGCGCACCTTCCACCGCATCGACATTCTCGTCAACAATGCCGGCATCGGCGGCGCGGGCGGTCCTCTCCATCAGCTTGCGCCCGACAATTGGGACCGCGTGCTGAACACGAACTTGCGCGGCGTGTATTACTGCATCCGCAGCCTCGCGCCACTGATGATCAAAGCCCGCAGCGGCCACATCCTCAACATCTCGTCCCTCGCCGGCAAGAACGCCCTGCCCAACGGAGCCGCCTATGCCGCCTCGAAATGGGGCTTGAATGGATTGACCTACTCAGTAGCGGAGGAATTGCGGCCCCACAACATTCGCGTCTCGGTCATTTGCCCCGGCTCTACCAACACCGAGTTCAGCCCGCATGAGGGAATGAATGCCGGGAAGATGCTGCAAGCCTCGGACGTAGCCCACGTCGTAGCCATGATCGTGACCCAGGCCCCGCAATCGTTCGCCAGCGAAATCCTGCTGCGCCCAACCCAGAAGCCGTAGCGGCAGTGCCCCTCGTCTCGCGCTTTTTCGAGACGTGGGACGCTGCCACCCTCCAACCGGTCATTCTGATCGGAGTCGAAGAGCCTCACTTCTCGACGAATTCCCTCTTACCGCTCGCTTCCGCGCTCGCTAATCCGCCTGCCCAGAAACCCCGGATCACGCGCCACCCCTTCGACCAGTTGCCTTAACTCCGCCTCACACTCTCCGACTTCCTTCTCCGATTCGTCTTTCTGCACGTCGTCGTTCTCCACCTCGTCGTACTCGCGCCCTTCCACCGTGGACCACGCCGTAGCCCCAATCGGACGCCGCCCCACGCACTCGCGATCAATCACCACCTGCGTCGGCTCCGGCTCAAATGACGTATGTTTCAGATTGGCCGAAGCGGTCTGCATGGCATACAGCAACAGCGCCGCCGTCCGGTGATCGATCTGCTGTGTCGCCAGCAACCGCATCACCTCGGCCAGTCCCACCTGGATGGAATTCGTGTCCTCGAGCGTCGGCAGCGTTATTGTCCCGTGCTCTTGGACGTTCAGGTCAACGTCCATGCTCTTCCGGCGCCATCGCATGTGAAAGTAACAAAATTTCTCCTCGCGCAGCGCTGGCGATCCGCACTGCGTCCCGTCGACTTTAATATGCTGACACCGAGCAATCCTCTCCGGATATAAAGGTATTTTCCATCTCCTGTTTCCCGCATGAAGTATGAAACAAAAGACAAAACATTAAGGTCAGATCCTTCGTAGAGACGCGGCTTGCTGCGTCTATCCGCGGCGACCGAGGACCCAGCCGCCCCAAAGCAACACTGTCCCAATTACCATGATTCCCCGTCTGTGCGCCACTTGTAAGTGAACCCCATCACACCGCGTTTGTGATGAATCCTTGAGGAAGGCGGTTTGTGGGGCGGCACAGCCTCACAGGCAGCGGAAAAACTAAGGTTTTGACTTTGTCTTGAAGGGGCGCGGCTTCAGCCGCGCCGATTAGGACCTCTAGAAATGCGGGCTTTAGCCCCTGAGGAAGCACCCACAAGCGCCGCGCGGATATGTACGTGAGCACGCTCCAGGATTTCGTCAGAGCCCTGGGCGGAAAAACTAAAAATCACCGCCAAGTTCCCCGAAGGAACCGTCGAGATCACCCAGCTCGAGGACGCAAAGAAAGCCGCCGCGGGCAAGGAATGAGGCGAGGAGCACGTTTCGGAATTAGGTCGCGCCCAAAACGTGGGCCACTCGCCCGCGACCGAAGTCAAAATCCCCGCCCAAGCGGAGCTTCGACGGGGCACCCTTCGGTTTTGAAATGATTGCGATAGGGCAGGCCACCCGCCAGGTGAGGATGCTAAGCGCCGCTCGCGAGATGAACGCAAGGGGAGTGTGTGCAGGTACCTCGTGCAAGAGATGAATATCCGGGTCGGCACCCCGGTCCACGCCGTGGCGGAACTTTGGAGCACACCACCCCAACAAACGGATGGCGGCATCTGCGAGCCGTCAATCTGAAAGGCCGGGCACCCCTCTCACCGCGCACTTTGCGATGAGCGGGATTCGGCCGCAGACGCATGGGCGATGTTCCAACTCATTTTTCATCACAAACCAGCCGTGAGCCGCATCACAGACTTCCAATCCGTCGTGCGCGACAATGTTCCCTGATCTGTCGCAGCCGAGGTGCGCCACACCCCAACCAAGGCCACCCCGGCCGCGCCAGATCCATCTGCCAGTGGCTCTTTGATAAACATAAGTTGAGGCGTTTAGCGGGTGTCAGCCCGCTGCCAAAATCCCGAGCGAAGCAAAGGATTGTGCTAACTCCTTATTCCGGAATATTTTCCATATAAGTCCTTTGCGCTCTAGATTTTGGAGGTTTTCCACAGCCTAACCCCATGATTCCATTAGATAGGGGGGTAGTGGTAAACACGGGTTAATGACTTGAGAGTAACAGGCAAGAAACAAGGCAAAGCGGCTTGAGAAAAAACGAGCTTTAACCGAGAACCGAGAACTCAATCCTTGAACAGATTGTCAAACGCCGCGCGCGCGTCATTCGGGCGCTGAGTGCCTTTGCTGGATGTTTCTTTTTCGACCATCACGCGCATGGAATACAGCGAGCAGTCATTGCGTTTGTCTTTGGGAGAGATTCTGGCGGGAACCGGCTGATTGCATTCGAAGCGGCTGGACGGGTCGAAGTGTTCGCACTGTTTGCAGGCGTGCAGATCGAACCCGCACTTCGGGCATTGCCCGACCGGAGCCGAGAGATTCTGCAGCAGCGCTCCGCATTCCGCGCAGCGGGAAACGGTGCGCGTTCCCGGCATGTTGATCGGGCGCGGCCCGAACGTATTCTCTTTTCTAGGAGCCGCCGGCTTCTCGAACTCTTTTTTCGGTCCGGCACCGGAATCCTGGTATCCGCGTTGCCTATACTTGCGGTCGGACAAAAGCGCCTCCTGAAAAACGCTTCATTTTCCGCCTTTGGCGCGTCCGGCACAAGAGTTTCTTTGGTACAGCGTTTTTTGGTTGCACCACAGCAACCCCGCTGTGGAAAACCTCCTTTCCTTCGGCTTGCCAGCCGTGGCGCTGTGAACGCGTCAAGCCATTTAAGAAT
>PLIC01000264.1 GCA_003139995.1 Candidatus Acidiflorens stordalenmirensis | reverse complement strand
ATTAGTGTTAACACTCCCTAGCTTACGTTCTCGTTTGGGGAGGCAGGGCTTTCAGCCCCCGTTGGGAAACCGGCTGTGACGTACTTTGAAGTACTTAAGCAGTCCCCGTGCATTTCTCAGATCCCGCCAGCTTGCGGTGTTGCCGCCGCTGTAAGGTTGACCGGTGCGGGCTGTTTTTCCACTGGAGTTTCAGCCACCGCTGTCGAGTAAAAAGACACTGCTACAGCGCGCTGCCAGAAGCGGGTGGCCAACAGCAGCAAAAGAATCAGCTGACCGATTAGAAACGCTCCCCATACGCTGGCCGGCGGAACTATGACATTCCAGATCACCAGTCCGATCGTCAGCACCAGCAGTGCGACAACCGAGATCGTTACATAAGCGCCAAACAACCGGCCCAGATTCGCGCGGGTTTGCCGATAAGCTTTGCCCACCGACTTGCGAACCGCTTTTTGATCCGTGATCACCACGTCTGCTTCCGCCAGGTCGAACCAGATCCGGATCGCCGTGAGCGCCAGGAAAATCACAGTAAAGCTGATCAACTGAACGTAGAAAGGCAGCTTCTCGTAGGAAGTCTTATCCGCAGCCTTGGCCAGCGCATACTGGATGCCATTCAAAATTCCACCTACGATCCCCGCGAAGATCGCAAACAGAATCGCCAGACGGACGAACCGCCACACGTTTTTTCCGCACGCGCGGAAGAACTCTTCCCGCGAGATCCGGCGATCGGACGCATATCCGAGAAATACACCGGGCAGAAATATCAATGTCAGCACAAAGAACAAAAACGCCAGTATCAGCCCTGGAACCGTCGACGCCTGCATCGGGCCAAACTCCGGGCGGCTTAGCATTTCCACAAAAATGCCCAGGTCGAATCCATGCAGCACACCATCCGCATAGAGGCTGCGGTCGAGCACGCTGGCCGCATGCAGGCGGAAGGCCGCCGCGCCCATTGAGGCCAAAGCCAAGTTCAGCACAAAAAACCAGACGACGTATCGCTTGTTCCGGCGGACGATGGCCGCTCCGTTGGAAAGAAGGCTTCGTTTATCATTCATAAGATTTCGCTCCTATACCATCCACCACGCCAGAAGTTGGGCAATAAACTGGGTCACGAATGTCCAATAGTTCGTCAGTTTGCGTGTCGGCTTCTCACTTCGTTCCGCCAGATCGCTGTTGTTGAAGTTGTTGTGGTCGATATGGATCTTGTGGTCGGGGTCGATTTCTACCGTCGCCACCTTGGCCTTCTTTTGATAGCTGTATCGGATCCACCGGTCCTGGCCGTCCCAGTGTTCGCGGACCTTGTCGCCGTTGTCGAACGCGATGGCGACATCGACGGGAAAAATGAAGTCCCCCTTGCGGTGGATTATCACTTCTGACTCGTACTCTGTCTTACCTTTTTTCTCCTTAAACTTTTCCTTGTACCAGTCCACCGGCGTGGATTTCACCTTTAGCACTTCATAGTCCAGCACCTCGGTCCCATACACCGCCTGGTTGAAATACCAGCGCAAGTCTCTGCCGGAAACTTCCTCAATCGTCTTGAGAAAATCTTCCTTGGTCGGATGAGTAAATCGGTAACGCATGAAGTACGTATGCATCGCCTGCCGCATCGTATCCTCGCCGATTATGCCTTCCAGCGTAAGCAAGATCGAGGCAGTCTTCCCATAACTAATTCCACCGTAAGACTGGTAGCTCGCATACTGCCACCCGTTGCGCGCTATAGGGTCGAGATCGGCCACCGAGATGTAACTCAATCTCTGCATCTCTCGTTCGCCCATTGTTATGCCCCACTGATTCATGATCGAAGTGCGTGGGCCCAGAATGTCATCCAGGATCTTCAGTTCGGTGTAGCTGTTGATGCCCTCATCCATCCAGGCGTCTTCGAACTCGTTGGTCGCGACCATTCCGTACCAATACTGGTGCCCGAATTCATGTTCGATCACCAGTTCCGGCAAATAGAAGCCCTTCGGCATCCACCAGTTGGTCCCACCCGTGATAAAGGTCGGATACTCCATGCCTTCTGCCGCCGACCCAACCTCCGGATCCACCAACGTCAGCGTCTTGTACGGGTAAGGCCCGTACCAGCGTTCAAAGTGATCCAGAGTCTGCTTTAGGATTCGCGCATGCCGTTCTTCCTGACCCAGGTGCGCGGGCTGCATCATGATGTTCAGCTTTACCGGCCCCATACTCCCCTGAAAGTTGTCCTCATAGACTTTGTAGTGGGGACTCGCAGTCCACGCGAAATCGTGTACGTCATCGGCGTGGTAGCTCACGCTCTTTGTGCCATCTGGATGGTTGACATTGCCAACTTCAACCCCGGTCGCTCCGACCATCTCAAACTGCGGGACCGTGAGCTTCACGTCATACACGCCGAAGTCGGCAAAAAATTCAGTTGCGCCATGAAACTGATGACAGTTCCAGGCCCCGTGCCACCATACGCCGACTTTGGGGAACCACTGTCCGCCCAGCAGGAAGTCGCGCTTCCAGCCCGTTCGCTCCAAAGTTTCAGGGAATTGATCGTGGAATGTGATCTTGAACTCCACGTAGCCATCCGGCGGAATCGGCTTCGGCAGATGCACCTGGACCACACTCTTGTCGTCTTTGTTAGCGTCGTCCGGCTGTATGAACTGCAGCTGCGACGTCAGATCGCCTTGTCCCACCACCTCGAAACGCTTGATCTCCTCAGACCCATAGTTCTTGCTCTCCCACTTTTCGAACGTAACGTCTCGAGTGCCGTCCCTTTTCGTCTCCCTGATCCATGTGGAAGTTGGCTGAAAGGCGTTGAGATAAAGGTGGAACGGAAATATGTCTAATGCTTGCCCAGTGAGGTTGTGGTAAGTGAGAGTCTCTTCGGCGTCGAGCCCGTGCGTCTTGGCGTCGTACTTGGCATCGATCTCGTAGTGCACGACTCGCGGGGAAAGTGGCGTCGGCGAGTTGATCGCTAACGTAGTATTGGGAATGCTGAACGCAGGGCCCGCGTTCTGCGCAATCGTCGGAATAACCATAAGTACTGTGAGCAGCAACAAAACCACCGGCTTCCGTGGTGACATGGGCGGCACCTCTTTTGTTGGAAAACTGTAGCCGAGAATCATACCGCAAACGTGACCTGGTGGGGTGCTGAGCCAATCTCCAGGACCACATCAGGAACGATGTCGTAGTGAAGCCGATCGCCGATTCGCTTGTGCTGTAAGACTGCATGTTGTCTTGATACACCGCTACTTGCGACGTATCAAACGCACCAGCGTTTCCATTGAATTTCTTGAAGGTATCTACTCCGTTTGTCGGACACAGAATTATGCCATCGACCACGCCTGAACTGGCATATCAGTGAAATCTGATTACAACAGTAATTTCCGAAGAACTCCGGCCTTCGCCCGCACCTCCCAGACATCTTCTTTTCATCCCTTGGCCCGACTTCCTCTGCGCTAAATCGTGTCGGTGTCCGTTGCGGTAATATGTTGGGGTGCCGATATGGTGCGCTTCTTGATCTGGATCGAGGGCGATGCAACCGGTTGGGCCTGCTCGAATTGCCGATGGAGATTCCCCGTCCCCACGCTGCTTGGAGAAGAGGCTAAGAGTGCTTACGACCGCCTAGCCGATGTGAGCTTTCGCGAGCACAAATGCCAGGTTGAGACCAGCCTTTCTGCGGCGAAACAGGAAACAAACCGGAATGCTGACACCGCTTTCGCAGACCGCGCCCGGATTCTCATAAAGCGAGGATACAAACCGAAGGTCGCTGTGGAACTTGTACTTCATGAAGTGAAAATGGAACACGGCTACGATCAGAGGATCATGGAGAAGGCGCGTGCTGATGCCGAGGATTTCCTTCTGAAAGTCCGCAAGGGTCTCATCTGAAGTCGGACGATCGGATCAACCCCACATCTTGCGCTTCACGAAGGGTACCCCGAGGAATTGCTCAAGCCTGATGCGAGGTGCTACATCCTCTGGCATGTGGACTACAAGGTCGTCGGGCCGAAGCCGAAGTAGACCGTTTTCATGGTTACCGCAGACTGCGGTCTGGTTCTGGGCAGGGCACGGCTTCCAGAGCCTGCCCTGAGCGAAGCCGGAGGGTGCCGCGAACGACCGCGAGAAATGCGGGCTTTAGCCCCTGAGGGATTGCCGATGGCGAGGTTTACACCCACTGTGAAAGCGGTGTAGCTCGGCGGTGAGAACAACGATGGCGGTGAGAACAACGACGAGTGATTTTGTATTGGGAAAACTCCATCCAAGAAGACCCCTGGGCATCTCAACCGGTTGAGATCGGTATCATTGCCAGACGCTGTCTAGACATACCATTTCCGGTGTGAAAGACTACCCAACGTCTGTAGATCCGAAATCAAGAGGATTCCATGGGGGATAGGCGTTTCTGTTTTGTTCTTGCGAAGTTGATGGCTACCGCGGGCGCAACGACCGCGGTGCTCTTGGTTGCGTCGATGTGCGCGGCGCAGCCGCAAAACGCCATTTCGGCTGCTTCCGATCCGCGGCTGCAAAAGGCCTACCGCTTCCAGCGGGGCGGGTGGACCTACGTTCATCTGGAGGGATCTCCCTCCGATATCGGTTTCCAGCACGGGTATCTGCTGGCGGCCGAGATCGAAGACGCGTTCGAAGCGATCAAGCTGTTCGACACGCATGCCACACAGCGCGACTGGGAGTTCTTCCGCAAGACGGCGCGCGCGAAGCTGTGGCCCCACATCGACGCCGAGTATCAGCAGGAATTGCAGGGCATCGCCGACGGTGTGAAGGCGCACGGCGTGGACCTCGACGTCTACGATATCGTGGCCCTCAATGCGTTTGAGGAAGTGCCGGACTACTACGTGCCGTGGTTGAACAAGTTGAACAAGAAAGCGGCCAATAAGAAAACCGCGAACAAGCCGGGGAAGCCGGCGAACGCGCCGAAGTTGGCTGCTCCAGGCAATTGCACCGCCTTCATCGCCACCGGCAGCTACACCAAGGATCGCCAGATCGTGATCGCCCACAACAACTGGACCGGTTACCTGGAGGGCGAACGCTGGGTGGTGATCTTCGACATCGTGCCGCAGAACGGGCAGCGCATTCTCATGGACGGGTTTCCCGGGGTGATCACCAGCGACGACGACTTCGGCGTGAACTCGGCTGGCATCATGATCACCGAAACCACGATCACTCAATTCGAGGGATGGGACCCGAAGGGCAAGCCGGAATTCATGCGCTCGCGCAAAGCGCTGCAGTACGCCCAGAGCATCGACGACTACGTGCGCATCATCAAGGAAGGCAACAACGGGGGCTATGCCAACGACTGGCTCATCGGCGACCGCAAGACCGGTGAGATCGCCTATCTCGAACTCGGCCTGAAAAATACTCCGCTGTGGCGGACGAAAGATGGATATTTCGTGAGTTCGAATTTCCCCCGCGATCCCAAGCTGGTCCGCGAGGAAACCAGCGGCTTCGATCCCAACGACGCATCGTCTTCGATGAATGCGCGGCATGCCCGCGCGGATGAGATGATGCAGCACGCTAAGGGAACGATTGACGTCGAGATGGCCGAGGAGTTCCTGGCGGATCATTTCGACAGCTTCGAGAAGAAAGAACAGCCCAACGAGCGCTCGTTGTGCGGACATGTCGATGCTTCGTCGCGTGGCGTGAAACAGTGGGAATGGGATGCGTACAATCCCGGAGGCGCGGTGCAGGGAAAAGCTACGGATAGCAAGATGGCTGAGAACATGAGTTTCGTGGCGCGCGCCGGCCATCCCTGTGGCGCGGATTTTGTGGCGGCGGATTTTCTGGAGCGGCATCCCGAATATTCCTGGCAGAAGCCGCTGCTGCGCGATATGAAGGCGGGGCCCTGGACGAAGTTTCAGGCGGGGCAGAAGGGCAGCCAGTAGTTCATTACGGCCCATGTGGCGACAGCCGCCTCGGCTGTCCCTGAGCGAGCGCAGCGAGTGGACGGGACGGACCCCGACGGCCCTTAAGATAGATGCTGTCCTAACCGGAATTGGAGACGAATTGGTTATGGGTAGGGCACGACTTTAGCCGTGCCGCTTAAGGCCCGGAAAAATTCGGGCTTTAGCCCCCGAGGGATGCGCCTTCCAAGCTGAAAGGCATTTGTGAAACACACTCTAGCAATCTGTTTTTCGACAAGTTGAAACCCTTCTCAAGAGAGGCGATCCATCTGTTAATAGGTAGGGCGCATAGGGATAGAGTTGTTTACGTGCGCTCTTGGGGGCGACTGAACATGACCTCATATTTGGCCTTTACCGATAACGAACTTCACGACCGTGGCCGATCTAAACCCGAATCGTGAGAATGAAGGAAGAGGGAGCAGTGTCCGAGAAACCGACGGGGAACGATCTCGATTGCGCGGCAAGGCCCAACATGGTGCGGCGTCACTCCGCTTTTCGTTCGCAGATGCAGCTTTGGCGTTGCAAGACCGCTCACGGGCAGTACAATTCGAGCGATTCCGGGCTGCAAAAGGAGATTTCTGGTGAAGCGCACCGCCAAACCTGAATTCCTCCGGCCTCCCGCCTTTGCCTACCAGTGCGCGGTCCGTGGCGGGGCGCAGCCCGCCTTGTTTTGTGAATCCGTTGCCCTCGAACGGCTCGCGGCGAGCCATGGAACGCCGCTCTACGTGTACTCGGCGGCGATGATCCGCGAGCGGATAAGGGCGTTCGCCCACGCTTTCCGCTCAGTCCCGCACACGCTTTGTTATTCCGTGAAGGCCAACTCCTCGTTGGCCATTCTGCGCTTAATCGCGCGCGCGGGCGCGGGCTTCGATGTGGTCTCCGGCGGAGAGCTCGAACGAGTTCTGCGCGTGGATGGCCACGCGGCGAAACGCGTGGTGTTTTCCGGTGTCGGCAAAACCGTGCCGGAGATGGAACTCGCCCTACGGGCCGGAATCCTCCTGTTTAACATTGAGAGCGCCTCGGAACTGGAGGCGCTTGCCGAGACCGCAGCCCGTGTGAAAAGGCAAGCCGCGATCGCAGTGCGCGTCAATCCCGACGTTTCGGCGAAGACCCATCCCTATATCTCGACCGGCTTGCACGAGCACAAGTTCGGCGTGCCAATTCCCGAGGCTGGAACTCTTTACTCAAAGGCCGCCAAGCAGCCGTATCTGAGGGTGGCGGGAGTGAGCGTCCACATCGGGTCGCAGATTACGGATGTCAGTTCTTTCGCTGCCGCGCTGGAGAGGGTTGCCGGCCTCGTGCGCACGCTCCGCACCGAGGGGCACGATATCCGCTATGTCGATGCGGGCGGGGGCCTCGGAATTTCTTACGAGGGCGCCGCGGAAAATTTCGCCCAGCGTATTTCCGCCTACGCTCGGGCTGTGCTCAAGCCCTTGCGCCGGTCGAACGTGCATCTGCTGTTGGAGCCGGGGAGGTCCATCGTGGGCCCGGCGGGCGTACTCCTGACGCGCGTGATTTACCGGAAAACGAATAACAGCAGGCGCTTCCTGATCGTGGATGCGGCCATGAATGACCTGCTGCGGCCGTCCTTGTACCGCGCCTATCACGAGATTGTGCCCGTGACTCGCTCAGCCGAGGACACGGAGACGACCGATGTAGTCGGGCCGATCTGCGAGACCGGCGACTTCCTTGCTCGCGACCGCGAACTGCCGGTCGTGCGGGAAGGCGATTTGCTGGCCATCCTGGATACGGGGGCGTACGGCGCCGTGCTGGGATCGAACTACAATACGCGCGGCAAACCCGCGGAGGTGCTGGTGGATGGTGCGAAGGCGCGAGTGATCCGGGATCGAGAGAGCGTTCGGGATCAGATGAGGCTCGAACGATTGTGAGCGATGTTGGATTGTCGATTTCTGATCGTTTCAGCAACAGGGGTCTGAGGGACAATCAAGAAACCGACTCCTGAATTACTGCCCGTTGTGGTTGCTACCGCTTCCCGAAAGCATTCCAGCCTCAAAAACTGGCATGGAATCCGGGAACGAATCAGGGAACGGAGTTAATATCCGACTGCTCTAAACCTGCTCAACTGTTCCCGAAATGCCTGCTAACGCCTTGATTCCGCGTGTCTAGAGCGGATTCAGCGTTGCTGTATCCCGCTCGTGTGGGGACGGGCGCCCTCGCCCGTCCATGCCGAGCGCAACTCGGCAGTTGCCGGCGGCTACAGCAACTATGGATTTGCTCTAGTTAGAGTGTGAGGATGGTACTCTACCGCTGAGTTAAGCGCCCACGGAATGCGGCTTTCTTATTGGAGTAAATCGTGCCCATCCTTTCGGCATCCACCCAGCCTCTTGACCGCCTTCGCCGCTCCCGGTAGCCTCTTTCTGTCGCCCTTTCATGGCCGCTTCCGACATTCCCGACGCTCCATCCGTAACTGATTCACGGGAAAACACTTCCGCGCGCGTTCCTGCTCCCGAAGACGCGCAACTTTCTGCCCCGGACGGGGTTTCTACCAGTGTGAGCAGCGTGGCCATTGATCGCGGACCGTTGGATCGCGGACTGCTGGATGGCGGAGTGCCGGGTCGCGGAATGTTCGATCGCGGGCTGCTGCACTTTACAGGAGCTCCCGCGCCTGCTTCTGCGCCCGAGACCATGGCAAATTCCATCGTCACCACGGATGCCGCCGTTTCCGACGTCGACGTGATGCTGCGGGTGAAGACGGGCGACGAATCCGCCTTCGCATACCTGGTGCAGAAGTATCGCCGGCCGATGGTAGGTTTCATGCACCGCTTGTGCCACAACCCGGCGACCGCCGAGGAACTGGCGCAGGAAGTGTTTCTGCGCGTGTACCGCTCGCGCGCGAGTTACGAGCCGAGCGCCAAGTTCACGACCTGGCTGTATCGCATCGCGACCAACCTGGCCGTCAACCACGCGCGCGATACGCGCCACGAGCGTCCGGAAAACACGCTGCGCCTGGATGAGCCGGACCAGGAAACTGGCAAGACGCCCGACCTGGCCGACGAGTCGCTCACCGCGGAAGAGCAGATATTGAAGCGGGAGCGGCTGGCGGCCATCCGCAGCAAGGTGAACGCGCTGCCCGAGCGCCAGCGCTTGGCGGTCATCATGCACAAGTATCAGCAGATGGATTACCGTGAGATTGCCGGAGTGCTGAAGCTCAGCGAGTCCGCCACCAAGTCGTTGCTGTTTCGCGCCTACGAAACGCTGCGCGAGCAGCTGAAGGAGTTCGTTTCGGGGAAGTAGAGGAAAGCAGTATGAATTGCAATCAAATTCGCGAACTGTTGCCGGACCTGGCTGCCGGCATGCACGCTTCGACGCCGGAGCCGACGATTGAGATCGAGAAACACATCGCATCCTGTGCCGCCTGTGCCGCCCATCTGCGCGACTTGCAGAAGACCATGGCGCTGCTCGATGAATGGCAAGCGCCCGAGCCGTCTCCGTATTTCGATACCCGCTTCGAGGCGCGCCTGCGCGAAGAAATGGCGCGTCCGGCTGCGGGATGGCTGAGTTGGCTGCGGCGTCCGGCGTGGGCCATGTCGGCGGCTGGCGTAGTACTTGCCGGAGCGCTGGTGGTTGGCATTGGCAGTAAGTCGTATATTTTTCAGACCGAAGCCATATCGACCAATCCTCCGTCTCTCGGCCTGCCGGTTGAACCGGGAACTGCCGTTGGCGACTTGCAGGCACTGGAAAGAAACGACGACTTGTACGCCGATTTCGATATGCTCGACGAACTGCAGGTGCAGGACGACGTAACCGCGAATCCGTGAGATCCGTGGGCAATGTAAGACCAGTAACAGGGGACCAAGGCATGTTGGGCCGGACAAAAATTACGAGCTGTCTGGCAGCGCTTCTGCTGCTGACGCCGTTGTTCGCCCAAACCTCGTTCGCCCAAAACCGGTATTCGCCGCCGCAACGTCCACAGCAACAGCATCCGCAATCGCAACATGCGGACGGGCAGTGGCACTACTTTCAGAAAGAAGGTCGTCCCAGCCCCAGCCGCCCCAATCAAGTCCATCCGCCGCAGAATCAGCCCGGCCACGCCGGAAACTGGCTCCGCCGCTATAAAGATCTGCCGCCCGCGCAGCAGCGCCGCGCCCTCGAAAACGATCCGCAGTTCCGCAAGCTTCCGCCGCAACAGCAAGCGCGGTTGCAAAGGAGGTTGCAGCATTTTTCCAGCCTGCCTCCAGAGCAGCAGGAGCGCGTGCTCAACCGCATGGAAACCTGGGAGCACCTGACTCCTAATCAGAAGCAGCAGGCGCGCCAGCTCTTTCAGCAGTTCCAACAGTTGCCGCCCGACCGCCGCCAGGCCGTCAACCGGGCGATCCGCGGCATGCGCGGACTGACGCCCGAACAACGCGACCGGCTCATCAACTCCGAGCAGTACAGGTACGCCTTCTCGCCTCAGGAACGCGGCCTGCTCCGCGGGGCCTCCCGCCTGCCGCTCGCCCCCGGCGACGGCCTGCAACCCGAACCACCCGAATAATAACGTCCGAAGAATTTAGGGATTGAGAGTATGCCCAGCCCCTGAAGGGGCATCTGATCCGAGGGGAATTACGGCATCGCTAAAGCGATGCCCTGATACGATCCCCGGTCCCGCGTCGAGTCACTTGCTACAGCCTGTTTCGAGGCTCTGTGTTAAATCCACAGCACCGGCGGTTTTGGAATCATCAGTCGGCACCTGGACGGAATCTTTGCCCCTGACGTGATACGTCGCCTTGTTGACGAGCACGATTTTTGCGCCGCGATCTTCACGTGTTTCAAGATCCTTTTTCTCATACCAACTGTTCGTCGCACGAATCGGTAGGTTCGTTGACTCCACGTAAGGGTAGCAATACGATGCGTCTATCGTTTTAGTAAGCCACGAGTAACACGCCGCGCCGCCAGGCGTGACCGCTAAGCAAGCGCCCGGCGGGATGACGATGTTGCTATACTTGTTCTTTTTTGCGAATGCCGATC
The DNA here is from genome assembly GCA_003139995.1 of Candidatus Acidiflorens stordalenmirensis. GTDB lineage: Bacteria > Acidobacteriota > Terriglobia > Terriglobales > Acidobacteriaceae > Acidiflorens > Acidiflorens stordalenmirensis. The sequence goes on along the minus strand of PLIC01000264.1, from coordinate 11,255 downwards.
CGATCAGCGCCAGTGCGATGACGATTACTGCGATTACGTTTTTCATAAAGTGCCTATTGTCAAGACCATAACCTAAGCAAAAACCTAAGCAAACTTACCTCGGTAATCAGTTGCTCACGGACCCGCTCTGGTAGAACGAAGGACAGGAGGGCAGCATGAGACACGCAGAAGCACAAGCTGAATACGACAAGCTGAAGGGACTCCTAGAAGCACTCAGCGCAATCGGTGAGAGAAAAGACAAGATGCTTGATGGGGCTGAAGCAGCCCTAAAAGGCATCGGCAACACAGACGCCCTGAAAAACCTTGAACGCAATCTATGCCGCATAAGGCGGACGATTCTGTCTGAGTTGGCAGGAATCATCAAGCACTTCGGAGGATAGATAGCTTCGGGCTGTTGTAAAGCTGTCTAACATTTTGTCGAACATTTCGCTGACAAGTACGCCCGAATGACCCCGTTTCTCCCTATGCAACACGGGTATCTCATTGAATCTTATCGAGGACGAAAACAGCGTAGCGGTTTACGAATCGGCTGCTCTGCCAACTGAGCTACGTCGGCTTTCAACAACTTACAGACTTCGTGTTGCCTATCTGTATCCCATTTGGGAAAATTCCATGGTGCTTCGGGTCCGTTGCTCTCTTGTGGCTCGCTGGTGCAGTGCCTCGGGCAGCCGCTAGGCCAGCGAAATTGGGGGCACAACCTGTTTGCTGTCACCGAATGCGGGCTCGGTCGGTGTACTCGCTGAAAGCGGCGTTGCCTGCGCTCGTTCCCGAGATGAGCTATGATGGCGTCTTTCCGCAGTCTGGAAGGAGTCAGAAACTGCGAACCGAGAACCGGGAACTGACACCCAGTCCGCCTATCGTCTGATCAGCGCCATCACCCATCCCGCCAGAAAAACTCCACCGACGAACATGGCGAAGCAGTAGAGGCCATACCGCACCTGTTCCTTCGTGGAACTGCGCAGCGTGATGCCGAAGACCACCGACGCGAACAGCGCGAACACCACCGCGGCCGAGAAGTGCGACAAGTTGATGTTCACGGTTTCTTCCCCAGCGCAATGTGGTGCGCATCGGCCACCGCAAGAAAGTTCAGCAGTCCGGCCACGATCAGAAACGTCTTGCCGTAATCCGCGGCAGCATTCGCTGCCATCACGTTGCCCCAGTCCATGATGCGCGCCAGAAAATAAAGCGCTCCCGAGCCCACATCGCCAACGAAGCCGAGTATGTCGAGGATGTCTCCGCCGTTCGGCTTGTAAATCCGCCCCTGCATGCCGAGCCCAATCAGGAACATCGCGACCACCGATACCAGCAGGAGCACGCCGCGCACATAGCGCTTCAGCAGGATGTGTCCGCCGCCCGGAATCAGCCAGCCCACAATCGGCGCGACCACCGCCATCGTCGTGAGCGGGTACTCCGGCCCACGCACTGAGACCGCATTTTTTGATTTGTCTGTCTTTTTATCTGTCGTCGGCTTGGCCATTCAGATCGTCACGATCTCTCGTTGGATTTTACCAGTGACCTCGGCGCTTCCGGGTCGCACCAGCACATTCACTTCCGAGCGCACGCCGAACTCGGGCAGGTAGATTCCGGGCTCGATCGAGAAACAGGTATTCGGGAGAATGCGGCGCTCGTCGTGAATTTCCAAATCGTCCATGTTCGCGCCATTCGCATGCACCTCGGTGGCAATCGAGTGGCCCGTGCGGTGGATGAAGTACTCTCCGTATTTCGCCTGCTTGATGTGGTCGCGCACCGCGCGATCCACTTCCCATCCCGCGATCGGCTTGCCGGCGGCGGCGGCGTTCTGCACGGTCTTCACGCCGATGTCGCGGGCCTCGCTCACAATCTTGAAAAGCTCGCGCTGCCGGTCCGACGGGGCCTTGCCCACAAATCCCATCCAAGTGATGTCGTAGTAAACCGCGCCCGGCGTATTCTTTTTCGCCCACACGTCCAGCAGAACAAGGTCGCCTTCGCGAATCGGCACCGGGCGGCTTGCGCTCGGATCGTAGTGCGGGTTGCCGCTGTTGGCGTTCACGGCCACGATCGGCGGATCGTCCGTCACCATGTTCTCGCGCTGGAATGCTTCCATGAAAAATTGCTGGATTTCGTGCTCGTGCGCGCCGCCGCTGCGAACGCGCCGTCCAATTTCCTTGAACGCCTCGGCGGTCACCGCGTCAATCACATCGCGCGCCGCGAAGTGCGACTTGATCTGTTCCTCCGTCAGCGTCGTTTCAAACTGCGCGATCAGGTCCGCCGCGCTGATAATGTTCTTGCCCAGCCCGCGGATCATGTCCACCGTTCCCGCGTCCACCATGGAAATGGTGAAGACAAAGTTGTTGGGCGAATACTGCATCGCCACATCGCGATACGGGGCCAGCATCTGCTTCAAGCCGTCGAACAGTTCCTGCCATCCGGCGTACTGTTTCTTCGCGCCGGGCAAGCTGTCCAGGTGTCCCGACTCGATCTTGTGAACCAGCTTGACGGGCTCGCCTTCGGCGGGGATCAGGTAGTACCAGCGCCGCGTAACCATGAGCCCGTCCGGCAGCCCAAGAACGCGGTAAGAGATTGGGTCGCGATGGTGATGATCGTAGAAAAGCCAAGCGCCAATGTTGCGCTCGCGTAAGGCTTGTTGTATGGCCGGCAGGTTCATAGACAAACGGTATTCTACACGATTGGGCGGAGCTCGCCCGTTGCCGATTGGCGCCGAGGGCCAGCATCAGGAGAAATCGGGGTCGCTGTCCTCGATCGGCACTAGGGGGACACGCCGGCCACGACCGCATCATGCTCACATCTCGTCGTGATCCAGATCATGCCCAGCGTGCCCGCTTTGTGGTAGAAAATACTGGAATGCCAATGCCAAAGCCCGCCTCTGGCAGTCTTAATCCGCGAAAATCAGGTGCATAATGTTAAGGGCAATCTTCATTGCATTGTCGGAGAGCCGCTGGCTGCGCGCGATCGCCGAACGCTCCCGCTTGGGCCAACGCACTTCCGCCCGCTTCGTCGCCGGCACAGAGGTTGCGGACGCGATTCGCGCCGCCGCCGCGATGAATCAAATTGGCGCCGGCGTCTCCATCGACAATCTGGGCGAGAACGTTACTAACGCCGACGAAGCCCGCGCCAGCGCCCAGCTTTACCACCACCTGCTCGACGAAATCGCCGCCCACAAACTGAACGCGAATATCAGCCTGAAGCTGACCCACATGGGCCTGGACGTGGACGAGAAAATGGCCTACGAAATCGTCCGCGGACTGGTCGCCAAGGCGGCCAGCATGTCGCCGAAAAATTTTGTCCGCGTCGATATGGAAGGATCGCCCTACACCCAGCGCACCCTCGACTTCGTTCACGAACTCCACCGTGTTCCGGGAAACGCAAACAACGTGGGGACGGTGATCCAGTCGTACATGCGCCGAGCCGAGGCCGACGTCGAGAAGTTGCTCTCCGAGCGCATCCGCATACGGCTCTGCAAAGGCGCATACAAAGAGCCCGCGGACATCGCCTTCCAGAAGAAGTCCGAGGTTGACTCGAGCTACGTGAAGCTGATGAAGATCCTGATGAAAAGCGGCGTCTTTCATGGCCTCGCGACCCACGACGAGACCATTATTAAAGAAGCTAAGGCGTTTGCCACGCGTGAGAATATCCCGCGCAGCGCTTTTGAATTCCAAATGCTGCACGGCATCCGGCGCGATCTGCAGCAGGGCTTGGTGAAAGATGGCTGGGGCGTGCGCGTCTACATCCCATTCGGCACCGAGTGGTATCCCTACTACATGCGGCGGCTGGCAGAACGCCCGGCGAACGTCTTCTTCATCGCGAAGAACCTTCTGCGGCAATAAGCTCCGTGACATCCATCGGATAGAAACGAATCAAAGAAGGTCGGCAGGCTCGCGGTTACAAACTTAACATTTTTCTTCCCGGCGCCAAGGGGATTGGCGGGCGTTCTCGTTTTATGAAGTGGAAACCAACTTGGATTGGATTCAAAACCTGCCCCCTCGGTGATGTGCTTGCGTCCAACTGGGTACAAGGGTCCGTGGCTCGCGACGATCTTGCATCGAGACTCCGGTTTCCAAACCAAACTCTGCGTCGTCACGGGGAAGGACGACGCGGAGGTTTTTTGTTTTGCAAGGTTTGTGTGGAGACGGGCGTCCCGCCCGTCCAAGCCGAGCGCAGCTCGGCAGCCTGCCTGTAGTCACCACAACTCTCGATGCGCTAATAAGTGCCAATGGCTAACCGCTGAGTATTAGAATGTATCGTGCCTTTTTACGTTCGGTACTTCGAAGCGGCGTTGGCCATTCTGATGGTTTCGTCCTTGTCTCCCGCCGCTCGTTGCCAATCCGCGAACGTAGATCAGGGACAACTCGAAACTATTGCAGCCCAAGTATTCGCTACGGCATTTCGCAGCGAAACCGGCCGTAGCTTAAAGCGGATCCACATCCCCTACCTTCAGGAAGGTTGCGCAGCAGAGGACTTCAAGCGCGTTCGTTGGGACGGGATGTACACATTCAGCCGCATTGACTACGCGGACAAAGAGAAGCTTGAGAATGAAATGAGTGCCCTGATCCGCCAGTGGAAAACTACAGGAGCGAATGGAGGCGAGCACTTTCGATCTCTTTTTCCTTCCGAGTTTCCAAACATCAGGCGGTACGCCGTCGTCAGTTGCGGACCTGCCAGCAGCACAAATCGCCTCGTCGTCGCGGTCTTTCCATCTGCTTGGTCAACGTATTGGTCCAATTGGGCAACATTGCTAGGTAAATGACCACGTTCCTACCTGCGCAGGATGCTCACAGCTCTTACCCCTCCCAAACAAACGCGTCAAACACCCGTGTGGATTCAAATCCGATCCGTTTATAGAGCGCAATCGCGCGGTCATTCGCCTCCGTTACCGTCAGCGAGATGAAATGGAATCCCCGGCCGCGGAGATTCTTGGTCGAGGCGGCCAGCATGGCTTCGCCGAGGCCGGCGGACCGGTATTCGGGAAGCACGCAGACCTGGGTGATGTGTCCAACATCGGGGCGCACCAGCGAGCAGAGGATGAGTCCAACCAGCGTGCGGGTGCGACGCTGGAACACGGCGAAGGATGCTTGGGGGTCGAAGGTGCCGCATCCGGGGAAGCGCACGATGTTGTTGAGAAAGCGCAGCGAGCCGGCAAGGGTGCGATACTGATCGTTGATATCGGAATCGACGTGTCCGCGGTAGGAGGCGGTGATCAGGGCGGCGGCGGATTGGTATTCGTCCTCCGACCAGGGACGGATTTCGAACTGTGGCGGCAGAGTGGGCAGCGAAGCTTGCGGATGCCGTCCTATATCGAAGTTCATGAAGACGCGGGGATGGCGGCTGAAGCCCTGTTGCAGAAAGGGGCGCGAGACTTCTCCGGCGTTGTGCGCCAGCAACTGCGCCTCCACGCGATGGATGCCGGGCGACTGCTGCAGGGTTTCGATGACGTGGGTGAGCAAAGTTTCTTCGACTTCGTGACGGTCAGAAGTGCGCGCTCCGTCGCGGACAGAGTCACGGACGAAGAGGTCGCCGATGACGCCCTTGCTCTGCTCGTAGACAAAGAAGGAGTAGCCAAAGATGCTGCCGCGCTCGATGGCGGCGTAGCCGGGGAGGATTTTGGCGTCCATGTAGCGGAGAATCATCCCGGCGGAAGTGGTGTAGTCCCACGAGAGCAGGCGTCCCCACAAGGCGATCTCATCTTCCAGCAGCGGGCGAAGGTCGGCGGAAGAGAAGTGTCGGAGATCGAGGACTTCCATATAAGAGCAAGGTTTCAGAGTTTCAAGGTTTCAGAGTAAAGCGTCAAGTCCTTGAAAGCTTGAAACTCTGAAACCTTGAAACCTACTTTCCAACCCAGTACAAATCCAACTTCTGCTCAGGGATGCTGGTTAAGTATGACACTCGGCGTCCGGGAACGAGTTGGGCGACTTGGGACTGCGTACCTTGTGCGGCAACCAGGACATGAGCTGCGGCCGGGACATTTCCGCTTTCGTACGGCTTCGCCGGACGATTGAGATAAAACTCGAGGCCGTATTCCTGCACGCGATTGACGTGATAAAGGGCGACAGGGACCGGTTCGCCCGAAAAGGCCTGAATGCTTTCGGCAATAGGACGCGCGGATTGAGTGGCGTCGATGACGGGCGCGGCGAAACGAATGACGGCGGCTACGCTTACGACGACGGCGATCATGGTCGCGGGGCGCAGCAGGCCGAGTCCGGCGCGGGAGAGAAGCGCGGCGGCGATGCCGAGCGCAAACACGGCGGCAATGGCAGCGGCGACGTAGGTTCCGGTTCGCCACAGCAGGTGGTGATTGACCGCCACGGAGGCGGCCGAAAGAGCGGCAAAGATCAGCAGTCCGCAGAGAATTCCATGACCGGCTGCGAACAGAGGCGAGAACTTTGCTCCTTCGCTGCGGCGGACGGCGAGGTATTCGGCAACCAGCAGCGCGCCAGCGGGAACGGCAGGCAAAATATAGCCCGGCAGCTTGGATTGCGATGCGCTGAAAAACAGGATAGGCACGAGCATCCAGATGAGAAGGAACAGCGGCCACGAATCTTCCGGGCTGGAGAAAGCTTCTTTGCCTTCGGCCCAGATCAGGCGGGCGCGTTCGGCGACGGCGAGGATGAGCGCGAGCGTCCAGGGCATCATGGCCAGCAGGAACACGGGCAGGTAAAACCAGAAGGGCTGGCGGTGGTGATAGACGTCCTCGGAGAAGCGGGCGAGATTGTGTTCCAAGATGAAGACGCGGAAGAATTCCGGATTGCGCAGTTGGACGGCGATGTACCAGGGCAGCATGACGGCGAGGTAGAGAGCGATGCCGGGGAGCCAGAAGGTGCCCGGGATGGCGCGCCAGTCACGCTTTACGGCTACGAAGAGAAAAATGATGACGGCGGCGAGGGCGGGCGCGACCGGGCCTTTGGCTAAGGTTCCAAGCGCCAGAAAAATGTAAAACGCAGCAAGATAGATGCGGCGCTGGCTTTCGTACCACGCATACCAGGCAAGCAATGCGATGGCGAAGGCAGCGGCCAGCGGCATGTCGGTCGCGGCGGCGTGGGCAAAGATAACGACGGCGGCGCAACTCGCCGTGATGAGGGCGCCGTCGAGTTCACTGCCGGGGCGGAAGCGGCGGAGAAAAAAGTAGATGGCGGCGATGAGCATGGCCGCATCGAAAGCGGCGGGCGGGCGGGCAGCCTGGTCGGTGATGCCAGCCACACGGAACGACAGCATCGCCTGCCAGTAATACAGCACTGGCTTTTCGAGCCACGGTTTGCCTTGCAGCGTGGGCGTAACCCAATCGGAGCGGTCGAGCATTTCGCGCGCCACTTGCGCGTAGCGGGGTTCGTCCGCGCCGAGCAGGCCGAAAGCACCGAGTCCATAGAAGAAAAGGAATCCGCAGAACGCTACCAGCAGCAGCACATCGGTGCGGGTTCGCGGATTCATTCTTTGATTCATTCGTCCGGTTCGCTAGCTCGTTCGTAAGCCCGCATTAAAGGCTACAGGTTCTGCGCGCAGGCGATCCACAATTCGGGACACGGCGACGGCCAGAGGCCCGTCGATCGAACAGCCGCTGGCGCATTTGTGGCCGCCGCCACCGAAATGCTCGGCCACCGCGGACACGTTCACTTCTCCTTTGCTGCGGAGGCTGACGCGATAGCGGCGGTCGGGAAGTTCGCGAAAGAAGATCGCGACCTGCACGTCGGCCATGGAGAGCGCGTAGTTGACCAGGCCCTCGCAATCTTCTTCGCGGGCGCCGAAACGCTGCATCTGGTCCTGCGTGATCCAGATCCAGGCGAGCGGGCCTTCGCGATGCAGATTGGAGAGCGCGGCGCCGAGCAAACGAACCTTGGCGGTGGAATGTCCGAAATAGATATGGCGCGCGCAAAGCGCGGGGTCGGCTCCGGCAAGCACAAGTTCGCGCGCAACGGTGAAGGTGTGCTCGTTGGTGCCTTCGAACATGAAGGAGCCTGTGTCGGTCATGAGCGCTGTGTAGAGGCAGGTGGCGATGTCGCGGTCGACGGGAACGCAGGCGAGACGGGCTAGACGGAAAATAAGTTCGGCGGTGGCCATCACGCTGGAGTCGATCCAGTTGATGTCGGCGAAATTGCGGCCGCTTGCGTGATGGTCAATGTTGATGAGGAAACATTTTTCCAGGCCATCGAGCAGCGTGCGCCCGGTGCTGTCGCATTCGAGCAGGATGACGGCATCGTTCGGAGGAACCGCATCGGCCTGAATGACGCGATCGGCGAAGGGAAGGTTCTGATAAATACGGGGGACGCCGTCGTGTATGACGACTTCGGCGTCTTTGCCCATCATGCGCAGGATCTGGCTACAGGCCAGGGCAGAGCCGATGCCGTCTCCGTCGGGCCGGACGTGCGAGGTCACTATGAAGCGGCGACGCGCGCGAATTTCTCGTAGAACCCGCTCTAGCATGAAACGCCCTCAGCCATCAGTTCCCGCTCGTGTGGGGACGGGCGCCCTCGCCCGTCCAAGCCGAGCACAGCTCGGCAGCTGCCCGTGGCCATAGCAACCCTGGATTCGCCATAGCCCCGAGTTTCGTATCAGGCCATCGCTTTAGCGATGCCATAAGTCCTCCGAACTCAGCCACCCCTTTAGGGGCTGGGCTCCGCATCCTTCCGGCTACGTTTCTTGGCGCGGCCGAGAAGCTCGTCCACCCGGCTCTCCAATTCATCCGCACGATCGATCTGGAAATAAAGTTCCGGAGGGCGGCGCAAACGCAGCCGTTCCGCGAGTTCGTGCCGGACAAAATTCCTGGCGGCGGCCAGGCCTTCGAGCGTGCGTTCGGCCTCGGCCTCATCGCCGGCAACGCTGACCATGACGTGCGCGGAACGCGCGTCTTCGGCCATGACCACGGAGCTGACGCTGGCCAAGCCGATGCGAGGATCGCCAAGCTCCCCTTCGAGGATGGTCTCGATCTCTTCGCGAATGGCCTCGCTCAGCCGTCCGCGATGATATTTCTGGCCACGACGCTCCAAGGCGCACCTCGAATGGAGGAAAACGTTTGAGGATATCAGAAAAGGCAGGTTCCGGGGGTGGGCATGAAACCTGCCATCACAGAAACTCCATGAACGAATCGGTCACTTCGGCGCCCGCGTTGTTGGCGATGCGCGTGGCCTGCCGCTCCACGTTTTTCATCAGGCCGTCGAGGTAATCGTGCGAGTGGGAGACGCTGACCACGCCGATCGTCGCCTGATTCCAGAGCAGGCTAGGTTCGAGTTCGGCGACGGCGACGTTGAACGAGGAGCGTAGGCGGTCTTTAAGGCTGCGCGTGACCTGACGCTTGTCTTTGAGCGAGTGCGCGCCTTCGATGCGCAGTTCGAGGGTGAGGAAAGCGATCATGAGCAGCTTATACGGTAACTCAAAGACAATCGTTTTGGTCCACGCTCGATTCTGTCCGAGCAGCACGCCACACGTAGCGACAGCCGCCCACGCCGGGGTCCCCAGACCGCGCGCCTTTCGCGGGCTGGAGTGGTTTAGCTATCCAGACGAGCGAAGCTCGGCACGAAGCTCGGCAACCGTCTGGTGAATGGCGGCTATGGAAACGATCCCACATCATTGAGCCAAAAGGGCTTATCGGAGTCTAACCAGCCGGCCACCACCCCCCGACCAAAGTTTCGAGCCTTTTGCCCGTTTATTGTGCTATACTGTGTCTGCTAAGTTTGACTCACAAGCAGTTGAAGGTCGGTACCGCCAACCAGCGTCAACCCCCTCTACAGCAGCGAATCTTCTCAGCACATTTCAAGAAACAAGAATAGGAATATCAATGGCAGAACAAGGAACAGTGAAGTGGTTTAACGACGCCAAGGGCTACGGCTTTATCAGCCGTCAAAATGGCGAAGACGTTTTCGTGCATTTCTCAGCCATTCAAGCGGGCGGCTTCAAGAGCCTGCAAGAAGGCCAAACCGTGCAGTTCGACGTGACCAAGGGCCCCAAAGGCTGGCAAGCGGAGAACGTTACCGCTGTCTAGGGAACGACGCTAAGCTATAACAAGTGCCCGAGATTCGCAAGAATCCCGGGCATTTTTGCGTGTGCACGTGTGGAGCGGACACTCCTGTCCGCTGCCTTTGATTTTGATTTTGACTTTGATCTTCATTTTTTTCTAACGAACCAGGTCGGGGGTGCCCCACTTCTCGCGCTTTTCGAGAAGTGGGCCGCCGCACGGCCGACGCTGGAATGGTCTTGGTCCTACGCGGCTGGCGGTCGAATCTTCATCTTGAGCACTTCCCACTCGTTTACCCTTACCGGACCAGCTTCGCCGAGGGCATACGCGCGGAAGCTGCTCCAACGCCATAGTTCCGGGGACGCTACCAACCCGCGCTGCACCGGATTGCGATGCATGTAGCGGAGTTTCTCGATGCGTTTGTGTTCGGTCCATACGTTGAAGTCATAGAACCGTTTCTGCCAGACGTGCTGCGCGGTATGGGGGTGCCCCACTTCTCGCGTTTTTCGAGAAGTGGGATCGTGGCGCACTCCGAGTCGTTGCGCATCCGCGATTACGCGGCGCGCAAATCCAAGTTTGAGAGCTTGCATCACGGTCGAAGGAGTTTTTACCTGCGGTTCGCTGATCAGAAGGTGAATGTGCTCGGGCATGACCACGTAACCGACGACGACGAACTGATAGCGCCTGCGCACCTGCTCCAACACAGTCAGCAATAGGTTCCGACGGCGCGCCGTGCCGAGTAATGGCTGCCGGCGATAGCAACTGCAAGTGATGAAATGCAAGTCTCCAGCGCCGTAGTAGCGTCGCAGAGTGTGCCGCATGGCAACAGAGTAGTCGCGCAACCATGTCGGCGACGGTGACAGCGCGCACCGTCCATTGGTGACGAAAAAGTCTGGAGCAAGCAGTAAGCGGCCCACTTCTCGAAAAACGCGAGAAGTGGGGCACCCCCGTCTTGTTCTCCGTCCATTCCTGGAAAGGAGCGTTATACGTGGCCGCCGGAGATGCGCGCCGCACGCCTGGGGCCGATGGTGGTGATTATTCTGATTATTGATTTGATCTGGCTGTTTAAGGGGAGCACTCCGATTTAGGGGCACCTCTCAGCTGTCAGCTCTCAGCTTTCAGTAAAATCGGCCACCCGCTAAGAATCCCGGACATTTAAGCGTAGAGCGGACACTCCGGTCCGCTGCCTTTGACTTTGCTTCTGACTTTTTCTAACTAACCAGATCAGGGGGTGCCCCACTTCTCGCGCTTTTCGAGAAGTGGGCTGCCGCAGCCGACACCAGTGGGTTCTCCCTCGCAGTCTTTTCCAATCGAAGGA
>PLIC01000170.1 GCA_003139995.1 Candidatus Acidiflorens stordalenmirensis | reverse complement strand
ATCTTGTATTGGACAAGACTAATAGTTGTCCAGTTATTTCGCGGACGCTACACTGGCAATACGCTTATCGCGAGCCCGGCATCAAGGCAGTTTCACAGTTTGCAGTTTGATGGACGAATCCTCTCACCGATGGCGGGTCGGCGGGCGCTTCAACTTCAGTGAGTTCACGCCCCGTAAGAAGCCAGTCTATCCGTGCCTTTCTCTGAAATGGATTCTTGCTTTTCCAAGAGATCAAGTTAGGCGCCGTTTCAGCGGCGGCAGCGACAGCTCCTCGAGCTCACCGGTAGAAACTCAAGGCCACGCGAATGCTCGCCTCTCTCGTTGACTCCGCGTCGTTGGGGTGAGAATTCGACTCCAGCCTTCGGGGAGAGCGGGGGGGTGGGAGCGATGGCCGTTCCTAGTCTGACAACAGCTACGCATTACGCGACAGTGTGGGTTCACGCAAAGCGATGGTAACTTACAGTCATCAGCTAATTTCAGTATTCCGATGGCCAGGAGGATGGGTGCGTTTGACAGTCCGGCCACAATTGAGGAGGAACACGATGAAGGTACCTGCAAGTTTTTTTTTGGCGTTGAGCATTGCGCAGCGACATCCTAGCCGCCGTTTGCTCTCGCATATCTGGTTGTTGTCCTTTCTTGCTCTCGTGCTGGGCAGCACTCCTGCCAAGGCTCAAAGCGCGGTTGTCCTGGTGGGGTCCGGGTCGACAGTACCAGCGCCTCTCTACAACCGGTGGGCACAGGAGTACGACAAGCGCAACCCCAACATGCAGATGCGATACCTCCCGGTCGGCACCAGCGAAGGGATCAAGCAGATTTCACATGGCGCGGGCGACTTTGCCGCCGGGGAAGCTCAGCTTACAGATAAGGAGCGGAAAGAGGGCAGTTTGATCGAACTGCCGGTCGTGCTCATCGGGATCGTTCCCATCTATAACCTCCCCGAAGTACACCAGGAGCTTCGGCTTTCGGGGGAAGTGTTGGCCGGGATCTTCCTCGGCGATGTGACGACGTGGAATGCGCCACAAATCGTGAAGCTGAATCCAGAGATCGCTTTGCCGAATCTTCCGATCCAAGTGGTCAACCGCCCCCCGGGAAAGGGATCCAACTACGTCCTCACTGACTTTCTCTCCAAGATAAGTGCCAAGTTTCGCGCCCAAATTGGAGTTACCCCTTCACCCAAGTGGCCGGTTGGCGCGCCGGCGGAACGCAGTTCCGATATGGCCGACAAAGTGAAAAACAGCCCCGGCTCCATTGGCTACGTGGAGTATCAATACGCGGTGAAGGGTGGTATTCCCCAAGCCGCGGTACTGAATCGCGCCGGTAAGTTTGTTAAAGCTTCCACCGAGAGCATGACCGCAGCATGCGAGGCGGCAGAGGCGCCAGGCTGGAAGGGCTTCTCCGCCTCGTTGAGCAACACACCCGGAGCTGATTCTTTTCCTATTACCAGTTTCTCCTGGATTTACCTGCGAATCAAATCCACCGATTCCGCTCGTGCCGCCGCGTTAAGCAATCTCTTGGATTGGATATACACGGATGGCCAGCGGTTTGCAGTCCAGGAAGGCTATTCCGAACTGCCTCCGCCACTGCTCGCAGCAGTGAGAAAGAAAGTCAAAGATTTGCAATAGGGTTCAGTTGCGCCGGACCTGGCGCGCAGCCGATAAGATTCGCTGCATTTCGTTTCGGAGGACTTATGCGAGATTGCTTCGTCTTCGTTTGTGTTGCGTGGCTGACGTCTCTTGCCCTGGCGCAAAAACCCGCAATGCCGCCTAAGTCCGGCGAAAGCCAGCAATCCAGCAGCGTCTCCGCCGGCTCGGGGCTGAAGGAGGGGCTGAAGGAGATGTTCGAATCGAAGATCAAAGCCGAATGGGAGGCGCTGAAGAACAAAGACAAGAAGGGTTACGCCGAATTGTTAGCGGACGACTATGAGGGCGTCGAAGTCGATGGCAGGGGCGAGCGGAATAAGATACAAGCTTTAAACGAACTGGCAGACGAGAATGTCTACAACTATACGCTGTGGGGGTTCAAGCTGATTCCGCTGGGGCCGGACGCCGCCCTGGTCATCTACGAAGTCACCATGCAGTTCCCGCCCAAGGCGCAAGTACGCTACTCACGGGTATACATCAGTGAACTCTGGGTAAAGCGCGCCGGGCAATGGAAGGAACTGCATTATCAAGAAACTCACGTCAAGTAGCCCTCTCTCTGTCCCGCATCGATTAGATGCGACCGGTGCGATGGCGTTGTCATCCCATTCAGTGAGAGGAGACATCTCTATGAAAAAGTTTTGGTTCGCTCTGCTGCTTTCGGGCAGCTTTCTCGTGGCGCAAGACAGCAATCCCAGCAACCCGAACCAGCACAACTCGAAAGATTCCAAAGGACAGGTAACCGTACAGGGCTGCGTCGGCAGGGCTACCGGCGATTACATACTGTTCAAGCAGGACCCAGCCGTGACCTACGAACTGCAGCCGACTGGCAAAATGAAGCTGCGCCGTTACCTGGGACAACAAGTGGAAGTAACCGGAAAGGAGTCACCTTCGATGAGCACGAGCTCCGACGCCTTAGCAAGGATGGGTTCTCCGGCCTCGGTGACGTTAACCATCACCTCCATCAAGACCATCGAGAAGGAGTGTCCGGCACAACAAATCCCACAGCAGTAGGCGTTCGACGAGGTTCGCTTTGGCTCAGGGTCAAGGCCTTAGTCGCAGTCCGGCGGCATGGCCATGATCTCGGATTCGGAGTCACAGGGCGGCTTTTTCTTGGCTGGCTCCAGTCGTGACGGGCGATTGTAGCGGAGAATCCATAGGCCCTCGTTATTGGTGAGGTAGATCAAGCCGTGGCCGCCGTCCGGAAGAATACTGGTAACCTTGTTGAAGGTCTCCAGGGTTTTCGGATTGCGCGGGTCGCTCAAGTCGAGCACGCGAACGGTTTCGGTGGGATGGTTGCTGCTGGTGAGAGTCGCCGGTGTTTTTCCCGGAGCTTCGGCGATGGCCACATCGGGGCTAACCATCTGCAGATTTCCCGCAGTCGACTGATTCGATTCCGCTGTTCGCTTCAAAAGGCTCGGCTTCTCCGGCTTGGTCACGTCCACGATCATGAAGCCTTGCTTCGTGGCCAGTTGAACGTACAGGTACTGTTTCGTGTTTTCCTTCTGCAGCAACATTTGACTTCCCGTCGCCTGCGGCAAAGGCAAGTGGGCGATTACGGTTGCAGGGACGTCGGTGGGTTTTGGCGCCGGTTGATCGCTTGCGCTTGCCAGCGCGATAAGGATCGCACAGACCAAAGCACAGGTCTGCGCCGCTGCTTTACGAAAGGTCTTCATAAATTACTTCACCCAAGATCACTTCACTCGCGCCGAACTCGTCGGGCTCACTGTTGAGCGTAGACACCAACGCAGCCGTTGCTGCTCTGCGTCGTGCATTGTCCCCCCGCCTGCAGGGGCACAAAAGCATGGTTATTGCTGGGATCGACTGCGACGCTGTGTGAATTGGAACCGGTCGTAACGTTTTCCAGCCAGAGGTTGCTTGCAGCATCGATGACACCTAAGACCGGGCCATTCGGCATATCTCTTGATCCCGTGTAGTAGCGGTTGTCGCCGGGGTTGTACCAGATCTCGTCAACGCCGCCGACATCGTAGATTTGCGTGAGGATCGTGCCCGCAGTTCCATCAATAATGTACTCGTTGGGAGGGAATGCCTCGCCATCGTGGTCCGCGCAACCTACGAGGAAGTTGTTACCCGGACCCTGAACGACGCTGGTCGGCATGCAGTTCAGCATCACGTAGCTATTGACCACTACCGGTCCGCAAGAGACCCCTCCGCAACTGGTGTCTGTGAGGCGCGGATCGATCTCATCTATGCTTCCGATATTTGTGATACCGATGGAATTCTCATTTGCCTGCAGCAAGTGACCGGTGTTCGGGTTCCATGCCATCCCTCCCAAACCGGCCGGTGCTATGGCGCCAGCACAGTTGCTACCAGGGGCAGTTTGGCTACAGAAGGTCCCTGCCGTTTGGTCGACGATGGGACCGTGATGGCAGGGGATGGTGTAGGCCTTGCCGCCGGGGGTTGTGCCGATGCCAGGGACCAGCGAGGCCGCCGACCCGGAGACGCCACCGAACACCTGCGGATTGGACGGATCCGGGCATGGGAACGTACCCCCAACGTTGTCAACCGGAACGCCCGCGCTAAGTCCAAGTCCTCCGGAAGCCCCTCCTCCCGCGCCGTCATAGTAGATTTGCCCAAGGATGCACCTCGGCGGGTTGAACGAAGCGCCGGTCTGCGCTACCACCCAAGTTTGTGAAAATGCCTGAGACGGATAAGTCGGAAAATCAGTCAGATCAGTTAGCTGCGAGGGCGCCGCATAGGGTCCGTAAGCGGACGCCGAATCAATCGGCAGGCAATGCAGATCCCCCTCCCCCAGCGGATCCAAGACCGACGTCCTCGGTGGTGTTGCGCCGACAATGTACTGCATGTCGATAAACGTGACAAAGGGCAATCCCGGGTCACCGTTGATGATCGCAAGAACATGATGCACGTTGTCGTATGACATTTCGTCAGCCCGGTCATCTCCGCAATCGGCGGCGGAGCCGGCTTCGCCGTTCCAGGAGGAGACGCAGGGGGCGATGCCCAACGGACCGTCATAATCGGCCGAAACGCCAGTGGGTATATCGGCAATCACGTTGGGCGGGGTCGGTGGATTGGTGGTCAGGTTCATCGAACTCAAATCGAAAACCACGACCGAAGCGCTGCCATTCCCGACGAACAGGGTGTTGCCGTCCGCGCTCACTTCGAGGCCATCCGGACCGGACATTGGATTGACGCCGTTGGCGCGCGCGGCGCAGCACTGCGCGCCGGGAAATCCACCGAAGTGATGGTTTGCGCCAAAGCCCGAGCCGAGGTGGAACGTGGGCCCTCCCTCCCAGGATAAATCGGTTCTACATCCGAACCTGGTGAAATTGCCAAATACGGAAATGATGGGGGGAATTATGTCGTTACCAGTCGTCGGATCTGTCGCGCACGGACTGGCTTGGTTTCCCGCGCCGGTCACAGCGTTGGTGCCTTGGATCGCATTCACCGCGAGGTCGTTGCTGGTGTCGAAAACATCGACGGCCAAGCCAATGCGATCGGAAACGTAGTCCAAATTGTGGCCCGTGCCGCCGGGCGCTTTCGCGACCCAGCTTATGTCGAAGGAGTTGAACGGTCCGCCGGGTTCGCCAGTGGGATTGTGTTCCGGCACGGTGATGATATCTATAACACCGTAGCTGCCGTTTTTGGTGGTGCCGCATATCGGACAGTTGGAAACACTTCCGCAGCCGCTCAGGGTGACAAACAGCGCGGTGACAAAAATAGTAAGCAGAATCCTCGGTCTCATCGAATTCCCTCCTGCGATTTCCCTTCAGGGCCAGCTGCGACCAGCCCCGGCGACTACCAAACTTGTTGACCGTTCACCCGCGACGGACACCCGAGCGAACCAACTCTAGAACCTGAACTGTAAGCGCTGCATGACCACATAGTAGTTCTGCGGCACCGCGCCAATTGTGCTGGGATCCTTCAACTGATCGATGGCTACATTGACCATGTACCTGACCCAATAATTGGGATACCAGTTGAGCCCAACGGTGTACTCCCTGGTGTGGTAATCATATGTGGGCACATAACCCGGCGTGTAATAGTCCAAGAGGTTCACGCCCGGTTCGTTGGCATGGATGCCAGTGACTCGGAAAGCGAGTTCCCAGGCTCCCAATCCACGTCCCTGGCCACCTGGAGTGTCGGGGCCGAACGTCGGACGCTTGACCCGGGGAGTGCCGTTTTCCGGCCGCTTTTCCCCCGTCAGCAAGAAAGTTGCGCTGACGTCATAAGCCTTGGCTATGATTGACGGAAGACTCAGGAAGCCAAGCCCTCCCGCCTGCTCGGAGCCGACGTTGTTACGGGACATATTGAGTTGATCGTATTCGCCGCGCAGAGCGAGACGACTCTTGATGTAAGTGAACTCACCGTTGTAGCGCTGGATGGGTCCGTTAATGGCAAACTGCGGGAAGAACGTGTAGGCGCCATCGGGCAGCGCGCCGCTGAAGCTTTGATCATGGGTAAGACCCTGCGAACGCGCACGGTCAATGGATCCGCCAAAGGCAAATTGCTTGAGCCAGTCGTTCTTGGATTTGCGCCATAGGTAGAAGCGGAGCCGCCCAATGACTTCCGGTTGATTGGTCGTGTTGACGACCGCATACCCCCTGCCGTTGAACGCCCCCACCCAGTACTGCATGACGCCACCGGCAATGTCTCCGTGAATGGCCACGCCCGGGCTGCGGTACGCGGAGGCCGCCGACGGGTACAACATCGCCTGGAAGCCGCGTTCCACGAAGTCCAGGTTGGTGGCGCCGGTTCCGGCTTCTTGAGCGAAGGGCGTTTTGAACTGGCCGGCCTGAAATTGGAACTCTGGCCGAATTCTTACGTTGAGGTACACGTCGCGCAGCACCGAGCCCGAAGTTGCCGCAGCGTCGGTGAGCAGGGCAAAGTCGAAGTGAGAACCATAGTTGCCTTGAAACCCGAAGCGAGCGCGGCGCAAGAGAAACGTATCCGAGGGCGCTCCATCGCCTTTGTCAGCTCGGTAATCGGTGTTGACGTAGCCGTAGGGGCTGATGCTGAACTGCCCGTCCGCACTCTTGATGAAAAAGTGTTCTCCATTAAATCCCGCGGTAACGGGAGCTTCCTTTTTGGGCGCGGAGGGTTGAGGCTGATCCACGACCGCCGCCACTACCGCAGGGTTGGGCTGCGTGAGAACCGCGTTCATCAGACGAACCGCGCCCTCGCCGGGAGCGTCAACCGGCTGCGAATTGGTTTCCACCGAAGCAGTGTCAGCCACAGGCCGAATCTGGACCGAGCTATTGTCCGCCGCCCGGGCCTTCGCCTCAACTAGCTTCTCGACCAAAGCCTTCAGTTCCTCGATGGTCTGGCGCTGCGCAGCGACCTCGCTGCGCAACTGGTTGACTTCTTCCTTAGTGGCGCTTACGGAGGCCGACCCGCCGGTCTTGCTCGCGGGTTCCGTGCCTTGAGCGTGAGCGAGCGAACCTGGCGCCATGAAACCGACCAGAAGCACGAAAAACGCTGTTAGCGAGCGCATGTGTTTCTTCTCCTGGGATGATTTGCAAAACGGGCCTGCCCCCCAAGGCATGTGGACACGCAGGCTGCGCGCTGCCTTGTTCGGCCGGGCGACGAAACTGAAGAATCCGCAGAGTGTTGCGAATAAGTTTGCGTGCGAGAAATATAAGTTCCTGTCCGGAATAAAGAGCGGACCAGTTACGGAAAGCCGGTTTACCACATCAAAACGCAACCTGTCAAGAGAACTTTTTCAGAAATGTCGTTAGCACATGATATGT
>PLIC01000266.1 GCA_003139995.1 Candidatus Acidiflorens stordalenmirensis | reverse complement strand
CGATATACTCAACCAAGGACACGTGGTCACGGGTACCGGATGACACCGCATAGCCGAGTCATCTCTGGAAGCTATGCCGCTGCCGCGTTCGCCTGCGTGCCCTTGATCTCGCGCTCGGCCTGAAGCCAATCGTCCAACTCGTGACCGTCGGTCCTTCCGCGCTGCTCGTAAAGTTCGTAGGCGCGTTGCTGAATCTGCTGCTCAATCGGGATCAGGACGGTCGGCTCGTCCGACTTCGGTGCGAGTGTTGATGGCTCTTTCTCGATCTCGTCTGGACGTCGATCTACCCTTTTATCCAGTTGTTCAGTCTGCCGCTGTAATCTGTCGGCTTTGGTGCGTTTCGTTGCCATACGTAGAGCTTGACACAAACCTGATGCCAAAGCGAGGTTCGACACTCCACCACCACGAGAGACAAGCGTTTCCGATTGTTACCACTGAGACCTATTCGATTCGAGAGTTCTATAACCATCCCCAAGGGTGCTATTGGTATGTGGTCACTGCTCTTTAGGTGATGCCGACCCAGAGACGCGGACGTAAGCGTACTTGACTATCCGCGACTCTCTAGAGACAGCGGTCAGCGGTGCCAACTCCAGATGGGATTGCCTTTCTCGTCGCGGAGGACGAGGGTATCGGTGCCCTTTACGACTTCGCGGGCGAGGATGAGGTCGGCTTCGCCCTGCTTGACTTTTGAGCCGGTGAGGGCGATTTCGTCACCTTTGCTGAAACTCACGCCCATGTCGTCGAGAAAGGACTTGGGGCAGAGATACACGTCGACCGTGTCAGCCCCGGTCTTCACTAGCAAGTGGGCAACCTCTTTCTCACTGCCTTTTGGAGGCAGTTTCACTTCCTCCACGGTTCCCTTCATTTTTGTCTCAGTGTGGGCGTCGTATTTGGGAGGGTTTAGCTCTTGGTTCTTTTGCGCGAGTGCCGGCCCAAGGCACAGGGATACAAGAATCAGGGCGAGGAAAAGTATTCTGTGGAACTCGGCTGGATCACGCATGGCTCCCCCTTCCAAGGAATGCGCCAGAAGCCCGGTGCGGGCTAAGAAAGATTAACCGGTTCCGGCGTCATTCGTGCACGTCTTCTAGAAATGACTTGAGCTTGCGGGAGCGTGAAGGCTGGCGCAGTTTGCGCAGGGCTTTGGCTTCGATCTGGCGGATGCGCTCGCGGGTGAGAGCGAACTCTAGGCCAACCTCCTCCAGCGTGTGCTGCGAGCCGTCCTCCAGACCAAAGCGCATCTTCATGATCTTCTCCTCGCGCGGAGTCAGGGTGTGCAGCACGAGCGCGGTCTGTTCTTTCAACTTCACGTCGATGACGGCCTCGGCCGGAGATACCACGGCGCGGTCTGCGATGAAGTCACCGAGGTGGGAATCCCCCTCCTCGCCGATTGGCGTCTCCAGCGAGATCGGCATCTGCATGATCTTGAGCACCTTGCGCACTTTGGCCGCCGGAATGTCCATTTGCTTGCCAATCTCTGCCGACGTGGGTTCGCGGCCCAACTCCTGGACGAGTTGCCGCGAAGTGCGAACCAGCTTGTTGACGATCTCGATCATATGCACCGGGAGGCGGATGGTGCGCGCCTGATCGGCAATGGCTCGGGTGACTGCCTGGCGAATCCACCACGTGGCATAGGTGGAAAACTTGTAACCTCGCCGGTACTCAAACTTGTCCACCGCCTTCATGAGGCCAACGTTGCCCTCCTGAATCAGGTCCAGGAACTGCAGTCCGCGATTGGCATACTTTTTGGCGATGGAAACCACGAGGCGCAGGTTGGCCTCGATGAGCTCATGCTTGGCCTGCTCCCCGTCCATCTCACCTTGGATCATCTCGCGCTGGGTGCCGTGCAGCTCCTTAAAGGCCACTCCGGCATCGCACTCCAACCTTTCCAGGTCGTCGCGATGCCGCCGCTGGGTCTTGCGGTGGTCTTTCTTGAGTTCTTCGCTGCGCGTGCTCTCAATCTTCCTTTCCAGGTTGCTGACCTGCCGGTCGAGAGAGCGCATGATGTCCACGGTCTTATTCACCCGATCGATCAGGCGTTCGCGCTCGAAGTTGGTTAGACCTAGGTTGCGGATGATGAGCGAAATCCGAACGATCTCGCGCCCCAGCCTGCATCGGCAGCGGCTGTATTCGCGTGCTTTCTTCTTAGCCGGAATGGTCGATAGCCGTCCGGCCAGTTGGCTAGCTCTTTTGTAATGCTTTTGCAACTCGTCTATGCGGCACGTGGTGTCCTTGACGCCGTTCTGCAGGATCTTCTCAGTGATCTCTTCCTCATCGAAGACGACAATTTCCTTGATCGAGCGTACGCCGCGCTTCAAATCCTCGCCAATGGCCAGAACCTGGCGGATCACAATAGGCGATCGTGAAAGCGCCTTCAGCACTCGCAGCTGTCCGCGCTCGATACGCTTCGCAATGTCCACTTCCCCTTCACGGGTGAGCAGAGGGACTACGCCCATCTCGCGCAGGTAGATGCGGATCGGATCGTCGGTCTGTTCAACAGCGCCGGGGACCAAGTCGAGTCCGAGGCCCCCGCCGGGCTCCACTTCCTCCTCAAATGTTCTTTTCAGGACCGAGGAAGGTAGCTTGGACTGGCGTTCAAGCACGTCAATGCCCAGCGTGCCGATGGTGGCAAGCACGTCGTCCAGGTCCTCCGGGGAACGGACATCACTGGGAATCAGGTCATTCACTTGTTGTAGGCGAGATACCCCTTTTCCTTTCCGGCATCAATGAGTTTCTTAATGTCATCAAGAGCCAAGCCGAATCCCTTTCAGCGCCTTCCCGCATGGAGCAAAAAGTGCTTCGACAATGACTGAAGCTTCCGCCCGAGAGCTGTCGCGTTAAACGCCGGTTGAAGCCCAAAAGGGGTCCACCTCTGATTTTCGCCGATACCGCTCTACGGCGGGGAGTTTCGTCTCAAGGTCCGCAAGAATTCTCAATTGCTGCGTCGCGAATTCTGCATCGGCGAACCGCCCAATTACATCGTTGATGGCGTCTTGAACCCGCAGATCAGGATCATGGTATTTCCGTGTTGCCACTGCGACTAGTCGGCACAACACGAAGCGATTCGGGATATTGACCAAAGCCTTGTGTATACGATCAGAACGCACGATCGCTCCTTATTGTAGGGCGTTGGGTTGAGCGCATGAGTTTCTTTAAGCGTAGAGATGCAAGATATAAACGCCCCTTCCTTGCACGGTTGGCCGGAATGCAGCTTAATCGCGAAGGCGCAGTGTTGTGGTCTAGCCGCAACGATGGGTCTTCGTGATCCAGAAACCTCTTCCTTCGCTAGCCTGTCACGCTCCTGCTTGACGGCGTAAGAAACCAGGCGCTTGTCGCGGTCATCCCATGCGTCGATATGCTTTCGTGCGAGAGCATCGTAGAGGACATGTTCAGCCTTGCTGTCGGTCTCAGACGAATTGAAATCGGCATACGATTGAGTGCATGCGGAGTTAAGGATTGGATACTCGTGAGCGCGCAAATCAGCGAGCGTTTGTTCATCGAGGAAAATGCTCTTCAATTCACCGTCGTCAGTCAACAAGAACTGAGCCACGAACGACTCCAGTTCTCTCACAGTAGCAATCTCCACATCCGCCCTCAAATCCTTTGCTCGCTGTCGTGCGGCTGCGTCGTCTCCCGCAGCAACCACAACGCAATTACCGTTTCGTAGCCGTAGGACGAATAGCGTCATATATTCCCCGACTGAGTGCTACGCCAATGGCACCGAAGCAATATCTGTTGTGACTACCTCACCCGGCATCGTTGTCAACGTTCGGGAAGGAAGATTGTTCTCACGGCAGCGCCGCTGACGAACAAGGGAGCCGCTCCTCGATCAGAATCGTGCCGACTTGAATTTTTGGCGTCATCGGCTCTCCCGAGTGAACGTATCCTGCGACAAAAAAAGGGGTGGCGCGCGTAGCCACCCCGGGCGATTGACGAGGCACCGTCTCAGGCGGCCACGGCGGCGGGTTTGTGAATAGTCGAGCTAATCACATCCGAGACTTGCACCTTGGGAGTGCCGTCTAATACTTTATTCAGAATCTTGAGCACTTCGGAGTAGCCTGCAGTCTTGTAGGCTTCCGCGTACTCCTTGGTATCCCAGAGACTGATTGCGACCACATCCAGCCCTCCCGGGACAGCAAATGCGATCTCATCCCGGAACCCCTTCTGCTTCCGCAGCATGGGAGTGACTTCTTTTTCGAAAATCCGCGTGAACTCGCTCAGCGTGTTTGGTTTCAGGTGTAGAGAGACATTGCGAGCAAACATGATCAACCTCCATCGATTGGTTAGGTAATCTAAGAGGGGGAACTTCAGATGGGCTGACTTAGATCAGGAGACCTGAACGAGCGGAACATGGACATCGCTCAACCCTCATCCTCGGCTCAGGCGGTCGGGTTGTCAAGTCCCAGTCTTGTCCAATACAAGATG
>PLIC01000054.1 GCA_003139995.1 Candidatus Acidiflorens stordalenmirensis | reverse complement strand
AGTCTCCTCTACTCGGAGAAACAGCGGCTCCGCGCCTCCAAGCAGCGATCGTTCCATCCATTCCCGGCTGGCCACAGCGAAGAAGCCCGCTACCCATCCACCCCACAATCTGTAAGCGATAAGGATTGCAATAAGTGAGGAGACCATGGAAATGAACAGCAAGCTCTTAAGGTCGGAAACGCCTGTGGCTTTGGAAAGAACGGCCATAGCATAGGGCAATCCCCAGAAGAGCTTGACCTCAAGGCGCGAGAAGTTCCAATGTTCGATCGCAGTGGAAATCTTGACGTAGGGCGCATTGTCCCCAAAGCCGCGCACGAATTCGCCGTAATTGGTGAGGCGGGACAACGTGAACAGATAGACAAGGTAACAGGCGATCGTGAGCAGCAAGACCCGGTTCAGGCCGAGATCGCCGACGGCCACTGTGGATTTGGGCCGCGCCAGCGCTGGTGCGCCATTCGGCTTGACTGGGCTCGGCGATGGACAACTGTGCTCTACCTGCATTCAGGTAAAGTTATCACACGGCGTTTCGGCTGGTTCAACCTGGACGCGAGTCTCAGCCAGCGATCCCATCTTGAAGCAAACTGCGAGCATCCTTGCCCCGTTTACTCGGAGGGTATTAACCCGTGTATACTGGTACCCCCCCTCCCCCGGTCTATTGGAATCATAGGGTTAGGCTGTGGAAATTTTCCAAAGTCTTGAGCGGAAAGGACTTATAGGTAAAGTATTCGGGAATAAGGACTTACGCGATCCATTCGCTTCGCTCAGGATTTCGGCAGCGGACTCCCGCTTCGCTCACGCCCGCTAAACGCCTCAACTTAGGTTGTCAAAGAGCGCTGAAAATGATTTTGGCATCCCACGTCTCGAAAACCGAGACGTGGGGCACCCGCTTCGAGGTCCGTCTTGGAAGACGGGCACACCTCTAAACTGCCCCAATTAGATGGTATTGTCGCATTGGGCGGGCTGGAAATCTGTGATGGCGGTCACAGGTTGGGAGTGATGAAAAAGGCGCAGCAAAGATTGCAAGCAGGGTTCCCCCAAACGCCTTGCGAGCCGTGCGGACGCGCAGGGGCTACGCGGCGGCGCCTTCATCGCGAGACACTCGCTGGCTGAATACCCTCCTGACCACATAGTGGGGCCGTGCTTTCGCTTCTTCATAGACGCGCCCGACGTACTCTCCAATGATCCCGAGAAAGAACAGATTCATTCCCGAGAGGAAAGTAATCACGAAAATGAGGGCGGTGAAGCCTTGCGGGACGTGCAGCCAGAATTTCGCGTAGAGCGAATACAGCGCAAACAGAAGCGAGCACGTTATGGCGACGGCCCCGAGAATCGCGGCGGCACGCAGAGGGACGATGGAGAAGGCGAAGATGCCATCGGAAGCGAGCTTCAGCAGCTTCAAAGGGCTGTACTTGGTGCGCCCAACGTGGCGAGCGGCACGTTCGACGGGGATGCCGATCTGGCGAAATCCGACCCAGGTGCGCAGCCCGCGCAGGTACCGGTGATGTTCCGGCATCGCGCGGATTTCGTCGACGACGCGGCGCGACATGAGGCCAAAATCGCCGGCATCCAGGGGCAGCTCGATCGACGATAGCGCCGCCAGCAAACGGTAAAAGACGTAGTAGCACATCCGCAGCCACCAGGGCTCTTTGCGATTGACACGCTGCGCGTAGACGACGTCATATCCCTGGCGGTATTGGTCGACCAATGTGGGAATGGCCTCGGGGGGATCCTGGAGGTCGCCGTCCATGAGAATGACGACGTCTCCGGACACCTGATCGAGGGCAGCGGCGAGGGCGGTCTGGTGGCCGAAGTTGCGAGACAACTCGACGACCACGATCCTCGGATCGCGCTCGGCAGCCGCTTCCAGCATCCCGAGAGTCCCGTCCGAACTGCCATCGTCCACGAAAACGATTTCGTGCGGGCCACCGGGGAGCGAGTCGAGGACGGCGCTGGTCCTGCGGACGAGCTCGGGCACGACCGCCTCTTCGTGGTAGATCGGGATGGCGACGGAGACGCGAGGGTTAGCGGTCATCGACGGAACTGTCCTTCAGGCGATACGACTCCGGTACTTCTCGATATCGACTCGACCATAGACTACACGGTCACTGTAATAACAACCAGCCTCAAGTTGGCAGACATTTGAACTTCCGCCTACTTTAGCGCGCTTCCCTTGAAGTAAAGCATCTCCCAAAGCGTGATACCCGCTCCCGTGAGAGGATAGGTCTCAAATACGATTGGGTGGAAGAGCCCGGTGAAGATCGATTTCCAGTCTTCCAAGGGACGCACAAACTTGCCCCGATCCGCATCGGCAAGAAAGCGGGCGATCGATCCAGGGGCTGGGAGCACCAGATCAAGGATATGAACGCAGCCGTCGCCGGTTAGGAGAGTCCGCAAATGAGATAACAGCTCCACCACGTCTCCCGTGTCGATGTGGTGCAGAAAGCTGTTCACCAGGATGAAATCGAAGCGGTTTTCCGGAGCTGTACGGTAGGTGCGCGCATCGGCAGTAATGAAATCGCGCCCGTAGCGCTTGCGGGCAGACTCGATATAACGCTCGTTGATATCGATACCCAGATATGCCGTGTGCGCAAATTGGCGGCTATTCGTACCTGGCCCGCAGGCGACATCGAGAACACGATTGACGCGGCTCATGTCATTGTGGGCGAGCACCGGGGCGAACTTCTGAGCGACAAATGGCGCCTGCCACAGCCGATAGACAAACGGTTGCTCCAGCAGAGTCTCGGTGAGGTTCATGGTTTCCACCTTACTATGAATCGCCCTACGACCTGCTGCGCAGGAAACTCCTTTTCGAGCGCCGCACGGAGGTCTGAGGGAACTGGATCGGAGAACTGCGGTTCCTGATTTATAACGACGATGCTCACATCCTTGTTATGCAGGGCATTGAGGATGCGGCCGGTGCGGCCGACGGGGTCGTCGACGAAGTCGAACAGTGTTCGCGTCGGGTTGCGGAAGCCGTAGAGGAAGTCGACCTCGGGGCAGTCGGGGGTTGCGTAGAGGTATTCACCCCGAGCGTGATCCTTGATGACTTTACCCAAGGTCTCATAGGTGTTTGCGGACTTTGGAAACACGCGCAGTCCGCCCGCCCGGGGCAGGGTGAGCGCCTGGGTCTGGGTATCGTGTTCGTAACGGTTGCCCATGGCGTGGAGGAAGCCCGGCGTCACCTCGAACAACAGGTAGCAAAGAACAGAACAATAAACGACCCCAAGAAACCACCGCGAAGGAGATTCGAGATGGGACACGACGGCGGCACAACTGAGCACAGCCAGGGGCGCGACATAGCAGAAATAGGGGGGTACGAAGAAGGGGAACTGAATCAGGCTGCAGCCGGCGGTAACCGACAGGAGGAGAAACAGCTTTTGGCTGGAATCCGAGCCGGTGAGTCCACGCCCGCGGCGCCAAAGCAGCAAGGCTAATCCAGTGATAATCGCCGCCGGCAACCAATTCCAGATGACACTCCAAACAGCTTTTTGCACCGGGGAGTACATGGTGGCAAGCACGATCGCGGCCGGCAGGCCCACGGCAACTGCGATTCTTGCCCACTTGGCGAACCTTGGCGGCGCGAGAAAGACGCTCCACAGGAGAATGGAGTCGACAGCCACGCCGCCCAGGTACTTGAGTGTGGTCGGCATTATGGTCGCGTAGTGAAATCGCCGCGCCGGCAAGACGAAAACGCCCCGGAAAACATCCACAACGCCGCCTCCTCTGGCGTAGGGGATTATGAATACGGCTAACGGAATCAGGACACCCAGCGAAAATATAGCCAGCTCTCGGCTCAGGAAACCAAAGCGACGACCGGCGGCATTCGTCTTGCGAAACTCGCGCCAGGGTATGAAAGCCGCGACCAGGCATCCCGGCACAAAAAGGTAGCCAAATGTCGCGACATTCAGTTTGTGGCGAATGAGAGCGATCAAGAGGCCCAGGTAAACCAGCACACATGCACAGACGAAGAGTGGGTACAGTCTGGTCTCCTTGCCTGACATCTTGCCTGACTCCGACTCGCTTGAGTTCGCAACCTGTTCACGGAAAAGCAGGAAAAGAAGGACGGACGATATAAAGAACAGGCCAGGAAGCTTGGCCAGGAAAGACGAGCCGCCGCACATGCCAGCCACCAGCAACCACACCCACTTCCGCGTCTCGATGTAATGGAGCAACGCCGCCAGCCCAAAGGTGGCGAAGAACAGGTTGTACCAGGAGGGCATGGGGGCTGCGTAGTTCGGGTATCCCCACGAGACTGCCAGAAAAGTTACGGCGCACGCGACGGGAACCGAAACAAAACGGGAAGCGACATAGAACAAGGCCAAAACCCAGGCAAGAAAGAAGACGTAGGCGGCGTATCTGAGATTGGCCGAATCCGGGCCCAACGCCCGGAAAACTGCGGCATCGAGGAAAGCGAGCCCGCCGGTATAGACGTCGTCAAAATCGCGGTGAGGCAGTTCGCCGCGCAGAACCCTCTCCGCCGATTGCGCCAGCGTCCCCTCATCGAGCGGCACCCACCCGCGCTTGAGTTCCCTTGCCATGTATGCGGCGCTCAATAGGAACATCAGCGCGACCAGAATCACGTTGCGGAGTCTGAGACTGGGCATCGATGTCGAGGCGATGCGCGGATAAGCGTCGTTGTTTTGTGAGGTAGAGGCAATTTTGCGAGCAGGGTCTATAGCCGGTGTCATGCGATTTGGGCGGGCGTGCTCTCCCGATGGGCTTGAACGCAACGTCAGTTTATACGGGAATGTTTGGATGCGACAACAATCTCCTCGCGTTGGGAAGAATCGCAATCCTGGTGCGCGCAAATCCACAGTGTTCGCCAGTGCATGTATTTGATACCGATTTCCACGCACACGTGTCTTTTTCTGTGGCGCATGGCAGGCGGGTGGAGAGACGGGCGCCCTTGCCCGTTCTCGATTTTGCCGCCATAACATGGGACGGGATCGCGGAAAGCAGGGGCGATCTTGATAGTTGATAAATCACTTCCGGGTTGCGATCCAGGCGTCGATCTTTGCTTCCAGCAGGTCGAGCGGCAGCGGGCCTTGATCGAGCACGGCGTCGTGGAAGGCGCGCAGATCGAATTTCGCCCCCAACTCTTGCTGCGCGCGTTCGCGCAGTTCTAGAATTTTCATCTGTCCCATCTTGTAGGAAAGCGCTTGCGCCGGCCACGCTATGTAGCGATCCACTTCGGTCTCAATGTTCTGGTCGTCCATGGCGGTGTGCTCGTGGAAAAAATCGACCATCTGCTGGCGCGTCCAGTGCTGGGAGTGCACGCCCGTATCCACCACCCAGCGCACGGCGCGCCACATTTCATTTTGCAGGCGGCCGTAGTCGCTGTACGGATCCTGATAAAAGCCCACTTCTTTTCCGAGGCGCTCGGAGTAGAACGCCCAGCCTTCGGTATATGCGTTCAGATCGAGGTCATACTTGCGGAAGGGCGGCAGGCCGGTGAGTTCCTGCGCGATCGAAAATTGCAGGTGATGTCCGGGGACGCCTTCGTGGTAAGCGATGGCTTCGACGTTGAGCAGCAGCCGCTTCTCTGGCGCATACTCGTTGACGTTGATGCGCCCCGGTCGCGAGCCATCTCCGGCGCCCAGCGAATAATCGGCGGGAACGCTGTCGGCACTGCGGAACGACTCCATCGGCACCACGGTCAGATTATTCTTCGGCAGCCGTCCGAATAGTTGCGGCAGCTTGCCGTACATCTGGTCGCGATAGTGCGTGTACAGGTCAAGCAATTGCTGACCCGACTTGGCGTACAGTTTCGGATCCTGCCGGATGTGTTCGTTGAACGATTTCAGATCGCTGAATCCTTGCGCCCGGGCGATGGTCAGCATCTGGGTTTCAATTTCCGCGACGCTCTTCAGGCCAAGCTGGTGAATCTGGCCGGCGGTGAAATCGGTGGTGGTCTGGTGACGGACGGCGAAGCGATAGCGCGCCTCTCCGTCGGGCAAGGCCCAGACGCCGGGATCGAGGCGTCCGTGAGGCGCGTAATCGTCGCGCACGAATTTGGAGAACTTCGCGTAGGCGGGTGCGACTTCGTTCTTTACCGCGCTTTCGATTGCTTCGCGCAGTTGTTTCCGGTCTTTCTCAGAAATGGAGTCGGGAAACTTGCGCAGCGGGTCGGTGAATGGGCTCTTGTCGAGTGGGTCGTCGGCAATGTGCTGCGCCTGAGTGGACACCTTCTCGAGCAGATACTTGGGAGGCATGCGGTGGTCGCGCAGGCCGTCGCGCATGTGCGCCATGGCCTGCTCGAGCACGCGCGGGATCTGGCGCAGACGGGACAGGTAGTCTTCGTAATCTTTCATGTTGCGGAAGGGGGAATTGAAGGCGAGCGAAGCGTATCCGAGATGAACGCCGTCAAACTGCGTCGCCGGCATCTCCCAGTCTTTGAATTGCGCGGCGTCGAGCGCTTCGCGCAAGCTGCGCAGCATCAGCGCGTGGCTGAACTTTTCCTGCTCGGGGAATCCGGCGGTGTCGATGGCCTCGAAACGCGCCAGCGAGTGACGAGCGTGTTCGAGATCCTCGGCAATCGCCTTGTCCGAAAAATCGCTCAGCCGATCGTTGTAGCGATCGTCGCCAACCTGGGTGGCAAGCTCAGGGCGGGTGCGTAGCGTGTGCTCCCACTCATCGGCGAGCAGACGATTGAGTTCGGCTCGCCGGGCCTCGAGGGTCTGCCCGGCAGCTTGGGCGAAGAGTGGGACGGCGAGAGATACGGCCAAAGAAACGTTGACAAGCAATAGCACGAGCGATGTTCGCAAGATGCAGACCTCGGCAGCATTGATTGGCAATGGACGCTGCGCTCGTGATGGATTCTACCGCAGCCTGCCTACGGGCAGGTGAGTTGCGCGGTACCGACGAGGGTGCATACTATCCCGCAGGCGTTAATTATATTACACGTCGGGTTGCTGATGTCCCACGCATTGATTGAGTATGTGCCAGTCGCGCCGCTTGCACATTGAGCCACGCCCGCTTGGGTGACGGATACTTCGGTAGTGGTGGGCCCGTCTTGCTGACAGGCCACCCAAGCAGCCGTCTGTGGCGTGACCGTGTGGGGCGGATTAGTGTAGTGGCCGGTGGCGAGGAACGGCACTTGCCCATCGGGATAATCCTGTGCGTCGGCAGTTGCGGGGCTTACCGTGATGTATTGAAGGCCTGCCGGGGCTATTGGGGCCTGTTGATTCGATGAACTCGCGCCGCAGGACGACGCGAAGGACGCGGCCAGAACCAGAGCGAAAAAAGAAAGCATGAAGCGAAGCCTTTCCATAATCCCTCCTTAAAGCCTGCCTACGGGCAGGTGAGTTGCGCGGTGGCGACGATAGCGCATGACAATATCCCGCAGGTATTGATTGCGCAGGGCTCAATTTTGTCGGTGTCCCACGCATTGATTGAGTATGTGCCAGCCGCTCCGATTGCGCATTGAGCCACGCCTCCCTGGGTGACGGATACTTCGGTCGTGATGGGCCCGTCTTGCTGACAGGCTACCCAAGTAGCCGACTGTGGTTTGACTGTGTGGGACGGATTAACGTAGTAGCCGGTGGCGATGAACGGCACTTGCCCGTCGTGATAATCGTGTGCGTCGGCAGTTGCGGGGTTCAGCGTGATGGATTGAAGTTGACCTTGACCCTGATTCGCGCCGCAGGACGACGCCAAGGACGCGGCCAGAACCAGAGCGAAAAAAGAAAGCATGAAGCGAAGCCTTTCCATAATCCCTCCTGAAAGCCCGCCCTACGGGCAGGTGAGTTGCGCGCTGCCGACGACAAAGCATCCTCCGCCGCAGGCGGTGATTGCTAGACACCCTACGTTGGGCGACGGGGGGTCGTTTGCCCAGACCGTGTATGTGCCGACCGCTCCCGGCGCACATTGGGCCACGCCTCCGGAGGCGACGGATACTTCACTCGTGCCCGCGCCTTGGTAACACGTGCCCCAAGTAGCCGAGAGCGGAGTGACGGTGTGGGGCGGATCAGCGTAGAAGCCGGTGGCGGTGAACTGCACTTGCCCGTTGGGATAATCCTGTGCGTCGGCAGTTGCTGGGCTTAGCGTGATGGATTGGAGTGGATCTTGACCCTGTGACCTTGCGCCGCAGGACAACGCAAAGGATGCAGCCAGAACCAGAGCGAGAAAAGAAAGCGTGAAGCGAAGCTTTTCCATAATCCCTCCTGAAGGACGCCAACCCGGGAGCGGGTGAAAACTTGTTCCGGGATTGCGAAATCTAGGCTGCCGCGGCTTGCGGGCGGCTGAGGTCCGGGCCGACAGCCCGAGAGCGTCCCCTTTGTGAGATGCGTCTAGTTAGGATACCGCCGTCAAGAAAATATCAGGAAAGCGCGCACGCGGAGACCGCTCATGATGACGAAGTGTCAGCAGTGCGGATGGGAGCCGCCTGAAGTCTTGGCCCAGCGCCAGCAGGGATGTGCAAACTGATGCAAAATGCGAGTACCTTTCAAGGTAACAAGCCAATCCGATTACGAAGGTGCTCGTACCTTTACAAGAATCACATTAAATGCAATTTATTCATACAGTTATCGCGCAGACTCCATTATTGACGCCTTTATACTTTGGCATTGCGCCGGACCGCGTAAATCGCCTACTATCAGACAGCTGCTGGAGATGTGCCTTCGGTGTGGTGATTTGGCGAGACTCTTGCATCTAATCATTAAGCTGATAGATGGACTAAGCAGTGGATTGGCCGAGTACAACGGGGATGGTGAAAGTGAAGTTTAGGGTCTGGTTTCTTCGTCTCGCATTTTTCTTAGGATTGGCAATGCTGCTGGAAGCGAGTGGCATCGCAGCCAGCGTCAACCCGCGCGCGCTCACGGCGCATCCGAAAGCTCGCGGGGTTACGGAAAATCAGCACGCGAAGAAGCGCATGCGCACCCTGGCGCGGAGCCGCGCTCCCCGCTCGCAATATGCTGGCTCGCGTTATTCCGCCACGCGTTATTCCAGCACCCGCCGCCATCGTTATTATGAGCGTTTCCATACCAGTTCGTTCGCATCCGATATCACCGAAGGCGACGTGACCGCCGGCGAAGACCCCGTGGTTCGTCAGGCCGCGATCGATGCGCTGGGCAACATGAACGGCACGGTGGTCGCGATCGAGCCGACCAGCGGACGCGTCCTCGCCATGGTCAATCAGAGGCTCGCGCTTTCAAGCGGCGCGCAGCCGTGCTCGACGATAAAACTTTCCGTCGCTTTGGCGGCGCTGAGCGAAGGCGTGATCGACGAGGGAACGGAAGTTTCGCTCGGGAGCCGCAGCCGCATGAATCTCACGGAAGCGCTGGCGCACTCGAACAACGCCTACTTCGAAGCGGTCGGGCGCAAGCTGGGTTTCGAAAAGGTGCAATACTACGCGCACCAGTTCGGACTCGGCGAACTCGCGGGTTATCACATTCCGGGCGAGCAGTTGGGCACCTATCCGGAAGTAGAAATCTCTCCCAAACTCGGCGGCGTCAGCAAGATGTGCTCTTATGGCGAGGGTATCTCAATGACTCCGCTGCAACTGGGCGCTCTGGTGACGGCGATCTCGAACGGCGGCACTCTCTACTACCTGCAACATCCGACCAATCCAGAGGCAGTCGCCAACTTCCAGCCTCGCGTCAAGCGGCATCTCGACATCGAGCCGGTGATTCCCGAACTCTCCGACGGCATGGCCGGAGCCGTCGCATACGGCACGGCGCGCAGCGTGGGTTTGAATTTTAACGAGGAATCGATCCTGGGCAAGACCGGGACATGCTCGCACGCCGGCACGCGCTTCGGATGGTTCGCCTCTTACGCCAACACCGACATCGGACGCATTGTGACGGTTGTCTTCCTGCAGGGCGGACGTCCTACGTTCGGGCCCAAAGCGGCGGAGATCGCCGGCCGCATGTACCGCAATCTTTACGACCACAACTTCTTCGTGGCGGGGGAAGCCGGTACAACTTCCAATCCGGGGTTGGAGAAAGTCAGCAGCCCCACGCCGCAATAACGGATTCATCTCTGCTCAATCCTGCTCGTGTAGGGACAGCCGCCCTCGGCTGTCCAGGCCGGGGCGTAGCTCGGCATTGCCTGTGGTCACAGCAATTCTGGATTCGCGATAAAACCATCCCGCAGTGACCAACGGAACTCACGCTGCGCAATTCCTTCTCGCGAATCTTTTGTGTCTGGCTCACAATAGTCATACCCATGAGTACGTCTGCCTCTGCCGCGGTAGCGAACCGCCTTGAA
>PLIC01000120.1 GCA_003139995.1 Candidatus Acidiflorens stordalenmirensis | reverse complement strand
CGAGATGGTTTGACCGATCATGGGTGGCGCGAGAACTCAATTTAAGCGAAAGACTCCACCGCCGCGTCGTCGTTGTCGAAAATCTCGAACAGGTTAAGAACGCCCACCAGACGCAACGTCTGCATCGCGAATTTGGAGGGTTGTACGAGCTTGATGTTCCCACCACGCTGCTTGGTCGAAGCCAGAAATCGTACCAGCAAACCAATTCCGCTGGAATCAATCATGGAAACTTCGGAGAGGTTGATGACAATGCGAGTGTCTCCGTTGCCCAGTGCCTCCTCCATGGTTTGGCGCAAGCCGTCCACGGGGGGGCCCATTCTGAGAGGTCCCCGAAGCTGAATTACCTGCACTTGCGAACGCTTACGGACGTTTATGTCCAAACTATCCTCCGCCGAAACCACGGGCCAGCCCCGAGTAAATGAAAGTGGCGATTCGGACCGCGTTCCAAGTTACGGGAAGCGGAGGGGTTTTGCAAGTGTTGCGGGCAGTTGGAGATAAATATTTCATCCTGGAGGGTCGGAAAATTTGACATAATTGGGGGCGCCCGAGGAAGGGGTCATGCGCACGACGAGTCCCCAGACTGAACCGGCCCGTTTCGCTGTAATCATCGTCACCACCGACGAACGGGTGCGTCCCGAAGCCGAGACCTATCTGGCAGGCGAGCATGACCTGCTCGTGCTTCAGACCTGGGATGAACTGACGGCACTGATCAACAAGCAGCCGCCGGACGCCGTACTGCTGGACCTCGATACGCTGGGAGAACGCAGCGAGGACGGAATCACCGCCCTGGGCGAACTGCGCGCCCTGGGACCTGACCTAGTGCTGGTGGGGTTGACGCGCTCGAATAGCCGCGACCTGCGTCTGAAGGCGGTTGCTGCCACGGTCGATGAATATTTTGTGGCGCCCATCAATTTCGAGGAAGTACGGGGCGTACTGAACCGGGCGCTGGAGAAGCGGGCGCTGGAGATCGAGTGCCGGCAACAGCAAAGGGAGCAGACTAAGCAAGAATCATTTTGCGAACTGATCGGCGGCAGCGAGCCCATGCGGCGCGTGTACGACGCTATCACGCGGGTCGCCGAGAGCACCAGCACGGTGCTGGTCCGGGGGGAGAGCGGAACCGGCAAGGAACTGGTAGCGCGGGCGATTGTTGCGCTCGGGCCGCGCGCGCAAAAGCCTTTTGTCAGTATCAATTGCGCGGCTTTGCCGGAGAACCTGATCGAGACCGAGCTGTTCGGACACGAAAAGGGCGCCTTTACAGACGCACGGGCGGCGCGGGCCGGTCATATCGAACTGGCGGACACCGGCACACTGTTGCTGGACGAGATTGCGGTTCTGGGTCTGGCACTGCAGTCCAAGTTGCTGCGCGTGCTGGAAGACCGGGTCGTGACCCGGATCGGGGGACAGAGAGCCAAGAAAATCGACTTCCGTCTCATCGCGGCTACCAATGAAGACCTGGAGGAGTTGGTACGAACCGGCCGTTTCCGCGAAGACCTGTATTACCGCATCAACGTTGTGCCCATCGTGCTGCCGCCGCTACGGGACCGGCCCGGGGACGTTCCCCTGCTGCTGGACCATTTCCTGCGCTTCTACTGTGGCTCTAACAACGTTCCTTTGAAGCGTTTGGACCCGGAAGTCATGCAGATTCTGGAGGAGGATGCCTGGCCGGGCAATGTGCGGGAACTGGAAAACCTGGTGCAACGGCTGGTGCTCATGGTGGACGGACCGGTGGTCAAGGTTCAACATCTGCCCCAGCGGCTTCTCTACAACAGTGCGGCCAGCCATGAATCTCTGCTGATTCCCGAAGAGGGGGTCAACTTTGATGAGGAAATCGCGAAGATCGAGGTTGCCTATCTGACGGCGGCGCTCCGGCGCTCCGGTGGCAGCAAGATCGGAGCCGCGCGGCTGCTGCAGGTTGATAAACAGAAAATGCACTACCTTTGCCGCAAATATCACATCGGGGAAGATCGAAAATTTAAACCCACGACCTAGTGTGGATTAAAACCTCATGCGTTATGGATAAAATATTAATACATCTCCGAAGTCGGTTCCGAGATCCCGTCCCCCTCTCTTCCATAGAACAACTCCTAAGTGTCTGATGGGAATGCATGTTTGGGGTGTGAGCAGGATTTACCGCCATTTGGTATTGGACTTGCTAAATAGACAGCTGGGCAAGGCGAACGAAATCAAGAAAAGGAGAGACGAATATGTCAATTCAAAAGAAATCTTTGATCGGTAATCTGACAGCGGCCAAGAAGGCCATCGTTGCGACCAACGCAGCTTCCGTAAATCCGGTTGAGGAACAGCCAGGGCTGCGCACCGCCAAGGCAGCGCGACCGATCGCCAACAAGGCGATGCCGCGACCGATCGCCAACAAGGCGATGCCGCGACCGATCGGCAACTAGCGGATCGTGTAGCTGGGACAGTCTGAGGGAAAGAAGAATGAAGAGAGATCGCGGCAAGCGGTCTCTCTTTTGTTTCTGCTAGTTTCGGCGTACTAGCTTACCAAGATTTCCGCTGGACAAATTCGCGGACGTCCTTCCACAGGAAGCCTGCCATGCTGAGGCGGGCGGCGTTGATTTTTGCGTCTCCCGACATGCCCGGGCGCAGGCCGCCGCCGGAGTTGGGGACCAGGACGGTAGCTACGTAATACTTTGGGGAGGCGGTTCCCTCGTACTGTTTTTCGTGCAGCAGTCCGGCGGCTATGGCCGAAGATGCGGGCATAATGGCGGTCACCTGTCCTCGAATCGGCTGGAAGAAAGATTCCAATTTCAATGAGACTGCGGCACCCGGTAGTACCCTGTGGATCTGGAATTCGGGGATGAAGATGCGCGCTTGGAGAGTCTGGACATTATCGATCTCGGCTAGCTCGGTTCCTTCCTGAACGAAAGAACCCACCAGGTTTCGGATTCGTGGCGTCACGACAATGCCGGCAATGGGACTCAAAATCTGGAGCGCTGCCATTTGCTGGGAGACAGAGCGGTAGCGTTCCAATTGAGATGCTCGCTCACCCCGAGCGCGCCCGAGGTCTGTAAAATCCAATTGGGCATGGCGGGCGTCAGCTTCCGCAGTACGGAGATCGGACTGGGCTCTGTCCGCATCCTCTTCCAGACTCACGTTCCGGAGACGGAGAACCGGAGCGCCGGCAGCGATCTGTACGCCTTCGTCGGCGAACACCTCTGTAACTTGTCCAGGTACGGCGGCGCGGATCACCGCACGCTGCTTAGGTTCCAGGACAAAGCGGCCACCCACGGTTTCGCGCCAAGCTGGCGCGAAGAGCATCAGCAGGATGAAGGCCGCTGCTAGAGTCTTACGTGGCGCGGACCACCACTCGCGGACACTCTGCCTTTTATCCAGATAGAAATCTCGCATAAACCTCCATGATGAGCGCAGCCGGGAGCGAAGGATCAGCAAGGCCAGCGCAAGGGCAGGTAAGAATGCCCACTGTGGGCTGAAGCGGGAGAAGACGTTATAGGAGAAGTCTACCGCCGCAAACAGCACGATGTAGCTGTACAGGCCGGAGATCACAGCATAGCTTGTGAACAACCAGCGGCGCTGGCGGCGCAGGGAGGGAACTTCGACGGGCAGCCGGAAGCAGTTCTGTTTCACCCAGCTCGAGAGGTATTCGGTGGAACTTTCCTTCAGGGACGGCACGCCGATCAGTTCGCCCAAGAGGTAATAGCCATCAAGCTTCATGAGCGGGTTGAGGTTGAGGAGAATCACCGCCACGCCCGTGATCAGCATGATCTTGTACGCGAAGTCGTGAACCGGACTTCCCGCCGGAGTGCCCCACCAGACGATACTGGCGACCGAGCAGAACATTAGCTCCACCCAGATGCCAGCTATGATGGCTGCCAGCCGGGGCCACTTACTGCCGTAAACATAGACTTCGGTGATATCGGCGAAGAAAGCCGGCGAGAGATAGATGAGCATGAAGCCCATTTGGTGCACCGCCCCACCAAAGTGTTTGCAGGTCAATCCGTGGGCGGATTCGTGAAAGAAGCCCAGCCCAAAGAACAATAGCCAGAATTCGGCCAAGTCCGCGGCTCCCTTATCGGTGAAGGTGTAGTACTGGATTGTGTCGCGCGATATTTCCTGCCACCCGCCGACAAAGATGAGCGCCATGATCGCGAAAAGTCCCAGGGTCAAGAAAGTGAACCATTTGGTGTAAATGAAACCCACGGACTGGTGCAGCCTGGTGAGGAAGTCGTCCGGGTCCCAGGTGGAAAAAGTTATTAGCGCCAGGTCGATCTTCCTTTTCTTGACGCGCCGCTGGCGCTCCTCCGAGAGTTTCTGGCTCGCGGTGATGTTCAGTTCCATGCCAGTCTTGTAGAACAAGCCGCCTTCGTCGAGCCCATCGGCAAATTCGCGCAGCTCAGCTTCGCCGTACACGATACCCGACTGTTGAGCGTAGAGCTCGGAGACTTGGCGGTACGAGCGCTCTCCGTTGAATAACTCGACGATCTTCCACACCCCGGGAGTGAACCGGAAGAAGCCAGTCCCGCCTGAGATCGCCGCGATCACGGTTGGGACACCGCCCTCAATTTGCTCGCGCGCGATCAGCTTAGGATGAAGCCGCGGATATCCCTTGCTTCTGCGAGCGGGCAGTTCGGGAAGCGCGACGTTGAGGACTTCGGCAAGATTCATTGCGGGTTTCGCAAGCGGATGTTGGCGGTCATTCCCGGGCGCAGGTTGGTAGATGGTCCCTGCAGTTCGGCTGTGATATCAATGGTGTCGCTCGATGGGTCAACCACCGGACTCACGAGCACGACTCTGGCTTGGTGGACTTCGCTGGGTGTCGCAGACGCCACTATGATGAGTTCGGTGCCCTTCCGCACGCGGCCCAGATAGGCTTCGGGTAGCGAGAATTTCACGCGCAAGGGCGCGACTGCGGATATCCAAAACAGGCGATCATTCTTTGCCACCTCCTGCCCCACATGAAGGTAGCGTCGAGCAACGACGCCATCAAATGGAGCTGTGATTCTGGTTTTTTCAAGTTCAAGCTCCAGCGATCTAAGCGTCTCTTGCGCATATTTCATGTCCTCTCGTTGGCGCTCGACCTCGAACTCGGTTGCGTCGTATTGGTACTTCGCCTTCTCTTCTTGTTGTTTGGCGATGATGTTCGCCTTCCACATCTCCTCGGACCGGTCGCGCTCCGCTTTCGCTACTTTTGCGCCCGCCTCCCAGTTCTTAAGGTCCGCTTCCGTGCTTCGCGCCTTGGCGGCGGCAGCATCCCTATCGGCCGTGAGCTGGCGGTCGTCGAGCCTAGCAAGAAATTGGCCCTCCTTTACGGGTACGCCGGTCTCGACGAAAACCTCCGCCACCACTCCGTCGCGCTGAGCAGCCAGTTCGACTTGGTCTTCCACCACGATTGGTCCAGAGGCGATGTAGTCTGTGGGCACCGGTTGAGGCTGACTGGTTGTCTCAGCAGCAGGCTTTGAAGGGAGGGATGCAGCCGCCCCCGCGGGCGTGGGGTTGGAGCTGCACGCTGGCAACAGAACAGTTACCACGAACATCGCAAGTAGCGCCAAGCCGGAAGACTTCTGCATAACTGACTCCCCCGAATCAATTTCTCACTACCAGCCAAACCACGACCATAACTTGCCCCAGAGCCACATAGCAGTGCCGCGGAACAGCACGTAGCCGGCGGGATGCCAGCCTACGGACACCTTGGCGTGTCCCTGCATGCCGGGACGGATCGCCCCGTCCTGGTTGGGCACATTCACGCGGGCAATAAAGACCCGATGCTCGGACTCCACCTGGCTCTCTGGGCTGATGACGGTCACATCGCCACGAAAAGTGTGCAGCGGAAAGCTTTCGAGTTTGATCGATGCGTGCTCACCTCTCTGGAGCAGCATGGCGTCATCCTCAGGAACGGCAACGTCAGCCGTGACATGAGAAGTTTCAATAACCTCCGCAAAAGTATCGCCATGCATGAGGCGACGGCCCACAGAGTTCTGCACTTGCGGTGTGGTCACGATCCCATCAAAGGGAGCCCGTATGGTGGTGCGATCCAATCGTTCGCGAGCGCGGGTTAGCTCCGCCTTAAAGTAGTCGATTTTCACCCGCTCGGTTCCGGCCACGGTTCCGTCGTTCTGTGCGAGAGCATGATTCATCGTCGCCATGGCTTCGCCGTACTTGGCCTCTGCGGCAGCCAAGTCAGCGCGGTAGTTCCAGTCTTCCAGTTCAGCCAGTACTGCACCTTGCCGTACGTGGTCGCCTTCGTGGATGTACACATTCTTCACCACACCATCGACGGCCGCCTGTACTTGCGCGGTGCGTGCCGAAGCTACGGTTGCGTCCCCGGAAACACGCATGGGCAACGGGCAAAAAATGAGGAAGAGTCCTGCGGCGACGGCCAGAACCGTCATCGACCAGCGCCGGCGTTTTTCCATGGCTAGGAAGCGCTTTTTCTTTTGCAGCAGCGGCTCCAAAAGATTGATAAACGGGACTTCCCGGTAGAGCGAGGCATTGCGCAGGGCGACGGTGGCTTGACCGGCCAACACCTTAATAATTTCCAGATGAGCCACGGTGAGGAAATCGGGATCGCTGCTTTCAAAGGAGAGCACTCCGAGCCGCCCTTGGTCGTCGATGAGCGGAAGAGCGTAGAACGCCCGCATTCCCGTGGCCGAGAAATAGTCGGCAAACTTGGCCCGGGTTTCGGGGCGCGGGTCGTCAATCTGATCTCCGTGCTGGGTAACGTGGGTTTCTTCGGTGGAAATCGACGCCCACTCCAGCATGTCTCTCAAGCCGGAAACGGTTGGGTCGGCGGGATTGATCTGCGCCATGCCCGAGATTGCTTTAAGCTGCAGCACACCGCGCTGTTCCAGGGCGATCGCAGCACGTTCAAAGGGAATGATGGCCTGGGTATGGCTCACGACCGATTGCAGCACGCGATCTAGGTTTAGCGTGGAGGTAATCTCACCGCTCACCTGAACCAGGGTTTGCAGGATCTCAACCTTGCGTTCAGCCTGCAGGAGGCTGGCATTGTGCAGAGCATTGCTGGCCGTTTCGCAGATGTTGGTCAGAAGAAACTGGTCGTCCTCGTCAAACGGCGCACCGTCCATACGATTGACCGCCTCGACCACGCCCACCAGGTTCCCGTGCTCCATGAGAGGACCCGCAACGATGGAGAACACCGCCTTATCTTCGTGTCCGGCGTTGCGCTTCTGTAGACGCTCGTCCGCAGGATCGTCAATCAGCACGGGCTCGCCGTTGTCGGAGATGTCTCCTGCAACCCCTTCCCCCGGCTTCTGCACCCTACCCAACTCTACGGTCGGGTCGAATCCCGCGCCGCTCACAAGCTCGAGAGTGTCGTTGTTGACCATCCACAAGTTGATGCCTTGGATGCCCATCACCTCCTGGAATTTTTTGGCAACTATTCCGAGCAACTCGTCCATCTCGAGGGTTGAGTTGAAGACCTTTTCGAGGTCATACAGTTGTGTCACGCGGCTGATCGAATGCAAACTGGCATTGCGTTCGTTCTCATAGGACCGTGCGGCGGCGATGGCTGGCGAAGCGAGTTCGGCGACCTCGGGCAACGCCTCCAACATTGCCTCGGGAAACGGCTGTCCGTAGCTGATCAGCTCAATGGCGCCGAAAAG
Organism: Candidatus Acidiflorens stordalenmirensis; assembly: GCA_003139995.1. Classification (GTDB taxonomy): domain Bacteria; phylum Acidobacteriota; class Terriglobia; order Terriglobales; family Acidobacteriaceae; genus Acidiflorens; species Acidiflorens stordalenmirensis. The sequence goes on along the minus strand of PLIC01000120.1, from coordinate 1,631 downwards.
AACCTCATCCACGATGAGGGGAACATACGCGAGAGAAGTCACCGTGCGGCGGATATCAAGGTGAGCGTAGTCTTCTCGCTGCAGATCGCCCCCCTCGAACACCACGAGTGTTTTGTTTTCCGCCACAGTGCCCAGCGTACCGGCACTAAACTCCATCGTGCCACCTACCGTGACCTCGCCTGCAATCGCTTTGCATGTCCAGGCAGGATTGTCCAGATCCTCGATGATGTACACCACAACCGCCGTGCCGGGCAGCAGTTGCGCGACCTGCTCAGCCGTCACTTGGGCGCGTGGGCCCACCTCCGGTCGCGCCAGCAAGGCTGCGGCAAACTCCGCTACGGGAACGGCAAATGCGGGTCCTCGAGTCGCCATGAACGGCGCTCCTGATTGTGCAGATTCGTCGCGACGCAGATCGCCCGTGTTATGGCGAGATTGCCCAGTGATCGCGAGCGCGTGGGCATCTTAAGCTGCTCGCACGAACAGGTCAACCTTTCAATTAAGTCTTAAGAGCAGAAGGCTCAACTTGCTACCGAAGAATCATGGCATCGCGAGACCCGACAGCTCGGTTCTGCTCTTGCAAGCGCTAACTATATTGCAGCACAAGATTCTAACAAATTTCCCCCCGCACGGAAGGGAGTTCTGCCGATGTTGATAATGTTGGCTTTAGGTGAAACGCGTTGAACCCTTACGTCACAAATACCGACGACGTCGAAGTCGGGGAAATTGATGGTCCTGCCGATGTCGAAATAGACGGTCGAGTGAGCGTAGTCGAGGCCTACGCGGTAGTTCATCAGGGCCTCCGCGCTGAGCACGCCCGCGGTCCATGAGTCCCGACTCGTGGGCCGGGCTAAGCCGCCTTGCGGAAGGATTCGACGGCTTCCGCCTCTGAGTTGTATACGTCGAAAACCGTGAGCAACTTGGTGATCTGNNACGGTATCCCGCAACAGCGAAGATTCCTCACCAAACACAATCTGGCCACTGCAATCCACCACGAGAATTCCATCCTTCGTTCGCGTTGCCAGCTTCAGTTTCATAAGAACACTCCTTCGCGGCCTGCACCAAATTCCGTTGGAACCAGACCACTCCCGCACACAACGGTGAGGCATCAGCCTATCGCTTGCCGTGCGGTTTTAGCAAGCTTCCGGGTCCCTGGTAGTAGGTCGGTTTCTAGCGAGCGGGTCACCCGGCCCAGTTGCTCCCCGCTGCCTAGGCAGTGGCTTCCGATTGGTCCGTCGCTCGGGAATAATCCCGAGAGGCCTCGATCATCGCGTGCGAAGGTCACTTCTTTGTGTGGGCGGGCGAATCGTCAAGCATCGTTTGCTTTCAAGGCTTGAGCGCCGGAATTATTGCAGCTTCGCGTACTCCGCTTTCGCTTCCTTCAGGATGTGGATGTCGGGGGTCGGCGTCTTTCCCACCTGGCGACGCTGCACCGATGCGAACGCCATAACAAAGGGGCCAGGTACTCAAGCGGGCAGATGCATCTTTTCAAGAAGGCTGCGTAGCGTGGGTCGCGCTCCAGATTCTTCAGGAGCGGGTCACCCTTCATTTCAGTGAGTCCGGGATCGCGTTGTTCATAAGCGCGCTCCAGCCAAGTGAAGGCCGCATCGGCTTGGAGTGGGCGGCGTCGAGTG
>PLIC01000082.1 GCA_003139995.1 Candidatus Acidiflorens stordalenmirensis | reverse complement strand
GATGAAGCGGTGAAGATCGACCATAAGACGCTGAACGCGCTCCAGCAGTGGGACTACTTCAGCATGTCGCAGAACTTCCAGGAGCGCATCTGGGAGGCCTGCGGCGGCGCGCCCATCGTCGCAGCCATGATTGCCGCGGAACGAATGGGAGCGAATGAGGCCCGAGTGCTCAAATACGCCAACACCGGCGACGTCACGGGAGACCATTCGCGTGTCGTCGGTTACAGCGCCGATGTCTTCTTGAAGACGCCGGGCGGCAAGCTAATCAAGCAGCCGTTTTCGCTGAACGCGCATGAGAAAAATGAACTCCTGGCTTTGGCCCGCAAATCGGTAGAACATGCCGTGCGTGAAGGCAAGCCTTACGAACCGGATGCAAGCTCGAGCGAATTGTTGAATCAGGAGCGCGGCGCGTTCGTGACGTTGAAAAAATCGGGAGAACTGCGCGGCTGCATCGGATACATGTCCTCGCGGAAGCCCTTGACCCTGACCGTGCGCGACACGGCTGCATTCGCGGCTCTGCGGGACCCTCGTTTCCCGCCTGTATCGGCCTCGGAATTGCCGCAGCTTGAATACGAAATCTCAGTGCTCTCGCCGCTCCGTCGCGTGCTCGATGTTCGAGAGATCAAAGTCGGCCAGCACGGCCTGCTGATGAAGGATGACACTCATGAGGGCGTCCTGCTGCCGCAGGTCCCGGTGGAACAAAAATGGGGACGGCAGCAGTTCCTCGAAGAAACCTGCGCCAAAGCGGGAATGCGCGCGGGTTGCTGGAAGGATGACAACACCGACATCTTCGAGTTCACCGCCGTCGTGTTCGGAGACACGCAGTCTCAGGCGCTTACGCCCGAGACGTCCTCGCGTCCAGAGCTACCCGCGCGGCCAGGAACGCAGGCGCCAGGTTCACCGCCGCACTGAGCCATGCCGTCTTCGAGAAGCCGAACACGGGGATGAGATAAGTGCTCAGCAGCAGAGCACCGACACAACCACCGAATAGGTCGAGGGCATAAAGCGCGCCTACGCTCGCCTTGCGAGTGCTGTCGCCAAGGTAGATCTCCGTTGCGACGGGAAATTGATAGCCACCCAGCATTCCTCCCAAGACGGCCAACGCGGGGAAAACAAACTGCGCAGCCACTAGCGTTGCGGGCCCGCTGGAAATCCGCGATAGCAGGCGAACCAGAAAGATCAGCGCCGGCCCCGAAAGAGCTAGAAGGAACTGAGTGGCAGCCATGACGCGGAATGGTGATGGAGAACGATCACTGGAGCGGAAGCGACGAATGGCCAGCCAACTGCCAAGAGCGATGCCCGCCATAAACATGGCGATCAGAATTGCGAGCTGGTGGTACACGTAGCCGTAGACAGACTGGAATCCGAGCAACAGAAAAATCTGGAGAGCCATCAGGGTGAAGCCCGTTGCCGCCATGCAGTAGGCCGCGGAAGCATGGGCGCGTCTCTCGCGAGCAGGCACATACGCCAGAAGAATTGCCACACAGAGCAGAATGGCGACGCTGCCTTCGACAATGCGAATGAAAGCGACCTGCGCCGCAGCCTGGAACCATCGGGAGTAGCCCAGCTTGAATTGCGCGCTCCAGAGCACAATGTCGAAGTAATACGCGATGGGTTCGAAGTCGTGATTGACGGGCGTTGCGGGCAGAGGTTGCAGCAGATCGCGAACCTGCGCCATGCGATCCGGCATCATGCGAAACGGGATGAAATATTCCCGGACATATAGGGTTTGCAGCTTTCGTGCTTTGAGCCTCGAAATAAGCAGTTGGGGATCGTCGGTCAAAACATCGGGGCGCAGCGCGCCAAAAAAATGGATGGTCTCGCCAGGAATCGCAAGGACATAAGGAAAGAGTTCGCGCAAGGTGCGATGAATGCATCGCAGAAAGTCGGCGCGCTCCGGGCTGATGTAATCCTCCGATGCGCGCAGTTGCAGCGCGAGCAATCCTCCCACGGCCAGATGTTCGCGGGCGGACCGAAAGAACTCGGCAGTGTAGAAGCGGTTCAACTGCGCGGTTTGAGGGTCGGGCAAATCGAGAACGATCGCGTCAAACTGGTCGCGAGCCGTTCTGAGATAGAGCCGGCCGTCGGCGTAATGAAGATGCACTCGATCATCCGTAACAAAAGGAGCAGACGGCGCGGAAAGCAACCGCTTCGCCATGTCGATGATCGCGGGATCGAGCTCAACATAGTCCACCCGCTCGACCGTGGGATGCTTTAGGACCTGAGCGATGCTGCCGTTCGCGCCGCCACCAATGAGGAGAATCTTCCTCGGCGCAGGATGCTCCAGCAGCGCGTAATGGACCGCTTCTTCGGCGGCAGCCTCGTCGGGCACACTGGCCAGGATCACGCCGTTGTCATAGATGCTGCGAATGTTGCCGGTCTCAATGACGGCTAAGTTGCCATAAATTGAGTTACGGGACTCTAATAAGTGAAATCCCCGCCAGAGGCGCGCCTGCGAAGACTTGGCGAGAGATGGCGCAACATATACAAGAAGAGGGACCGCGAGACATATCGCAAACAGAATGATCGCCAGGACCCGTTTGCGAGCCGCTCCGAACAACAAGATTGCAGCCATGCATAGGTTCAAGAGCGCGACGACCGCGGCGATCTGAAAGGACTCAAGAAAGCGCAGTAACACGACGCTGGCCACCATTCCGCCCAAGGCGGAGCCGGCGGCTTCATACAAGTATGCCGAACTGGACGCGACACAAAGGGAGACGCCGCGGGCATGTCCGTGCATCTGTGCGTACATCCGGGTAGCGACGACGAATAGACACCCAGAGAGAAGGCAAAACACACTCAGGCAAATGAGAGAGGTCAGCAGCATCGGAACGGGTCCGGCCAGTTCGCCCGGTACTGTCTGGAAAAAGGCTTTCGACGCGCGCACCGCCCAGACCGTTGGCAACAGGCTGGCGCCGAGCAGGCATTCGAGTGCCGCGACTGCCCTTGGAGCGCTGGTTCGACCGGGTGAAAAGCGGCTGCCCAGGCTGCTTCCGGCCGCAGTCCACAAAAGCCATGTGGCCAGCATCATTCCCACGGAGATTTCATTCCCGTGGAAAACGACAATGAGTTCTCGCATGAGAACAATCTGGCCGATGACCGCGGTGAATCCGAGCAGGGCTAGAGCAATCTTTTTGAGACTCTGTGAATCACCGATGCCGGTCAAAGAGTGATTCCTTTTTTGCTCACTTCCAAAAGCAAATCCACTGCCTGTTGATAGCGGGATTGCTCCTTGAGCCATAGCGCCGCTTCTGTCGAAACCCATTCGGCACACTCCAAAAGTTTCGGCAAGGCTATGTATGGCATGCTTGGAAACCCCGTGTACACCTCATTGCGAGACGTGAAAATAGGTTCATGGTGAGCGATGCGATTTCGTAAGTGACGGACCGTTTCCAGCCTTAAGTGAATAATCTTCCGTGAAACTTTGGCGTGCGGGAAGGCTTTATGCAAGCTCGGTACCCAAAGTGTCGCATGAAACCTTCTAGTGATGGTGTTTGACCAGAATCCAAATGTCAGCTCAGCAATCATCTTTCCGGGCGACGCTGTAGGCTGGAGCTTTTCTTTTGCCTTTTTGACCATATCGGTCATAACAGGGGTCAACGAAAGTGGCTCCCCGGTCGTGGACCACGGGAGCACGACACCGCCCTCATACCAAATCGGCGTCCCAAGGTCACGACGAAGTGTGTAGTGGATGCTGTTCCTCACGGCCACTTCCAGTCCATGAAGGAAACCAAAAAGTGCCTCCGAAATGGCGATATTATGCTCATACAGTTCCAAAGCGCCGCCGATATCGTCTTTGGTTGCAGTTAGATAGCGCGACAACCGTTCGCGCGATAGAACCCGGTCGATACTGGCGATGAACTCGGCAGTGTAGACAAACTTTGGATTTGACATAGTTTCAATTCACGTTCATCATTGTAATGAATGCTGCCGGAGCCATCCCTGCCGTAAGGCACATGACCGGGGCAAAGAAGCCTGAATGGGGGAAGGGAAACCTCCCCCCGTTCTTTTTACGCACCCCTACTAACTTACCCCTTACTCCGAGCCCCGTCCCGGATGCAGGGCGCCAATCGCTCGCGGTTGTGAGGAACGCCACTGACAATACCACCGGAGCAGAATTAGAATTGAACTTCTTTCAAAATGCAAAGGCAGGGAGCGAGTATGCCGCCCACTGAGAGCACAGTGCTAAGTCGTCGCGAGGCGCTCATCAAGTTGCTCCGTCTCGGTGGAATTTCCGCGAGCGCTGCCGGCTTGGGATTCTGGCTCAGCAAACACAGCTTTCGGCCCGAACCCGCCCTGGCAATGAATCTCAAGCGCAGTCACACCGTCGCGGCCGATCCGACATTGCCCGAGATGGCCGTCATACAAGGAGAGGATCCCGCCCAACTGGCCCGTTACGCCCTCGAAGAACTGGGTGGCATGCGCCGTTTCGTCTCCCGGGCCGACATCGTTCTCGTGAAACCGAACATCGCCTGGGACCGCACGCCGGAGCAAGCGGCAAATACAAATCCTGCAGTGGTCGCCGAGGTCGTGCAGCAGTGCCTGAATGCGGGCGCCAAGCGGGTTATCGTCACGGACGTCAGCTGCAACGAGCCACGCCGCTGTTTCGAACGCTCCGGCATTGCGGAGGCGGCGCGCCGAGCAGGCGCGGAGATTATTCTTCCCGATCCTGCCCGGTTCAAAGACGTGGACCTCGGGGGCAGCGTTCTCGGCAACTGGCCAGTTTTCGATCCCTTCCTGAATGCCGACAAAATCATCAACATCCCGATCGCCAAGCATCACAGCCTGACAGGCGCCACCCTGGGCATGAAAAATTGGTACGGTATTCTGGGCGGACCCCGCCATCAGCTCCATCAGAAGATAGACGAAAGTCTCGTCGACCTCGCCGACTTCGTGCGCCCAACTCTGACCATGATCGACTGTTACCGCGTGCTTGTGCGGAACGGCCCGACCGGGGGTAACCTCGAAGACGTCGTGCTCAAGAAGACGCTGGTGGCCGGAACCGACCCGGTGGCGCTCGACGCTTACGTCGCCAAAGCCTACTGGAATCTGGACTTCTCAGCGCTGCCGTATCTGCAAATGGCAGCAAAGCGCGGCTTGGGGTCGTATGAGTTCGAGAAGGTCCGCGCACGAACAAAGATGCTGTCATGACGACTGAAGAAACGGCCACTTACTCGGACTCTCCGTAAAGGCCCTTTGGTCATCCCGTTAGAGTAACCACAGGAGTTCGCGCGGAGTTCAGTCGCTCAAAGCGCTCATCACAACCGGCGAGGGGTTTTCTTTTTCGAAGTCGCCCTCCCACCGCGCCACAACAACGGTTGCCAGGCAGTTACCCAATACGTTGATTGCAGTCCGACCCATGTCCATCAGTTGATCGATACCGAGCAGGATGAAGACCGGCTCGGTAGGCAAGCCGAACGATCCGACCGTTCCCAAGAGGATGACGATAGCGGCGCGGGAGACACCGGCCACGCCCTTGCTGGTCAGCATGAGGGTAAGCATGAGCAGGAGCTGCTGCCCCAGGCTGAGGTGCACGCCAGCGGCCTGCGCGACAAAGATCGCCGCCAGGGAAAGATACAAAGTGCTTCCGACCAAGTTAAAGCTGTAACCCATCGGCATGACAAAGGCCACCACTTGGCGGGGCACGCCGATGGCTTCCATGGCCTCCATGGCGCGGGGCAAAGCAGCCTCGGAACTCGCCGTCCCGAACGCAATGGAGACCGGCTCGGCGACGGCGGCAATGAACTTCTTCAGGGGCACGCGCGCCAGCAACGCCACCGGCAACAGTACTCCAACGATGCAAATCAAAAAAGCAACATAGAGCGTAAGCAACAGCTTGCCAAGATTGAGCAGGATGCCCATGCCCGTGCTGCCGACCGTGTAGGCAATGGCTGCGCCCACGCCGAAGGGAGCGAAGTACATCACGAGATTCGTGAACTTGAACATGGTCTCCGCCAGGCTCTCGACAAGCTTCAGCATGGGCTGGCGGCGTTCCTCGCGCACCATCGCGAGCGCCATGCCGAACAAAATGCTGAAGACGACCACCTGGAGCACCTGGCCTTCGGCGATGGACTTGGCGATATTCTCAGGGAAGATATGGAGGATGGTCTCACTCGCAGTCAGCCTCTGCGCCGGCAGGTTTTCGCCGCTGGGCGCGGGCACATGCACTCCGACGCCGGCTTTGCTGATATTGATGGCGGCCAGGCCGATAATCAGCGCCAGCGTGGTAACGACCTCGAAGTAGACGATCGCCTTGATACCCATGCGCCCGACCTTTTTCAGGTCGGAGTGTGCGGCGATGCCGCTGACCAGCGTGGCGAACAGCAGGGGCGCAATGATGGTCTTGATCAACCGCAGGAAGATCATGCTGATCAGCCGCAGGTTGACCGCGACATGAGGCCCGTCGTGTCCGACGGCCGCGCCGATGACCATCGCCACAAAAATCCAAGCCGCTAGCGAGCGTTTGTAGAAGGCATAAACGGCCAAGGTGGCGATGGCGATCCAGCGGGCGGCGAAGAGCAGAGTTGGGGATAGCGGCGTAAGGAAATTGCTCACAACACTGAAAATCGCGGCCAACGTGAAGGCGGCGAAAGCCAATAACAAAACCTTGTTTTTCATGTTCGGTCTTAGAACCTTAATTCAAATCTCTAGGTTAGTCGAAAGCTGGCGATCCCAACAGTCTAGCTGTCACTCTATGAAGGGCCACGGGCTGTGGCATAGAGCCGTACACAAGCACCAGGATGACCCGGCTGTCCACGCCTACTTGTTCGTACCTCTCAGCCAGTTCTCAGTTCCCATCTGCCGTTTGGGTCTCCCACCGAGAACTTGCTAGTTCTTCTTCGACTTTCCCTTCGCTTCGTCGTTGCCCGGCGCATCGCCCAGAAAATGCTGCACCTTGGCGACGACGGTGAACTGTTTGCCGGCGCGCTCGATGGTCAGCTTGCGTTCCTGGCCGGGGGAGCCTTCGAGCAAAGACCAGACTTGTCCCAGGGTAGAGTCGGGGACGGGGATGTCATCCACGGCGAGGAGATGATCGCCGGCTTGAACGTCAGGGACCGAGGGTTTGCCGTCGAAATCGGCGACGCCGAGGATGGTGAAGCGGTTGTCGTCGTCTGGGCGAAGGATGAGGCCGACGACGTCGAAGCCGGGAAACTTGATGGTGCGGCCGATGTCGAAATAGACGGTCGAGTGGGCGTAGTCGAGGCCGACGCGGTAGTTCATCAGGGCCTCCGCGCTGAGCAGGCCCGCGGTGGGGATGCCGGCACGCTCTTCGAAGAGGGTCATCCGATCCTTGGGAAGGCCAGTCACAGCTACATCAGTGAGGAAGAGCGGGCCGTATTGCACGCGGTCCACGCGCATCAGCTTCCACTTTGGTTCGTCACCAAATTCTCCCGTGTTGAATGGGCCGACGGCTCCAGTCATGTGCGGCCAGTTAGGGTGGGCGTTGGAGAGCTTGTCGAACAATTCTTCTGAAAGAAAGCTGATGGAGGAGCCCACGTCGAGCCCGAGATCGTAGTTCTTGTTTTCCATCTTGCTGGAAATCTGGATGAGACCGTTGCTTGCGTTGACGAGCATCTTGCTCTTCACGCCGTTGAATCTCAGGCTGCCGGGCAAGCCGATGGTGAACTCGCGGCCGGGGAAATTGATGAGCACGTCGTAGTTGCGCAGGACGGACGAGGGGATGTTGATCTCGGCGCTCATGCTGGGGGCGATAGCTGGCGCGAGGGGGACTTTTATTTCTCTCATCGCGGGCAGAGAAATCTTCATTCCGCCGATCACAATTTCGAGCGAAACACCCGGCGATTTCGGTTTGCCTGAGCAGATTTGACCGTCGCAACTGACATCGAGTCCCAGCAAACCAGCGACGCGCTGGCTCATGTAGAGATCGGGATTGCCGTTGTCGACCCAGCCGCGGACGCGCTCGGTCGAGCCGTCGGGAAGCGGGAGGTCTACGTCGATCACGACGCGGTTTTGGTCGAGCGTGATGGGAACAGTGACGGATTTGGGCTGGGACGTGGGCGCGTTTTGTGCGAGGACGGCTGTGGTGAGGATAAGGGCGACAAGGGCGGCCGTGAATCGCATAGGGAGATTGTAGCGGGCCGAAGGAACGCCGCCTCTTCAAATCACCACGCCGCGCGGGTCCTGACAGGGTTGAGCCGGACTACTTTTCAGGTCTGCGCTGATTCATCGTGGCCGCGATCGGATCTGCGGACACAATATCGGAGAGCAGAGGTGGCTGACAGATTCATCTCTCGGAATAGATGCCAGTTAACCGACCAAGTAGATTATTTCCGCTTTGCCCGTTACTCGAGAACAATCTGGTGATGCGGCCCAGTAGGGTCACGCCAGACCCCTAGTAGCCGATCGTCCGCTATTCCGGCCTACGGTCGATTTCTTACACCAAAATGCCCCCTCCGGCGAAACTTACTAGAGTGTGTTTCACAAATGCCTTTCACCTCGGAAGGCGTGTCCCTCAGGGGCTAAAGCCCGCATTTTTCCAGGCCCTAAGCGGCACCCTTCGGCTTCGCTCAGGGCAGGTTCTAGAGCAGTTTCATAGTTGAT
>PLIC01000108.1 GCA_003139995.1 Candidatus Acidiflorens stordalenmirensis | reverse complement strand
TACCTTCTAAGGAACCGCTCTAATCGTCGCCCAAGGCTTAGCCGCAGGCGAACCCGAGGAGGAACTGAACGCGCAGCCGGTGGAAGAGTAGGCGGGGGAAGTCCCGCAGCCACGCATCACTTGATCCGCTGTCCCGTTTCCTTGTCAAACACGGCGTTGCGCAGGAATTGTTCTGAGGTCCAAGGTGGCGCGTCTCCTCCGAGATACTGATGGAACCACTCCAGGTGCGCGGTGTAGTAGAGAGCCATTTCATACCAACTGGGCCAGTGGCCGGCGTTGGAATAGACGATCAGCTTGGAAGGAACATTCATCTTTTGCAGCGCGGTGAACATCTGCAGCGACTGCGTGTAGGGGACGCGATAGTCGCGCTCGCCGGAGATCACGAGGCAGGGCGTCTTGAAATTTTTCACGAAGCTGGACGGAGAGAACTTTTCGTATTGGTCGGAATTCCACGGCTGGCCTTTGAGGTCCCACTCGGGGAACCACAGCTCTTCGGTTGCGCCGTGAAAAGAACGCAGGTCGAAAAGACCCATCATGGAGGCGATGGCCTTGAAGCGGGTGGTGTGGCCCTCGAACCAATCCATCATGTAGCCACCGTAAGACCAGCCCATGGCGCCCATGCGGTTGGGATCGACGTAAGGGAGCTTGGCCAGTTCGTCGGTGACTTTCATCAGGTCGTCGAAAACTTTGCCGCCAAAGTCTCCGGAAATTTCCGCCGTGAAATCCTGGCCGTAGCCGGTCGATCCATGGGGATTGGCGAAGGCGACGACGTAGCCGGCGCCGGGATAAACCTGCCAGTCGCCGCGAAAAGAATCCTCCCACTGCGACTGCGGCCCACCGTGTACGTTGAGGATGAGCGGATATTTCTTGGACGGATCGAAGTTGTGGGGTTTGACGATAAAGACTTCGATCTTCGTTCCGTTCGCTCCCTTGACCCATAAGCGCTCGGCCGGACGGATGTCCACTTCATTGGCGACTGCGTCGTTGAATTGAGAAAGGCGCTGCGGCGTCGAGGACTTGCCGTCAGCCAAATCCGCGGCAAAAAATTCGATGGGATCGGCGACGGAACGCCGGGTGTAGACGATGCGGCGGTTGTCAGGAGAAAGTTGGAACGAATCAATGGCGCGGTCCACCAGCACTTGCTGAATCGAGCCGGAGTCGAGCGTCACGCGAAAGATCGGAGTGTCGCCTTCGACCGGAGCGCTGAAGTAGAGAGATTTCGAATCCGAGGCCCATTGGAAGGCGTCGACCCAGTTGCGGAAGGACTCGGTAAGCACGTGCGACGCTCCGGTGGAGCGATCATAGATGGCCAGGCGAAAGAGGTCGGATTCATAGCCGGGCTGCTTTTGCATTTGATAGGCGATGTACTTTCCGTCGGGCGAATATTTCGGATGGCCGTCGAAGGCTGGATTCGAAGCGGTGATGTTGCGCGGCGGCTGATTGCCAGAGAGCGAGACGATCCACACATCACTGTTGGTGGACGACGCGAGGTCGCGGTCATGATTGGAGTCGAAGGCGAGTTCCGTGCTATCGGGCGAGAAATCGTATTGCAAGGAGCCGCCGAGTTGGAAGGGAGGCGAATCGAAGTCACCCGGCGTCAGATCGCGCACGGGGCCGCTGGAAACGTCGGCCAGCAGGATGTGTGTACGCTTGCCGTCTTTCCATTCGGTCCAGTGGCGGTAGAGCAACGCATCGGCCATGTGGGCGTGGAGCGGGCCCTTGCTCCAGCGCTGTTCGATCTTCTTGTTGCAAGCATCGTCGGCGCTGCATTCCGGATAGACGTCGCTCGAAAACGCGATCGCTTTTCCGTCCGGTGACCAGAGCGGGCCGGAAACCCCGGTGGAAATGTTGGTGAGTTGCCGGGCTTCGCCACCGGTGGCGGAGATGAGGTAAAGATTTTCGTTGTCGTTGTCCTTGCCATCGCGCGCGCTGATGAAGGCGATCCACTTGCCGTCGGGTGAGAATGTGGGCGACGATTCTCCCTTTTCGCCAAAGGTAAACTGGCGGGCGTTCTTGCCGTCGGCGTCCATCAACCAGATGTGGCTAACGCTCTTTGCCTTTGGAAGGTCATTGGTGTGCAGGATGAACAGGACGATCTTGCCGTCGGGAGATACGTGCAAGTCTTCTATTCCGCGAATGCGATAAAAGTCTTCGATGGTGAAGGGGCGCTTGGCGGCAGCGCTGGAAATAGTTACCAGCAGAAAGCAGAATAAGAACGAGAACAGTTTCCTGTGCATGAAGTCCCTCGTCTTGAAATGAACTGTGTGGACGACTGAAAAGTTAAACACAATCCGACCGTGTTGCGCTATCGGGTAATGGGCCCCAGCTTGTACGCGGCGTCTGGCAACCTTGTGATCCGTATTCCACCGTGGCCTTTGTGGCGGATGTTGAGCCCGATCAGCAGCGCGGTGATCTGCTCGACGATGCGCGCGTTCTCAAGCTTGCCGCCGTCAATCGCCCGCACCCCGGCGATCTTCGCGGCGAGTTCCATCGCGACTTGCGTGGCATGGGGATCGTCGCTGCAGACGATGACATCGCAATCCACGTCGTCGTCTGCGTCGCTATTGAGCACGTCCGCCGAAACGTTCTGGAATGCCGCCACGACGGAAACGCCCTTCGGGACCAGCTCCGCCGTCTGCTGCGCCGCCGAGCCTTGCCACACCCCAAGGGTGCGGCTGGCGCGTCCGCCCACGCTTGCGGCGAGCGGAACGGTGGCATCAATCAGAATGCTGCCCGGACGAATCGCAGGCTTCAACTGCTTCAGCAGCTCGGCCTGCCCCGCGAACGGCACGGTGAGCACCAGCAGATCGCTGGCGGCGCAAGCTGCCGAATTTTGCATCCCGATAACTTGAGCGCTTGCGCCCGCCCGCTTGCGGATTGTCTCTGCCGTCTGCTGTGCGCGAGCGGCATCGCGCGAGCCGATGATGACGGTCTCTCCCGCGCGCGCCCAACGCAGCGCGAGCCCCGTACCGGCCGGGCCGGTGCCGCCGATGACGGTGATGGCGCGGCTCATGCGGGCTTTCATGCGAACTCTGCAATCTGCGCGCGTTCTATAACGGCTCCAGAGCTGTTGTGGCCGCCGGCGTCGGCCGAGCTGCGCCCGGCTGGGCAGGTGAGGGCACCTGCCCCTACGTGAGCTTGGACGGGCGAGGACGCCCGTCCCTCCACTTGAGGCAGCTTGATCTTCATGCGTGAATATTTTGTGTTGCGCTCCGCCGGAATGCGCCCGATCTCCAGAATCAACGCTTGGAAATCCTCCGGACTGGTGTACTCGCCCGCGGTCGCTCCGGCCTCACGCGAGATATTTTCTTCCATCAGCGTTCCGCCATAGTCGTTGGCGCCGGCTTGTAAGCAAAGCTGCGAAAGTTTGCGGTTGAGCTTCACCCACGAGACCTGGATGTTATGAATCGAGCCGGCGAGCAGGATTCTGGCCAGCGCATGAATCTTGAGATGTTCGGCGAGCGTCGGCCCCGTGCGCGCCAGACCCTGCTGGAATAAGAGTGTGTTCTGGTGCACAAAGCCAAGCGGCACGAACTCGGTGAAGCCGCCGGTCTCTGTTTGAATCTGCCGGAATAAAGACAACTGCCGCACCCAGTGGTCAGGTGTTTCCCTGTGCCCGTACATCAGCGTCGAAGTGCTCGGGATTCCACACGCGTGCGCCGTGCGGATCACCTCTTGCCATTGTGCCGACGAAAGCTTGTTGCGCGAGAGCACATGACGCACTTCGTCATCTAAAATTTCAGCCGCCGTGCCCGGCAGCGTGTCCAGTCCGTTATCGCGCAGCATCGTGAGATAGTCGCCGAGCGTCATGCCGGTCAGTTCCACGCCGTACACAATTTCCATCGGAGAGAACGCGTGGATGTGCATAGCCGGCACCGCATTCTTCACGGCGCGCAGAATGTCGCGGTAGTAAAACGGCGGCAGACCGTGCGGCAGACCGCCTTGAATGCAGACTTCGGTCGCTCCCACTTCCCACGCTTCTTTCGCTTTGCGGCCCATGTCTTCCAGCGAATGAAAATAAGAGTCGGCCTCGCGCGGCCCGCGGCTGAACGCGCAAAACTTGCAGCCCACGAAACAGATGTTCGTGAAATTGATATTGCGGTTTACCACGTAGCTGACAATGTTGCCGACCAGGTCGCGCCGAAGGGTATCTGCGGCAACGAGCAGCGCGAATAAGTCCGCGCCATTACAGTTTGCCAAGCCGTAGCGCTCCTCCTCCGTCAGACGTGCTCCTTCTTGCTTTTCCAGCACTCGCTCCAAGGCGCTGCGAATCGGCGCGGAAGCTTGCGGTGCGATCTCGTCCCAGGTTGGCGCGGGGAATTGTTCGAGTTCTGAAGCCTGCCAGGCCATAACATTCTCCTATCGAAAAACTTCTACCGAAAAAGATCGTTCTTTGCGGGCCGAATCAGTTCCCGCGCCCCACCGTCTCCTCGGTGGCCTTCGCGGTCATACTTATAGCCTCGAATGATGCATGCGGGAGTGCGTGTCAGCTTGCCGCAGACCAGTCCCGCCGCACAAGCTAGTTCGTCCGCCACTGCGTCCACCGTCGCGTGCAGCGAGTAGCCATGCGGATCGCGACGTCCGCGGTAGTCGACCAGAGGCCGCATCCCGGCGACGCCAATCGCCACTTCCGTCAAGCCTTCGCGCCATGGACGCCCAAAGCTATCGCTGACGATGACCGCGATCTCGATCCCAAGCTGTTTCTTCAACTCCCGCCGCAACCTCGCCGCGGAACGATCCGGATCCGCCGGCAGCAACACCGCGTGCCGCCCACCATCCACGTTCGAAACATCCACTCCGCTGTTCGCGCAAATAAATCCGTGTTTCGTCTCGGTGATCAGCACACGGCGCTTTCGCCGCACGATTCGCCGGCTCTCACGCACCGCCAATTCACGGACGCGCGCGTCGAGCCCATAACGTCGAGCCCAAGCCTGCGAAGCCGGCGAGGGCCGGATCTCATCAAGCGCGACCAGCGCGCCTTCCGCCTTCGAAACAACTTTGTGCTTTACCACCAGGATGTCGCCATCCTGAAAGCGCAGCCCCAGGCTTCGCGCCGCCGCCAACAAAGTCGCGCCGAGCGATTCTCCGGCGCGAATTTCTCCGCTGACGGCGACGGGAAGAATGCGAACTTCCCCAGCCGCGCGCTTGCCGGTGCTCGACCCCACGTTAGACCTGACCATCTTAAGCCTGATTCCGGCTGCTGAGGTTCCAGCTTCGCACCAGCTTCTGCGATCGTCGCTCTCCGCTGGCGCCGGCGAGTTCGCGGAGATCTTCGGGACGATCGACATCCCGCGCAATCCCCGGCAGTTCGAGTACAACACAAGGCAGGCCCGTTGCCTTCGCGGCGGCCAGGTGCGGCAGGAAGCTGTCGTTCCCGAAGCGAAGCGGGAACAAATCACCCGGAGATCGCCAGGCGGCATTCGTGCCGCGTCCCGCCGCGTCCGGCACCAGCACCGCGCCACCGGGAGGAGCGCAATCCACGATCTTCTGCAGTTCCGAACTGTCGATCAAAGGAATATCTGCCGGAACCACCAAGGTGCTGCTCGCTCCGCGCCCTCTGCAAACCGCCGTTGCCATCTCGATGGCGCTGGTCTCTCCGGAGTTATCGTCGGCAACGACCTCGAAGTTGAAACGCGCGGCCAAGTCGCGCGCAAACGAATCGCTCGTCACCACCGCAACGGGAGGCCGGTTTTGCCAGCTCGCCAGCGCTTGCAGCACGTCCTCGCACATTGCTTGCGCCAGCGCGAAACGTTCTTCCGGACTCAGAATAGGAGAGAGCCGCTGCTTGGCGTCGACGAGGTTCTTAACCGGAACCAGAATCATGCCTGCTCCACCGGGGCCGGCACGGATGACCGTGGCATCGCCACATCCAGCACGCTCTTTGCCAGCGCGATTCTATCTTCATTCTTGCGCATGATGGTCGGGGTGCAATGCACACGCATGCCCGTTTTGCGCAACTCTTCGGCAGTCGGCGCGTCCTCGGAATCGACCACCAGCAGATCAAGGAAATCGTGATAGAAGTCGGCAACGCCGGCAATCGAAACTGCGAAGCCTTGCGCCGCCATTAGTGTTCCCGCGGGCCCGGTGACCGCGGCTCCTCCCACAATCGGGCTCACGGCCGCAATGCGGGCGCGACTTTCGCGCAGCGCTTCGCGGATTCCCGGCACGGCGAGAATCGGCCCGATGCTGGTCACCGGATTACTCGGCGCGAGCAGCACAAGATCGGCCGAGCGAATCGCCTGTATCACTCCCGGCGCCGGCTCCGCATCGGAGGCGCCGGCGAATCGAACCGATTCCACTGGATCCTGGTACCAGCGCTGGACGAAATATTCTTCAAAGCTCAAGTCTCCCACCGGAGTCAAAACCCGCGTCTCCACGCGCGAGTTGCTCATCGGCAGGATGCGTGCCTTGACTCCAAGTTTGGCCGCGATCTCGGACGTGGCTTCACTGAGAGTCTTGCCATCGGCCAGCAGCTTGGAACGAAGAATGTGCGTGGCCAGATCGCGAT
>PLIC01000114.1:31634-32320 GCA_003139995.1 Candidatus Acidiflorens stordalenmirensis | reverse complement strand
GCCAACGGAAGATCATGCCTGGCTGGGGTCGAGAGAGTTTCGATACCAGCGGATCGAGCAGTCTTCCAGTCAATCGTTCGGAGCATTGGTAAGGCGATACATGCACGAAGCAATGCCAGAACGGTATTCAACCAAGAAGTCCTACGTATCCATTTTGAAGAGACACATTTTGCCACAATGGGGCGAGGCTCCCGTGGCCGAAGTGAAAAAGCCCCTCAAGGTGGAACAGTGGTTGAAGGAGCTGAAGCATTCTCCCAAAACGAAGTCCAACATAAAGGGTCTCCTCCATCGCATTTTTGAGTACGCGATGAAATGGGAAATTTTGGAGACTCAGAGAAACCCGATGCAGTTAGTAGAAATCAAGGGCGTGACGAAACGTGTTCGCAAGAAAGTTGTGCTTACGGTCGAGCAATATCAGGCTCTTCTCGCAGAGCTTCCGTACCACATCCAAGTGATGGTCATGATTGCAATGTGCCTGGGCTTGCGCATCAGCGAAATCAGGGCGTTGCAGTGGCCGGACTTTGATTTGAAGGGGCGGATACTGACGTTGACCCGATCCATTGTGGGCCGCTACGTCTGGAACGGCGGAAAAACCGGAGCTTCAGAGGACGAAGTGTTTCTGGATTCCAAGCTCGTGTCCGTTCTGGAGGATTGGCGAAAGCAATGTGTCGAAACGCCGGAGGCTT
>PLIC01000114.1:0-31543 GCA_003139995.1 Candidatus Acidiflorens stordalenmirensis | reverse complement strand
AATAGCCGGGTAGCAGATCTTGTTTTGCCACCCGCGATCAAAAGGCAACTGGATCAAAAGGCAACTGAAGGATAGGGCGAAGGAAGTTTCCCTGAAGAATTTAAGGCTCCAAACAGCCGCGATCCAGTGATT
Source organism: Candidatus Acidiflorens stordalenmirensis (assembly GCA_003139995.1). Classification (GTDB taxonomy): domain Bacteria; phylum Acidobacteriota; class Terriglobia; order Terriglobales; family Acidobacteriaceae; genus Acidiflorens; species Acidiflorens stordalenmirensis. The sequence goes on along the minus strand of PLIC01000114.1, from coordinate 31,411 downwards.
TGGGAATTGGGGACTACGCCGGTAGTCCCTCAAATCCGTAAATGGTTGCGGGGGGTGGATTTGANNTACCAGACTGCTCCACCCCGCAGGAAAATCATAACAGTGTGGGGAAGCAGGGTCAAACTGGTAGCGCTCCGCGTGCGAAGATCGGCAGCGAGCAGACCCGTAGCGCACAGATCGGCGGTTAGCAGATCGGTATTGAGCCGATCAAGAGACGAGTGGCTTCGCACTCCGTCTGGGGGCTGGTCTTCCCTGGCGGGTCCGCTTGAATTCTTGAGGTCTCATGCACGGCCTCATGCCACGCGGACCCGCTCCTGGCGCTTCTTTGCCTTACTTGCGCGCTTGATTCAGCGGCTCAGTTTTTTGCGCTCGCAGGCATCTACGATCTTCTTGGGGTCGATGGCATCCCGGTCAATCTGCTCTTCCAGAATTTTTCCGTCTTTGCCTATCAGGAAGTTGACGCGCCGCGGCGCTTTGTATTTGTCGACGTAGATGCCGTACTGGCGGGTGACGTCTCCACCCCAGTCACTCAGCAGCGGGAAGGTGACGCCGATCTGGTCGGCGAAGGCTTTGTTGGCGAAGGGGCTGTCCATGCTCACACCCAGAACCTGGGTGTCGGCGGCTTCCAGCTTCTTGAGATTCTGCTGGAAGGCCTTCATTTGCGCGGTTCAACCACCGGTGAAAGCAAAGATGTAGAATGCCAGAACGACGTTGCTCTTGCCGCGATACTGGCTTAGAGAAACTTCCTTTTCGTCGCTGCCATCGAAGTATTGCAGCTTGAAGTCGGGAGCGACGTCGCCGACCTTCAGTTTCATGGGCGGCTCGGGCTTGTTGCCCTGAGCTTTGATCTCCGGGCACAGAATCGCAGCTGTGAGCAGCCAAACCCCCAGTATTGTCGAAACACTCTTTCGTTTCATGGAAACTCCTTCGGCAAGATTTCTAAAAGGGTACCCTGCGGCGGGGAACGCGGTCAAAGCGCCAAAATGCCTTCCACGCGCGGCAATGCCGAGGCACTGCTGCGGACTTTATACAATGTCTGCGTACAATAGCTGCGGGATTTTGATCGGATCGGATGAGCCTTCAGACTCTAAACGACATTTTGTTGGCGATCTGCAATGACCGCCGCGACCGCGTCATGCTGCAAAGAGGAGCCCTGAGCTGGGTTCCGATCTCTTCCGAGGAGATTTACCGCGATGTCGTGGGTGTGGCTCGCGCGCTTGAATCCTGGGGAGTCCGCAAAGGCGATCGCGTAGCCATCCTCAGCGAAAATCGCCCGGAGTGGACGATCGCCGATTTTGCGGCGCTGGCCCTGGGCGCGGTCACGGTTCCGATTTATTCCACGCAGACGCCGGACCAGACTTCGTTCATCCTCAACGATTCCGGGGCGCGCGTCATCGCGGTGTCCACAAAAAACCAGTTGGAAAAGGTGCTCACCATCCAGCGGCACACGCCGGTCGAGCGGATCCTGGTGATGGACGCGGTCGAAACCGCGCACGCGGTCCACATGCAGGGAATGATGCTGCGAGGGCCGGCCGACTTCGATCCGGAATTCGATGCCCGCTTGCGGTCGATTGGGCGCGACGACCTTGCGACAATTATTTACACCTCAGGCACGACGGGAATACCAAAGGGGGCGATGTTGACCCACGGGAACATGGCGTCGAATATCGCGTGTTCGCTGGATGGATTCGGCCTTGGGGCAAAAGATGAAGTGAGCGTATCGTTTCTGCCGCTTTCCCATGTGACGGCGCGGCACGTGGACTTCGCGCTGCTGTACCGCGGGGTGGCGCTGGCGTATTGTCCCGATATTGCGCAACTGGCGCAGGCTTTGGCGGAAGTGCGACCCAACATCTTTGTTGGTGTGCCGCGCGTGTACGAGAAAATTCGTCAACAGGTGGTCCTCAAGGCCGCGGGCTTTCCGAAGAGCGCGATTTATCGCTGGGCGCTTTCGGTGGGACGCGCTCACCGCGCCGAGATTCTGGCCGGAGCCCGGCCTGCAGCGTTCTTCTGGAAAATCGCGGACCGGCTGGTCTTTTCCAAAGTGCGCGCGGGGATGGGTGGAAAAGTAGAGGAGTTCATTTCCGGAGGCGCGCCGTTGGGCCGCGAATTGACGGAGTGGTATGCCGATATCGGCATTCCCGTCCACGAGGGATACGGGCTCACGGAGACTTCACCGGTGATCGCGGTGAACACGCCCGGAGATCACAAACTGGGGACTGTCGGCAGGCCGCTGCCGAACGTCGAAGTGCGTATTGCCGGCGACGGCGAGGTGCTGGTGCGCGGGCCCTCGGTATTCAAGGGCTATTGGAAGCGTCCGGAGGCAACGCGGGACGCGTTTGTGGACGGCTGGTTCATGACGGGCGACATCGGGTGCCTCGACAGCGAGGGATACCTTTCGATCACGGATCGCAAGAAGGATTTGATCAAGACTTCCGGCGGAAAGTTCGTCGCGCCGCAACCGATCGAGAATTCGTTGAAATTGAACCCGCTGATTGGGACGGCGGTGGTGTTCGGAGACCGGCGGAAGTTTCCCGCGGTGCTGATCGCGCCGCACTTCCCCGCCCTGGAAGATTGGGCACGGGCGAACCAGGTTGACTTTGTTTCTCGAGAAACACTGGTTGCGAACGCCAAGGTGCAAGCCCTGTATGAAGGCATCATCGAAGATCTGAACCAGAATCTGGCGCGCTTCGAAAAATTGAAACGTGTGCTGGTGGTGCCCGAAGAATTGTCGGCGGCGGATGGAACGATGACGCACACTTTCAAGGTGCGGCGACGGGGAATTGAGGAGCGCTACCGCGAGTTGATCGATGAGATGTACGAGAAGGCGGAGGCGTCCGGAGGCTAAGCCGGTGGAGTGCCGGGCGTCCCCGCCCGGCTGGACGGGTGAGACGCCCGTCGCTCCAACGAAATATGGCTGCCACCTTCTTAAATGCTTCCTGCCCGCCGATTCCAAAACCTTTACAATAAGGTTATGACGGACTCGTTCATTATCGCTGGCAGGCAATTCCGTTCTCGCTTGATCGTGGGGACCGGCAAATACAAATCTTTTCAGGAAACCGCCCGCGCGCTCGAGGCCAGCGGCGCAGACATGGTGACGGTGGCCGTGCGCCGGGTGAATCTTGACCGCAGCAAGGAATCTCTGCTCGATTACATCGATCTGAGTAAATATTTTCTTCTGCCGAACACCGCCGGCTGCTATACCGCCGACGACACCATCCGCACGGCCCGGCTGGCGCGCGAGGTTGGGCTCTCGGATTGGATCAAGCTGGAAGTGATTGGCGACCAGGCAACGCTGTATCCGGATGTGCAAGCGACGCTCGAAGCCACAGGTGTGCTGGCGAAAGAGGGATTCACGGTGCTGGCCTACACGTCGGACGACATCGTGTTCGCCAAACGGCTGGTGGACGCGGGAGCTTCGGCCGTGATGCCTTTGGGCGCGCCGATCGGCAGCGGTCTGGGCATTCAGAACACCGCCAACCTGCGTATCCTGCGCGAGATGATCACGGCAGTCCCGTTGATTGTGGACGCGGGCGTGGGCACAGCTTCCGACGCGGCCATTGCCATGGAACTCGGCTATGACGCGGTGCTGATGAACACCGGCATCGCCGGCGCTCAGGAACCGGTGCTGATGGCGGAAGCAATGAAACACGCCGTGCTGGCAGGAAGACAAGCGTATATGGCGGGACGAATGCCGCGGAAGCTCTATGCGACGGCCAGTTCGCCGCTGGAAGGCGTGGTGCGGTAGAGGCTGTTCGTGTGGGGACGGGCGCCCTCGCCCGTCCAAGCCGAGCGCAGCTCGGCCTCTGCCTGTGGTCGCAGCAACTCTGGATTCCCACTAGAAATTGGGTTGGACGGGCGTGACACCGCCACCGGAAAAACATCGGGCGGCCACCAGGGCCGCCCGATTTACATCTGTTCGACTCGTTGGCCTTAGAGCATTTTGACGCTATCAACGTGGATCTTGTCGCCGTCGATGTGCCCGGTCACGGCAACGTGATGTCCATAGTGCTCCTTGAGGGCATCGGGATTGTCCACGGCCAAGACCTTCTGGTCGTTGTCGGTAACGACGACTGGGCTGGCGCCGGCTTTGATGCACTTCTTCGCGCATCCGGCATGGTCTGCGCTGGCTCCCTTAACCCCACACTTGGAATCGCTGACCCAGCCGTTCACGGTTTGGGCATCGCTGGCAAATGACACCGAGGCAACCGACACCGTCAAAGCGCCGGCAAGTAACAACAAGAGTAGTTTTCGCATATCACCCTCCTTAGATTGGTTCCCACACATGATGCGATCTCTGCACTCTATCACAGAAGGCGCAGAGGGGGGCTGCGAAAAATTGGCTGCAAGAAAGGGAAAGCTGCTCCGTTCAACCAGCAACTATCTTTCGTTCTTGGCGCGGCCGGCGGGTGGCTTCTGCGGAGGGTCGGGAGCGATGTAAACAACTTCTCCCTGACGAGTGTAGTGAAGCTGCTCGCGGGCTTCCTTCTCGATGGCGGCAGGATTGGATTTAAGCGATTTGATCTGGTCAACGTGCTGATTGTTTTCCTTCTGCAGACGCTCGACTTCAATCTGGAGCAACTGCATCTCGGCGCGCTTCTGGCGATACATGACGATGCCGTTGGCTCCGAACATGGCGTGCAGCAGCAATCCAACGATAAGAACGACGGCGGCCGCGGTTCCCAGACGACGCCACTCCAGCACGAACCACGACCACGCCGGGCGCGTGCGTTCGACCCAGCGCGCCGCCACGGCCTCCGCCCGGGGAGCCTGGTCTTTGGCTTGATTGAGCACCGCGCGCAGCCCTTCCTCCGGACGTGGAAGGATGCGCATTCTTGGCGGTCCTAGTCGAAGATCCATGCTTTCGCTGCCGCACTCAACTTTGCGAGGTCTTCCCGGCTGCGCGCTTCGCTATACACGCGCACCACTGGCTCCGTGCCCGAAAGCCGGAAGCAAACCCACGATCCGTCGGCGAGGACGAGTTTGAGTCCGTCGATCCTCACCACTTTGGCAACTTTGATGCCATAAAACTCGCTCGGATCGCCCCGTAACTTCTCAGTAAACTTCTGTTTTACCTCCGGCGTCAAGCGGAAGTTCTCCCGCAGCGGATAAAAGGAACCAACTTTGGCAAATAGGCCGCCGAGTTGTTTGCCGAGCGAAGCGCCGCGGCGAGCGACCATCTCGCAGCACAGTAACCCGGCGAGCACGCCGTCTTTCTCCGGGACGTGTCCGCGGATGGAAAGCCCGGCGCTTTCTTCACCGCCAATGAGTATCTTGTCCTGCTTGATGAGTTCACCAATGTATTTGAAGCCAACGGGCGTTTCGTAGAGCTCGATTTTGTATTTTTCGGCAAGCGCATTGATGAGATTGGTGGTGGCAACGGACTTGCCGACTCCGTTTTTCCACCCGCGGGTTTCGACCAGGTAGTCGAAGAGCAGAGCAATGATGTAGTTGGCCTGGAGGAACGTGCCATCTTCGTCGACAATTCCGAAGCGATCGGCGTCGCCATCGGTCGCAATGCCAATGGCCGCGCCAATTTCGCGCATCTTGTGACGCAAGTCATCGAGCAGGCGATCGTCGGGTTCCGGGGCGTGGCCTCCGAAGAGCACGTCGCGGGTGTCGTGGACGGTGGCCACGGTTACGCCAGCCTCGCGCAGGAGCGCGTCAGAATAACCGCGGGCAGCGCCCCACATGGGATCGAAGGCAATCTTGACGCCAGCTTTCTTGATGACGTCGAGATCGACGATTTCGCGCAAACGCGAGAGATACATGCGGCGCGGGTCGATCGATTGTGACTCAGCTTTTGCTGTGTGGGGCGTTTGCGGATTTGCGTCGAAGGCTGCGATCTCGGATTCGATGGCTTGCGTGACTTCCGGAAGCGCGGGCGCGCCGTCCGGCGTCGAGAACTTGATTCCGTTGTATTCGGGCGGATTGTGCGAGGCGGTGAAGTTGATGGCGCCGTCGGCCTTCGACTGGATCACGGCGTAGGAAATTGCGGGTGTAGGCGCAGGCTCCGCGATAACCAGCGGCGTAATGCCGTAGCTGGACAAGATGTCGGCGGCCATGGCGCAGAAACTTTCGCCCAGAAAGCGCGGGTCGCGTCCGACGATGACTTTTGGTCCCTTCGATTTCTGCGACGACACGTAGCGCGCGATGCCGTGCACGGCCCGGTGAACATTGGCAAACGTGAACTCCTCGGCCATCACGGCCCGCCATCCAGAAGTGCCAAACTTAATTTGCGTTGCCATCGGCTGCCTCGTATGCTTCGAGTGAAACCTCGAACACTTGATTTTATATGACCGACAAAAGGCTCGTTCTTACGACTTGCGGTTCGCTCGAAGAAGCCCGGAGCATCGCCCACGCGCTGGTGGAGCGGCAACTGGCAGCCTGCGTCAACATCGCTCCCCAGATTGAATCGGTCTATCGCTGGCAAGGCGAGATCGAGACGGCAACCGAGTGGCTCCTCGTGATCAAGACAACGGCAGACGCTTTCGATCGCCTGCGCGAAGCTTTGAGTGAGCTGCATTCCTACGAACTTCCAGAGTGCATCGAGATCGCGATTGAGGGTGGGAGCGCGGCGTACCTGGAGTGGATTGGAGAATCGGTGCGGTAAGACAGCTGTCAGTTATCAGCTATCAGTTTTCAGTTAAATCAGTTTTTACTGACCACTGACAACTGATCACTGACAGCTAGATCGCCGCCAGCGCCTGGTCGAGATCGGCGAGGATGTCGTCCACGTCCTCGATTCCGACGGAGATGCGCACCATGCCGTCGCTGATGCCGATTTTGCGGCGCCCCTCTTCGCCGACGGCAGCGTGCGTCATGGTCGCGGGATGCGAAATCAGGGTTTCGACACCGCCCAGGGACTCGGCCAGCGAACAGATGTGCACCTTGCGCAGCATCTTGTTGGCGTTCGCGAGCGATCCGGTTTCGAAGGCGATCATCGATCCGAAGCCCGACATCTGGCGCTTGGCCAGTTCGTGCTGCGGATGATCGGGCAGTCCTGGATAGAAAACCTTCTGCACTTTTTTGTGCTTTGAGAGATAGTCGGCGACTTTGCGGCCGCTGCGGTCGTGCTGTTCCATGCGAACGGCCAGAGTCTTGACGCCGCGCAGGATCAGCCAGCACTCGAAGGGCGACAGGATAGCGCCGGCGGCCTTCTGAAGAAAAGCGAGTTTTTCCGCCTGCTCGGGTTTGGTGCAGGCCACTACACCTCCCAGCCCGTCGCTGTGCCCGTTGAGGAATTTTGTGGTGGAGTGGACGACCATGTCGGCGCCGAGTTCGATCGGGCGCTGGAAATACGGCGACATGAAAGTGTTGTCGACGACGACCTCGACGCCGTGCCGGTGGCTGAGTTCAGAGATAGCGCGGATGTCGCTGAGCTGCATCAGAGGGTTGGTCGGCGTCTCCAGGAACACCAGCCGGGTGTTCTTCTGGAATGCCCGCCCAACGTTGTCGACGTCGGATGTATCGACGTAGGTGAATGTAAGACCAAAGTTGACGAGGACTTGATTGAACAGGCGCGGCGTCCCGCCATAGAGATTGTGGCCGGCGACGACGTGGTCACCGGCTTTGAGCATCGAAGCGATGGCGTTGATCGCCGCCATTCCACTGGCGAAAACGCGCGATGCCGTTCCCCCTTCGAGCGCGGCCAGGTTGGTCTCCAGCCGGTCGCGAGTCGGATTCGATACGCGCGAGTATTCGTAACCTTTGTGTTTGCCGATCTCTTCCTGAACGTAAGTCGACGTAGCGTAAATCGGAACTGTGACCGCGCCAGTCGCTGGCTCAGGCTCTTGTCCAGCGTGGATGGCGCGGGTTGCGAAACCCGATTGTTTGGGAATCAAAGATTTCTCCTGGGTTCGCCAGTCGCCGTTCGCCATTCGCTTTTCGTGCGAACAGCGAACGGCGAAGAGCGTCTCTATATCCCGCCTTCAAAAATCTTCTTCGACAAATACCGCTCGGCCGAGTCGGGAATCAGCGTGACTACACGCTTCCCTGCCCCAAGCCGTTTTGCAATTTGCACGGCCGCATAGACGTTCGCGCCAGCGCTCGATCCTCCGAGGACGCCTTCGCACGCGGCAAGCTCTTTGACCATGCCGAAGGCCTGAACGTCGGTGACCATCATGATCTCGCTGCAAACGGAAGCATCGAAATTCTTCGGAATGAAGCTCGATCCGATCCCTTCCACTTTGTGCGGCCCCGGCTTGCCTCCGCCGTACACAGACCCTTCCGTTTCCACCAGGACGGTGTGCACGTGCGGCAGGCGCTCTCTCAGAAATCGGGCAATCCCGGTGAAAGTTCCGGCGGTGCCGCTGCCGACCGTAACGGCATCAATCCTTCCTTCCATCTGTTCGAAGATCTCGCGGGCGGTGGTCTCATAATGGATGTCGGGATTGGCGGGGTTCTCAAACTGCGCGGCCATGAAGGCGGAAGGGTCGGCGGCCGCGAGATCGTTGGCGCGCTGGATTGCGCCTTGCATGCCCTCGGCTTCCGGGGTGCGGGTCACCTCGGCGCCGAGGGCCCGCATGATGATGACCTTTTCCTCCGAAAATCTCTCGGGAACGAACAGCCGCACTTTGTAGCCGCGACTCACGCCGATCAGAGCGAGGCCGATGCCGGTGTTTCCGGCGGTGGCTTCGATGACGGTGCCGCCTCGCTTCAGCTTGCCTTCGCGCTCGGCGCGCTCGATCAAGCCAATAGCGGCGCGGTCTTTCACACTGCCGCCCGGGTTCAGGTATTCGAGCTTGGCAAAAATATCGGCCGCTCCCGGAGGAGCCAGCTTCTTCATTTGCAGCATCGGCGTTTCGCCAACGAGCTTGGAGATGTCGTCGCTAACGCGCAGGCGCGACTTTAAGGTTGTTATCGGCACCCTACAGAGTAAGGAACGGGAAGGGGAAGCGTCAATGCGGGGAATTTGTAATTTGGTAATTTGTAATTTGAAATCCGACGCTTGCCATGAGCCCGCGGCGAAAGTGCGAATCGGCTCGCCAGACTCTGCCATTCCGATTGCAAGATTACAAATTAAAAATCCCCCTCTACTGCGCCCCCGCAGCCGGCTCGGTCCCGGCGTAATAGCCGCTTTTCGTGCGGACGGTGAGTTTGCCGTAGGTGCGCGAATGGGCTTCCACTCTTACTTGCCGATAGCCGCCTTGGTTTTTTGGCGTCGCCGGTTTGTACCCGATGGTGTATTGGCTCCGGATATCGTGGGCCACGGCGCGGCTGAGGGCGTCAACTTCGTCCAGCGTTTGGGGGAAGAAAGCGATACCGCCAGTTCTCTCGGACATGATTTGCAGGGCACGTCTGGCGTGCTTAGGGTGCTCGTCCTTCTCCAGGATGCCAATAGCGTAAACGGTTGGGCCGCCGTCGCCCTGTAGACGTCGTACAGCCTGCTCAAGAGTTTCGGTGCTGTCGTTGTCCTCCCCGTCCGTGACTACAAAAATGACTTTCTTTTCGAGCTTCGCGTCTCTCTTCAAGTGGTCGGCGGAGGCTACGACCGCATCGTAGAGCGCCGTGCCCCCGCGAGCCTCGATTTTTTCCAGCCCCTCTTTCAGCTTATTGATGTTGGCAGTGAAATCCTGGTCAAGATAGTACTCGTCGTTGAAGTTGACGATGAACACCTCATCATTTGGATTCGACGAGCGCACCAGATTCAGGGCCGCGGCGTTCACCTTTTGACGCTTCTCGCGCATGGAACCAGAGTTATCGACCACGATGCCCATGGCAACGGGGATGTCTTCGTGGCGGAACAAGGTGATGGTTTGGAGATGTCCATCCTCGTAGACATTGAAATCGCCTTTGTCGAGGCTGGTGACGATGCGTTGCTTGTCGTCGATGACCGTGGCATGCAGCACGACTTCTTCGACCTGCTTGCGGAAAACGAAGACGCCGCTGTCGGTGGAATCCGGATTCTGAGCCGGGTTCGGAGAAATGCCCGGAGACACGTCCGGAGTTGCGGCCTGCCCCGCGGAAGCTGGCGGAGGTGAGGTGCTGGCGGATGGAGGTTGGGGCGCTGATTGGGGATTGGCGTGCAATTGCGAACTCGCAGCCGGAGCGAAAGCCGGCTGGTTCGGAGCTCCGCCTTGCGCTTGAGAGTTAGCCAGGAACAGCGTTGTCAGGAGGAAGAGAATCAGTGGACGAACATTATTCCGTCGGCGCATAGTAACCCGTCTTGGCGTAGACCCGTAGCGGCGGCAATCCTTTTGGCGGCAAGAGCTTCACTTTTATTTTATGCCATTTGCCATCGTGCACTGGGTTCTTTGGACGGTATCCGATGACATATTGGTTGCGCAACTCAATGCCAATTTTTGTGGAAACGTCCGCCAGGTCGTTTGGGTTATCAATGGTAAAAGCGCGGCCACCGGTCAGTTCGGTGACATCGCTGAGCAGACTAGGCCCGAGCCGCTCTTCTTCGGTCGGGAAGTAATGATCGTAGATGCCGATGGCGTAGATCAGAATGTCGGCCTCTTTAACCATCGACCGGATCTCGCCTTCCGTGTAGCGGCTATGGTTATCGCCGCCGTCGGAGATGATCAGCAACGCCCTTTTCGGATACTTGGCCTGCCGCATTTTGGTGACGCCCAGGTAAATGGCATCCAGCAGTGCCGTGCGGCCCCTGGGAACCGTGTAGATGAGCCGTCCCTGAATGTCATCGACCGAACTGGTGAAATCGGCAATCTCCTCGGGCTTGTCGGCGAAGGTGATCATGAAGAACTCGTCCTGCGGGTTGGCGGTCTTGAAGAACTCGACAACCGCCTCGCGGGCGCGATCGATCTTGCTCCCCATGCTGCCGCTCATGTCAAAAATCACGCCGATCGAAACCGGAGCGTCCTCGCTGGAAAAAGTCTTGATCTCCTGCTGGTCCCTGCCTTCGAAAAGGTTGAAGTTCTCGCGGTCGAGGCCGGTCACAAGCCGGTTTAAGGGATCGGTGATGGTGACCGGCACCAGCACCATGTCCACGTCCACTTTGATGGGCTTGGTGTGAGTCTTGAGCGCCGGATCGATGTCGGGCTCTTTCGGAGCCGGCGGTTGAACCCGCGGCTGGATGTGAACGTCCTCAGTCGAAGTCTGGGCGAGAAGCGGAAGGACGCTGCACACAGCCACCAGAAGAACAGCGAAGGAGAATCGAGCCGAGAACTGTTTGCGGTACAACATACGCCCCACTAAATCCGCGCCGTGAAGGGAGGCGACCCGCATTCCCAAAAAAAGGCGGGCCACAAAAATCTCTACTGAGCCGCATACTAGCACAATCTTCAGAAAGTGTTGTCACCTTTCGTACGCGACCCTTAGGGAACCTCTGATTAAGTCGTTTCACGGGGAGCTTTGAAAGGGCATGGCTTCAGCCATGCCGTCAGAACCCTCTAAACAAGCGGCTTTAGCCGCTGAGGGTCGCACCTTTAGCGTAGCCCGTCTAGCCGGCTAGGACTTAATCAGAGTTTCCTTGGATTCGGCGATACCGCCTCCGCTTCCGACTCTGCGCATCTTTTTTCTCTTTTTGCCCATTTGGGCCGCGGCCGGATCGTCCCTGCTACAATTCTGCCTTCCCTCTATGGCACTCATTTCTCCATTTCAAGCTTGGCGCTACGATCCCGAGCGCGTGCCGATCCAGCAGGTTGTGACCCAGCCCTACGACAAAATCACCCCTGCAATGCAGGAACGCTACTACCAGGCCAGTCCTTATAACCTGGTGCGGATTATTCTCGGAAAACGCCTGCCGGGGGACAGCGACGACGGGAACGTCTATACGCGAGCGGCAGCGGCGTTCCAGAACTGGCGCCAGACCGGCATTTTGCGACGGGATCCCGAGCCTTCGATCTACCGATATTCCCAGGCGTTCAGAGTTCCGGAAGGCGCTCCAGGAGGCGTTCTCGGAACCCAGGCGCGGGCCGAACGGCGGGGCTTCATCGCACTCGGCCGGATCGAGGAATACTCCGCGGGCGTCGTGTTCCGGCACGAGCAGACGCTGGCCAAGCCGAAGGCCGACCGGCTCGACCTGCTGCGCATGAATCGAGCCCACTTCGGCCAAATTTTCATGCTGTACAGCGGGGCGGGCAAGGTAGATGCCCTGCTCGATTCGTCGGCGGACCCAAACATTGAGGTCACCGACGAGTACGGTGTCTCGCACCGCGTCTGGAAGATCTCCGATGCCGCGGTCATTGCCTCCGTGCAGGAACAGATGCGGGATCGGAAGCTGATCATCGCCGACGGCCATCATCGCTACGAGACTGCTTTGACTTATCGCAATGAACGGCGAGCCGAGGCCGATAACGACCGGCGAGCCGCGCCCGAGATGGGGTCGGGCCTTCCCGCTCCTTACGACTGGGTGATGATGACCTTTGTCGATATGGATTGCCGCGATAAAGATTGCCCGGGCCTGGTCATTCTGCCGACGCACCGGGTCGTGTTCGGCCTGCCATCTTTTTCGGCGGCGCGATTTCAGGCGGAGGCCCGGAGGTTCTTCAATGTGGAAGACGTCGATGCCGGAATCGACGCGGCGCGAGCCACCGCCATTCTGCGACAGGCAGGGCACACAGGAACGGCGCTGCTCGCGGTCGCCGCCGGGCGCGCATTTCTGCTGCACTCGCCGAAGGCCATTGGCGACGGCTTGTTCGGCAACCTTTCTCTGCGCCAGCAAGCGCTCGACGTCGTGCAACTGCACAAGTGCCTGCTGCAAGGTGTTCTGGAGATTTCGGAGGAAGCCATTCGCAATCAGGAGAACGTTTCCTATTGTCGCGAGGCCGCTGAAGCCCTGTCGCAGGCGCAAAGTGGAAAGGTCCAAGTTTCGTTCCTGATGAATCCGGTACGCATGGAGCAGGTCCGCGATATCGCTCTTGCCGGCGAAGTACTGCCCCAGAAGTCCACCGATTTCTACCCCAAGTTGCTGAGCGGGCTCACGATCTATGCGCTGGAGTAGCAAAATCAGTTCTCAGTACCCAGTACCCAGTTCTCAGAGGAAAGTGGGGCACTGGGTACTGAGTACTGGGTACTGGGTACTCTTGGCCACGGTGACGCTTCTGTCCGCAGCGCCCTCTGCGGACGAGAAGCACATCTCCGTCTATTCTCCGGTCGCAACCTACACGCTCCCGGTTCTGGACCGTGCGGGCCGCGAGTATGTCGGACTGCTCGAACTTCTGGAGCCGCTTGGCCGCGTAAGCAGCGAGTCGGATGGGCGGCGCTGGAGACTTCGCTATAACGCGATCGAGGCCGAGTTTTCTGCGGGAAAGACGCGGGCCAAGATTCGCGGGCGCGATTTTGATTTCATGGCTCCTTTCCTTGTTGAAAACTCGCGCGGCTTGGTTCCGCTCAACTCGTTAGGCGAACTGCTGCCGCGCTTTCTGGGAACGCCGGTTAATTTTCGCGAAGGCGCGCGCCGGTTATTCGTCGGCGCTGTCGGCATACAAATCGGTTTCCAACTGGACGCGAGCGACCCGCCGCGGCTGGCGCTGAATTTCAGCGGTCCGGTGAACCCCACTATCTCCACCGAACCGGGCAAGCTGCGCATGGTCTTTAAGCGGGACCCGGTCGTGTCCCCGGGAAGCCAGATTATTTCTTTTGCCAACCAGGTCATCACCCTGGCCAGCTACTCCGAGAGCAACGGCGACGCCGAATTGGACGTGGCTGCGACCGAGCCGCTGATGGCGAGCTTCACCAACGACAGAAGGACGATCGTCGTTTCGGCTGTCCCACAAACGCCAGCCACACCGAGTGGCGCTCCACCACAGAATCCGGCGCAGGCTGCAAACATCGCCTCGGGCACTCATCGTGTTCTGGCCGTGGTCGATCCCGCGCACGGCGGCGACGAGCGCGGCGCGGCCTTGACCGACACGCTGGCCGAGAAAGACGTCACGCTCGGATTTTCGCGGCTGCTGCGGCACGAACTGGAGATTCGGGGGTTCGCGGTCGCGTTGCTGCGCGACTCCGACACCAGTTTGACTCTGGATCAGCGCGCCGCGGCAGCAAACGTTGCGCGCGCCGGAATCTACATCAGCCTGCACGCGGTTTCGCAAGGCAGTGGCGCGCGTGTGTACACCGCGCTGCTTCCGGTGGAAGGAACGAGCAATGGAGTATTTCATGCGTGGAATGCGGCACAGGCGCCGGTTTTGCCTGTTAGCAAAATCGTGTCGGCGGCAATCGTTGCCGAGATGCAGAAGAGAGAATTTCCGGTTCGAGCATCTTCCGCTTCCCTGCGTCCGCTGAACAATGTGCTCATGCCCGCGGTCGCGGTGGAACTGGCGCCCGGAGCCGATGGCGTCGCCGACTTGACCTCTGCCAGTTATCAACAACGGGCCGCGTCGGCGATTGCCGATGCTGTCGTCTCCGTCCGCGACCGCCTGGGAGTACAACCATGAAGGTGCAACCATGATCCCACGGCATCTTCTAATCGGCGTCGCCACGCTGCTGGTGCTAGTGGTGGCGATGGGAATCTACCTTCGCCACATGCGGCGCCAGGCCGGGCAATTTGAGTCTGAGGCGGCCGACGCATTACCGGTAGCTCCTCCAGCCTCCGGCCCAACGGAGACGGTGACTTTGTATGTAGCCGATGACGAGGCCGGCGTGCTCCGCGCGCGATCGGCGCAGATTCCTCTTCCCGGAGGACGCCAGCAGCGAGCCGAAGAGTTGTTGCGCGCGCTGCTTCGCATCTACCAGCAACCTGGCGCGGCCCATCCTCTGGCTCCGGCGGCGGACATCCGCAGCATCTACCTGGTCGCTCCGGGCGCGGCCGTCATTGATCTGAATGCCGCCTTCGCCGACCAGCATCGCTCCGGCATTCTCAGCGAGCAGCTCACCGTGAATTCGCTGGTTGAGACGCTGGCCCTCAACGTTCCGGGGATCAATCGGGTCAACATCCTGGTCGAAGGCAAGACGCGCGAAACGCTCGCGGGACACGCGGACTTGACCGAGTCGTTCGATGTGATCACGGTTGAACAGGCGGGCAATCAGTAAGGCCGGGCGAGTGGCGTTTCATTTTTTCGGAGCGCGCCGGCACAAATCCCGTAATAACAATTCCCCTGGCGATAAACGCGCGTTTGCATTCAAAACTCTCAGTGAGTGTAATTGCCTGATTGCGTCAATTATGGAAACCCCGTGTCGCTTAAGTGTAGAGTGCTAAATCATGAAGGCTAACACCATTCGAATGGTTCTCCTGCTGGTTGTGGCTTCTGGGAGTGGTTTGGGGCAAGCAAAGCAGAATCCGCTGGACGAGTTCCCTGAGCGCATTTCTATTCCGTCCGACAATGTGTGCGGCACACTCGAACATACCCTCACTGGCCGACCGGTGGCGAACATGCGATTGGAATTGAAGCCTGTGAGCTACAAGTTTTTGCATCCACACGAGTCGAGCTTCACGGTTTTCGTGGGTAAAACAGTGAAGAAAAGCAGCAGTGGTCAAGATGGAAAGTTCGACCTGCGCGGGGTTAAGCCGGGCATATACAAGATCAGAGTTGCTTCCTCACCCGAGGGAGCATGGAGGGAATTATACATTCTTCATCCAGCGGGGCGTAATGGCTGCACTCTGCGGGTCGCGCTTGATGTGGAGCACAACTGGGTCTTTTTAAGCAAGCAATGATGGGCAACGCTCGGGCGTCACACGTCGCAAACTCCCTGTTCCCGGTGATTGTTGGCGTAACATCCCCATTACACTCACAATCAATTCCTTCTCGTATACTTCACGGCAAGACCCTGCCACCGCTGCATCGGAGGAATGATGGAGTATCTACTTGTCCTGAACGATTCACCATACGGAAGTCAGCGTACCTACAATGCACTTCGCTTGGCCGCCGCGCTGGCGAAGGGCGCAACCACAGAAGTCTCCATTTTCTTGTTGGGCGACGGGGTGGTCAGCGGATTGCGGATGCAATCCCCGGCAGATGCGTCCTATAACGTTCAGGAAATGCTGCGTCTTTTGGCTGCGCAAGGTGTCTCGATCGGTGCCTGCCGCACTTGTTTGGAGGCGCGTGGGATTGATGATGCCTCGCTCGTCGCTGGCATCAACCGCCGCACCTTGGACGACCTTCGCAATTGGACAGAGAAAGCAACGAAGGTGTTAGTGTTCTGATCGGGCAGTCGGAGTCTGTGCGCCCCAAAATATCAACCATGCACAATTTCCCGCTCCGACGCCCACGCTGACACCTTGCACGCCGTGCCGGAAGTTTCGGGACCGGACATTTCGAGAACTGAACGCCTCCATTGGCGAAAAATCCCCATTACACCAACAACCCTTAGCTGGGAAGCCCCCGCATCGTAGATTTTATCGTTGGACCAGCCGCCCACTTCTATTCATCACAAACGGCCGGTGTGCACCATCACAGACATCCATCCCGTCGATTGTGACAATATTGCCTCAGAGCGGAGCAGGCAGCAGTGTGCGCTCTTATTGAGGCGGCCCTAGAAGCTGCCCGAAAGCCATTTCAGCGCTCTTTGACAATTTCATTTGAGGCGTTTAGGGGGGCGTGGATCTGCTAACTCCTTATTCCGGAATACTTTAATATAAGTCCTTATTATTCAAAGACCAACTCCGGAAATTCCCGCCAACTCTATGATTCTACGAGGCCGAGGGGGAGGGGGGTACGGGTACCAACTGGTAAACACCTCCGCATGTCCATACATCCCCTCCCAATTTTCATACTTCATACAGGAGTTACAAAATGTCCTTATATCCGAAAACTGTTAAACGATGTCAGCACATTAAGGTGAATGGCACGCAATGCGGTTCCCCCGCCCTGCGCGAGAGTAAGCATTGCTACTACCACGTTCGGTACCATTGGCCGGAGTTGGAGGCTCTGCCAGACAATAACGAGTGGCGCAGACCATTGCCGACCCTTGAGGATGCAAATTCCATACAAGTGTCGCTGGCCAACGTGATGGAACGTCTGGTCATGCGGGAAATCGATCACAAGACGGCAGCGCTGATGCTGTATGCGTTGCAGACGGCGTCCATGAACCTGAAACGAACCTCGCTGGAACCGGAACTGCCGACGCTGGTAGTGATTGATCGCGAGTCGGTGGCGAACCGTCCGCTTGGCGCCTCGGCGTGGTCAAGGGTCGAGGGACGCGAGTACGACGATCTGAGCAAAGACGATCTCAGCGAAGAAAGCGATCGCCAGCAACCGGCAGACTCGATAGTCCGGCAATCGCTCGGAGAGTTTGCACCAAAGGCGCTGTGCGAGGGCGAATAGGGCGGCTGAGTGATGAAAGCCGACAGCTGAGATCTGATCCGGAGCAGCAGCAATCACCGTCGCCGACTGTTAGAATCCCTTCTAATGATTTTTCGCAGCGATAACCGCGCTCCTGAGCAGATTCGTCCTGTCAACATTATTCCTGACTTCATCTCGACTGCGGAGGGTTCGGCGCTGATTGAGATGGGCAACACGCGCGTTATCTGCACGGCTTCGGTCGAGGAGGCGGTGCCTGCGTTCTTGCGCAATTCGGGCAAGGGATGGATTTCCGGCGAGTACGGAATGCTGCCGCGCTCGACGCTGACGCGGACGGCGCGGGAATCGGCCAAGGGACGGCAAAGCGGGCGCACGCAGGAGATTCAGCGGCTCATCGGACGCTCGCTGCGCGCGGTGGCCGATTTGAAGCGACTGGGCGAGCGCACCATCTGGATCGATTGCGACGTGATCCAGGCGGACGGGGGCACGCGAACGGCTTCGATCACCGGAGCATTTGTCGCGCTGGGCCTGGCTTTGCAGCGCCTGATCGATGCGGGAACATTGACGGCGGCGCCGATCAAGGATTTTGTGGCGGCGATCAGCGTAGGTATCGTGGACGGCGAAGTTCTGCTCGATCTTAATTACGAAGAAGACTCGCGCGCCGACGTGGATATGAACTTCGTCATGACGGCAGGCAACAAAATCGTCGAACTGCAAGCCACCGCCGAGCACCAGGTGTTTGACGACACACAACTGGCGAAGATGATGTCGCTCGGGCGGCAGGGCATCCAGTCGCTGATCGCCAGGCAGCGGTCATTGCTGGGAAAACTCGCTCTGCGGCAGTGAATTTCGCCTACGGGGCAATCCCCAACTTCTCTTGCCGGCAGAACACGTCCTTTTGTGGGAAACCGCTTATGCTCATGGCAGAGGCTGTAGTTTAGAATTACCTGAAGTATTGCACTGATAATCTGATGGGAGGATTTATGAAACTTACCACCGGCAAACTTGCCGGAATGAAGGCTGTATCGAATGAACGTGGCGTAATCGCCGCTGCCGCCATGGACCAGCGCGGCTCACTGCAGAAGTCTCTCGCCAAGGAGAAAGGCTCGGCCGTCTCCGACGAAATGATGGAAGAATTCAAGATATTGGTGAGTGAGGTGCTGACGCCACATGCCAGCGCCATCCTGCTCGATCCCGAGTGGGGGCTGCCGGCTTCGAAGCGGCGGGCCAAGAACGCCGGGCTGCTGCTGGCCTACGAAAAGACCGGTTATGACAAAACTGGACCCGGGCGCCTGGGCGATTTGCTCGACCACTGGTCGGCGCGGCGGCTGAAAGAAGCGGGCGCGGACTGCGTCAAGATTCTGCTTTACTACACGCCGTTTGATCCGAAAGACGTGAACGACAAGAAGCACGCCTGGGTCGAGCGTATCGGCGACGAGTGCCGCGCCAACGACATCCCCTTCTTCCTCGAGTTCGTCGGCTACGAAGAAGGCGCGGACGAGAAAGGACTCGAGTACGCCAAAAAGAAACCGCACATCGTCACCGAGAGCATGCGGGAATTCAGCAAGCCGCGCTACGGCGTCGACGTGCTCAAAGTCGAAGTGCCCGTGAACATGAAGTTCGTCGAGGGCACAAAATCGTTCGGAGGCGCGAAGGCGTACACGAAGAAAGAAGCCATCGACCTGTTCCACAAGGCTGCCAACGTGGCGACCAAGCCGTTCATTTATCTCTCGGCTGGAGTCAGCAACGCGGAATTCAGCGAGACGCTCGAACTGGCCGGAGAATCGGGCGTGAAGTTCAACGGCGTGCTCTGCGGACGCGCCACCTGGAAAGACGGTATCCCGATCTACGCGAAACACGGCGCCGATGCGTTCCGCAAGTGGCTGGAAACCGAGGGCGTGAAGAACATCCACAACGTCAACGACAAACTGAAGGCCGCGACCTCGTGGCACTCGATTTACGAAGTGTGACCGGCGCCGGTCCAGCCATTCCGCTTTCAACTTTGGGGCGGGTCTTCGGGCCCGCCTTTGTTTCCTGCCTGACCTGAATGCTGAGTGCTGACCCCATGCCTGACCGCAAAACCGCTCTGATCACCGGCGCCTCGTTCGGCATCGGATTGGAATTCGCCCGCATCTTCGCGCGCGAAGGCTACAACCTGGTTCTCGTCGCCCGCAGCGCGGACAAGCTCCGGCAACTCGCGTCCGAACTCGAGAAGTCGCACGGCACGCGTTCGCTGATTCTGCCAACCGACCTGTCCGAACCTGGAGCGCCCGCGTATGTGCTCGATCAGACGACGCGCGCGGACATTCAAGTCGATGTCCTCGTCAACAATGCGGGATTCGGACAGTACGGTTTGTTTGCCGAGAACGATCTGGAAGAATGTCTGCGCCAGATCCAACTCAACGTGACGACTCTCACTCACCTCACGCGCCTGTATCTTCCGGCGATGATGGAGAGAAAGAGCGGAAAAATTCTGAACGTGGCGTCCACCGCGGCGTTTCAGCCGGGGCCGCTGATGGCCGTATATTTCGCGACCAAGGCTTACGTCCTGCATTTGTCGGAGGCGCTGGCGAATGAACTCAACGGGACGGGCGTCACCGTAACCTGCCTGTGCCCGGGCCCAACGGCCACGGAGTTCCACAAGCGCGCGAATGCAACCGGCCAGCGGCTGCTGAAGTTCGGCGCAATGGACGCGCGCACCGTTGCCGAGGACGGTTATCGCGCATTGATGGCTGGAAAACCGGTGGTGATTTCGGGATTCAAGAATTGGCTGGCGGCGCAGTCGGTGCGGTTCTTCCCACGCCGGCTGGTGACCGCGATCGCGCGGAAGATACAGGAGCAGTAGCCGGCGATGAAGCGACGGGCTTCCCCGCCCGTCTGGACGAACTTAAGCCGAAGAGATGCTGCGCGCCGAGAGACGCGGCAAGCCGCGTCTCTACCCGAAACTTGTTACTTTGTCTTGCGACCAGCCACTGCCGCTTGTACGCGGCTGTGACGGCGTCCGTAGCCGAAGTAAATCGTCATACCGATCACTAGCCAGATAATCAGCCGCAGCCATGTGTCGCGCGGCAGACTCATCATCAGGAGCCCCGCCACCAGAATCCCCATAATGGGCACGAACGGCACCCATGGCGTTTTAAACGGACGAGCCAGTTCGGGCCGGCGCACGCGCAGAATCCACACGCCCGCGCACACGATCACAAACGCCAGCAGCGTGCCAATGCTGACCAGTTCGCCCAGAACGCCGATCGGAATCAACGACGCGAAAATTGCCACGAATATCCCCACGGTGATGCTCGAGATCCAGGGAGTCCGGAAGCGCGGATGGACCGCACCGGCCCACTGCGGCAGAAGCCCATCGCGCGACATGGAGTAGAACACGCGGGACTGCCCCAGCAGCATCACCAACATCACACTGCCCAGGCCGGCAATCGCCCCCAGTTTCACGAGGATGCTGCCCCAGCGCACTCCGGTGTGATCGATGCCAACTGCAACCGGATCGGGGACGTTCAAAGTGGTGTACGAAACGACTCCCGTGAGCAGTCCGGAAACGAGGATATAGAGGATCGTGCAAATCACCAGCGAACCGAGAATGCCGATCGGCATATCCCGCTGTGGCCTTTTCGCTTCCTGGGCTGCGGTGGAGACGGCGTCAAAGCCGATGTAGGCGAAGAAAATGACTCCGGCCCCTCGCGCGATTCCGGACCAACCGTAATGTCCGAATTCCCCGGTATTGGGTGGAATGAACGGATGCCAGTTATGGGCGGCGATGTCCGGGTGCTTCAGAATAAAGCCGCCCGCAATCGCAATAAACGTCAGCACGATTGCAACCTTAACGATGACGATTGCCGAATTGAAGTTCGCCGATTCCTGAATGCCGATGACCAGAATCGTGGTCACGGCAACAATACCGATAAAGGCGACCAGGTTGAACGAACCATGAACATGCGTAAGAGTGGCCGGATCGACTCCGTGGGCTTGCAGAGTTGGCAGGATGGTGGCCAGCCGCTCCCATCGGTTGTTGTACATCACCATGTCCGTGCCGGGAGTTGCAGTCAGCGACGGCGGCAAATGAATGCCATAGTCTTGAAGGAAGCTGTTTACGTAGCCGCTCCAGCCGGAAGCGACCGTGGCGGCGCCAAAAGCGTATTCGAGAATCAAGTCCCATCCGATGATCCAGGCAAAAATCTCGCCGAGGGTCGCGTAACCGTAGGTGTAGGCGGAACCGGCGATCGGGATCAGCGCGGCAAACTCCGAATAGCAGAGGCCCGCAAACGCGCACGCAATGCCTGCAAGAATGAAAGAAAACACGATGGCGGGTCCGGCGTACTGCGCGGCGGCCGCTCCGGTCAGAACAAAAATGCCCGCTCCAATGATGGCGCCGATGCCCAGCGTAATCAGGTTGGTCACGCCCAACGCCCGCTTCAGCGAATGTTCCCCGCCTTCGGCGGACTCATCCAGAATCATTTCGAGTGGCTTGGTAGCCAGCAGATTGGCCATTTTCGTGGATCTCTCCTTAGAACCTAAGCGTTCGCACTTCGCGGCCGCCAGATGTAGTACACCGGGATGCCAAGCAGC
Source organism: Candidatus Acidiflorens stordalenmirensis (assembly GCA_003139995.1). Taxonomy (GTDB): domain Bacteria; phylum Acidobacteriota; class Terriglobia; order Terriglobales; family Acidobacteriaceae; genus Acidiflorens; species Acidiflorens stordalenmirensis. Next base: position 9,689 of record PLIC01000114.1, on the reverse strand, counting down.
ACGATGAACAGTCCCGGCCAGGTGTATTGCGGTTTGTAGCGTAACAGCACCACGTCGATAAACAAAGCCATCACGATATAGATTGCAGGCAAAACGGGGTATCCGATGGCTTTGTACGGACGCTCGGCCTCGGGATGGGTGCGGCGCAAAACGAAAAGTCCGAAGATTGTGAGAACGTAAAACACCAGCACCGCAAAGATAATGTAGTCCAGGAGCTGGCTGTAACTGCCAGAGATGCAGAGGACGCACGTCCACGCCATCTGGACCATCAGCGAAACCGCAGGCGTCTTGTAGCTGGGATGCAGCCGGGCAACGCCGCGAAAAAACAGACCATCCTTCGCCATGGCGTAGTAGACGCGGGCCCCGGCGAGAATCAAGCCATTGCAGCAGCCGAAACAGGAAATCATAATGGCGACGGCCATCAGCTTGCCGCCAATCGAACCGAACATCTGCGTCATGACGGCGGTGGCGACGCGGTCCTCGCGGGCGTACTGGATGCCGCGCTCAATCAGCGTCGCTCCGGTCGGACTGCCCACCAGCGGCAGCGCGCTGAGATAAATAAAGTTGCACGCGATATAGAGCGCGATCACCACGCCGGTACCGAGCGCCAGCGACAACGGGAGATTCCGGCTAGGATTTTTTACCTCGCCGGCGGTAAACGTAACGTTGTGCCAGGAATCCGCGGAAAAGAGCGATCCGACCTGCGCAACCGCCAGCACGGTGAGCGTCGAGACCAGCACGCTTCCCCCTACACCTCCGCCGACGTCGTGCAAAATGCCAAGGCCCGAATTGTGCCAGAAGTTTGCGCCGAAATTCGCGGCCACCGCCTGCGCGTTGCGGCCAAGAAGAACTCCGAAGACGACCAGGCCAAGCAGCGCCGAAACTTTCGCGGTTGTGAAGATGTTCTGGATGAAAGCACCCGTCTTCACTCCGAAAATATTGACGATCGAAAGCGCGACCACTACCAGGATGGCTACAAGATTCTGCGTGTTCAGTCCAACATCCATGCCGCCCAGAATCATGGGCCCGATCGCGAACTTCGGGACTTTCCAAAAGTGGATGATCCAATGACTGGAGGAGATTGCCGGCCAGAAGATCCCGAGAAATTTGCCGAATGCAACCCCGACGGCCGCGATCGTGCCCGTCTGAATCACGAGAAACAGAGTCCAGCCGTAGAGAAAGCCCCAGAGCGGGCCGAGCGACTCGCGCAGATAGACATACTGGCCGCCCGCGCGAGGCATCATGGCAGCCAGTTCGCCGTAGGTGAGCGCGCCGATAATGGTGAGAAAGCCGGTGATGAGCCAGGCGCCAATAAGCAGCGCGGGCGAGGCGACCTCGCGAGAAATTTCGGCGGAAACAATGAAGATGCCCGAGCCGATCATGGAGCCCATCACCAGCATGGTCGCGCTGGTCAGGCCGAGACCTTTGACTAGCTCTATGTCCTGGTGGGTGTGCCGCTCCCAATCGCTGACTCTCGAAGCGGGAACTGGGGGTGGAACGTTCGTGCTCACGAACCTCCTAGGGGCCGTGGGGCGCAGGCATTGCGATTCTGTCGTTGCAAGAGCTTTTAACTTTATCGCAGAACTCTCAAGAATTCCTCTGCTGATTTGCCGGGATCCCGTAACAAGTCGGATATCACCGCTACGGCGTCGGCGCCAGCTTCGATGACGGAACGGGCGTTGGCGCGGGTAATGCCGCCGATCGCAACCAGCGGCTTGCGCGTCAGTTCCCTTGCCCGCCGAAGGCCTTCGAGTCCCACGACAGGATCGGGATTGGCCTTACTGCTGGTCGCGAAGATAGGGCCGATGGCCAGGTAGTCGGCGGAAGTCTTGTCGGCTTCCGCAAGCTGCTCGGGATTGTGCGTTGATACTCCCAGCCAGCGCGTCGGCCCAAGGATCGTCCTAGCAGCCTCGGGAGAAAGGTCGTCCTGCCCAACATGCAAGCCGTCGAAGCCTGCGGCCACGCAGAGATCGGCGCGGTCGTTCATGAGGAGCTTGACACTCGCTCCCAGCCGCGCTCTAAGTTCACGCGCCTGGTCTAGCATTTGACGGGCAGTTCCCTGTTTGTTGCGGTATTGCAGCAGCGTGATTCCGGCGGCGGAGAGTTCCTCGGCTGCGACGAACATGGCGGAAGCGTCAGGGAAACACGCAGCATCGAGGATCGGGTAGAGTCGCGGAAGTTGCAACATGGATTCATCTCGCAGTTTCTTTTTTCACCAAGAACCTCTCAATAAACCCCGTATCAAAATTGCCGGCGAGGAAATCCGGGTCGGCTAAGATTCGGCGGTGCAGCGGAATCGTCGTGTGAATTCCTTCCACGATAAACATTCCTAGGGCGCGGCTCATGCGCGAGAGGGCTTCGTTGCGGTCCTTGCCGCGGACAATCAGCTTGGCAATGAGCGAATCGTAGTATGGAGGAATCGTGCCTTCCGCGTAGGCGGCAGTGTCGATGCGCACGCCCGTTCCTCCCGGAGGATTGAACGTCGTGATCTTGCCGGCCGAGGGCGTGAACTTCTCCGGGTGCTCGGCATTGATGCGGCACTCGATGGCGTGTCCGCGATGGACGATGGGGCCGTGCAATACGTCGGCCATCTTTTCGCCGGCAGCAATCATGATTTGACTCTTGACCAAGTCGACGTCCGTGACCATTTCTGTGACCGGATGCTCGACCTGGATGCGCGTGTTCATCTCGATGAAGTAAAGCCGCCGTTCTTTGTCCGTGTCCGTGTCCTTGTCCATGAGGAATTCGACGGTGCCGGCATTCTGGTAGCCAACCTGGCTGAGCGTCTTGCTGAGAATGTCTCCGATTTCCTGGCGAAGCTCGGGCGTCATCCGCACGGATGGCGACTCTTCGAGCAGCTTCTGGTGGCGCCGCTGGATCGAGCACTCGCGTTCGCCCAGGCTGACGACGTTGCCGTGCTCGTCCGCTAGCACTTGAAACTCGATGTGGCGCGGGTGCTCGACATACTTCTCCAGGTAGAGATCGCCGTTGCCGAAGGCGGCCGCGGCCTCGGACTGCGCCTGCCGGTAAAGCGCGGGCAACTCATCTTCATTGCGCACAATGCGCATGCCGCGCCCGCCGCCGCCGGCCGTGGCCTTTAGGATCACCGGGAAATCGACCGTCCGCGCCCACTCGCGCGCTTCTTCAGCGGAGGCGACCACGCCGTCAGAACCGGGAAGGATGGGCACTCCGTGCTGCTTCATGGCGGCGCGAGCTTTTTCTTTTTCTCCCATCAGCCGGATGACATCGGGAGTGGGCCCGATGAACTTGACGTGACAGGCTTCGCAGACTTCCGCGAAGTTGGCGTTTTCCGAAAGCAGTCCGTAACCGGGATGGATGGCGTCCACGTTCGCGATCTCGGCGGCGCTGATCACGGCGGGAATGTTGAGATAACTTAGCGCCAGTTGCGGCGGGCCAATGCAAATCGCCTCGTCGGCAAAGCGCACGTGCAGCGAATTCCGGTCCGCCTCACTGTAGATCGCGACCGAGCGGATGCCGAGTTCCTTGCATGCGCAAATGACGCGCAGCGCAATCTCGCCGCGATTCGCCACCAGAATCTTATTGATCATGCTCTGCCTGGGATGATCTGCCTGGGGGTTCGGGCCTAGTCGAGTTAACATCCATCATTCTGCCGGCCGGAGGGCGAACAGTTCCTGACCGTACTCGATGGGCTGGCCGTTGGCGACGAGCCTCTTGACCAACTCTCCCGCCACGTCGCATTCGATTTCGTTCATCAGCTTCATCGCTTCGACGATGCACAAAACCTGGCCCACTTCCAGAAGATCGCCGACTTTGACAAAGGGCGGGGACCCGGGCGAGGGCGATTCGTAGAAAGTGCCCACGATCGGCGACCGCACAATGTGCAGATCTTCTTCCGGCTCAGGGACTGCCGCGACCTCCGCAGCGAGGTCGACCTTGGCAGGCGCCGAAGCGGGAATTTGGCCGCCCGCGTCAACTGGGGCCGGATGAACCGCGATATACCGCGAATCCGGCAATGCCACGGACGCCGGTTCGGCGGCGCGCTTGATCTTCACCTTGACATCGCCGCGCTCCAATTCAAATTCGGCGATGTCCTTTTCGATTAAAAACTCGATGAGTTCTTTCAGCTCTTTTTGATTCATGGATAAGGGCTGGCCCGCTTTCAAAATCCCGCTGACTGGGCAGCGGGCACGGCGGTCGTACTGACACCGTTATTGTCCAATCAACCGTCTGCTTACTTAACATTCTCCACTAAATAATAACCAGTTCCTTATCGGTGGGCGTCAGCACTTCGCAGCCCGAAGGGGTAACCACCACCACATCTTCGATCCGCACGCCCCACTTCCCAGGAACGTACGCCCCGGGCTCAATCGTGATGACCATTCCCGCTTCCAGTTTCTGGGCTTGTCCCACCGCCAGCCTGGGCGCCTCGTGGATCTCTAATCCTAAACCATGCCCGGTCGAATGGGTGAAATACCGGGCCAGTTTCCGCCGGCGAAGCACATCGCGCGCGACGCCATCCACTTCGGCGGCCGTCACACCGGGACGAACCGCCGCGATGGCAGCCTGCTGCGCTTCCAGCACGGCCTCGTAGAACTGCCGAGCTTCTGCCGGAGGCCGTCCGACGTGCACAGTTCGCGTGCGATCCGAACAATAACCGGCGAGTATAACACCAAAATCGCAGACCACGAACCCGCGCCGTGGAATGCGCGCGCCCGAGGCCCGGCCATGCACAATCGCCGAGCGCGTTCCGGAAGCGAGTATCGTCGGAAAGGACATGCCTTCGGCCCCGGCGCACCGGGCCTCGTATTCCATGGCGGCGGCGACTTCGACCTCAGTCACACCCGGCCGAATTTTCTTGCACGCAATCCGGAAAAGACTGGCGCCGAGTTCAACCGCCCTCCGGATGCGCAGGATCTCGGCAGCGTCCTTCACCATGCGGGCTCGCTCGACCAGCGGTGGCGCACAAGCGAGGCGCGCCCTTCCTTTCAGCACAGCGGCTAACCGGTCGCGCATGCCGGCGGTGATCGACTCCGGCTCGATGCCCACCGACATTCGCGTTAAAGACACTGGCGTCGGGCGTCTTCGCGGCGCGGCCAGCCACTCCGCAGCCGCCACCAGCGGAGACTTGCGAGCGATGACAATGTTCACATTATTGACGTTCGCACCCTTCACTTCTTCTTTTGCCTGGGTACGGTAGCGGCCGTCCGTAAAAAGGATGCAACCACGATCGGCGACAATCAAAGCAGCCGCACTGCCAGTGAAACCACAGAGATAGTGGACGTTAGGGAGGTGCGCGATCAGCAGGAAGTCAAGCTTGTGGCCCGCGAGCGAAGCTTGGAGCCGGCGAAGGCGTCCAGCATGGTCCATGGCAGTCGGACCCATGGCAGTGTGATTCATGGCCTTGTGGTGCATGGCATGGAGTGTAGCAGGATGCTTGAAGCGGGTGGCTGGATGCTGTCAGCGCAAAAGCAATGCCGCCGGCTCTCGGCAGGTTCTCCGAGAAAGCCGGCGGCTGTGGCTGTTCTGACTCCGCGCCTATGTCTGAACGATGCGCGGAGTAATGAAGAAAATCAGCTCCTGGTTTGAAGTGGCCACCGTACGATGCTTGAACAGGTTGCCAAGGTACGGGATGTCCCCGAGCACAGGCACCTGCGAAACGCTCAACGAGTTCTGGGTCTGGATCACGCCGCCAATCACCACCGTGCCGCCATCGGTCACCAGAACTTGCGTGGTCGCCTGCTGCGTAATCAGGGCTGGGTTGCCCAAAGTGTCTTCGTGGCTATAGTCGGGCAATGTGTTTTCCACATCCACGTTGAGGAAGATGGTCCCTTCCGATGTGATCTGCGGAGTCACTGTCAGTCGCAGGAAAGCATCCACGTAGGAAGCGGTCGCCGGAGCGCCCAGTGAGGGAGCGGTCATGATCGGTATCTTCGTGCCCTGTTTCACCACCGCCTGAATGTTGTTCTGGGTGACGATGCGCGGACGGGAAAGAACTTTCAGCAACCCACGCGACTCGGCCATAGTAAGCAGAAGGTCGATCCGCATGTTGTTGGAAAAGTTCGCAAGTTCCAGACCGCTGGTCGGCCCGACCGCGCCGAGATTCGAAAACAACGGAATTTGAGTGCCGCTCGCGGGGGTACCGGTGACGGGGTACAACGGATTTCCCACCACTGGACCGACGATGATCGGCGAGGTTCCAACAGCGTTTACGCCGCCAACGGCGGTTGTGCCGTTGCCCCAGCCAAAGCCGAGCTGCACGCCGATGTCGCGAGCGAAGCTGCGAGTGGCCGCCACCACGCGGGCTTCGATTTCGACTTCCTGCGTCTTGCGGTCCATCTGCTGGATGAGGCGGTCAATCTGCGGCAGAACCGCGGGAATGTCGGAAACGATCAGCGCGTTGGTGCGTTCGTCGGCGACTATGTCGCCACGCTGACTTAGGAATTTCTTGATCGGCACTAATAGGTCCTTGGCATGTGCGTAGCTGAGGAAGCGCGTGATGCTGACTTTATCGACCGCCAGCGCCTCCGCATCGATTTGGGAGCGCCGGCCCTCGGCTTCCTTCTTCAACGTTTCAATGGTGGCGATGCGCAGCACATTGCCGTCCAGTTGGCGCGACAGGTCGTTGTTCTTGAGCACGATGTCCAGCGCCTGATCCCACGGCACGTCATCGAGCACGATCGTCAGGCTGCCGTGCACCATGGGATCGAGCACGACATTCAAACCGCTGATCTCGTGAATCAGGCGGAAGAAATCTTTCAGATCCACATCCTTCAGATTCACCGAGATCGGCTCGCCCGTGTATTTCGCCCCGCTCGCCGCCGGCTTCTGTTCCATCTGGACTTTCTGCTCCGCGGCCAGATTCACAGCCGGTTGAATGGGCTGCACGTTGCCGCCAGCTTGCCCGAGGGCGGCATTGGCATTGGTGGCAACCAGTTCCGCCGCCGTCTTGTCGGCAAAACGACCCGCCGCTTCCTGGGCCTTTGCGGCTGGCTCAGCGGCTTTGTCGTCCTTCACCGAAAACTTGGGTTCGACGAAGGCAAAGTCCACCGGCTTCTGCGCGTTCTCCGCCGCGGCCGGAGTGGGCGCAACCTCCGCTGCGGGAGCCGGACTTACCGGAGCCGAAGCCAGCACCAGTTGCGGCGCTGCACTCGCGGCCACCGGTTTTGCGGCCGGCGCCGGTTGGCGATGGGCCAGCACGGCATCGTGGATCTTGAGGACGAAGCTGCCGTTCGGGGCCGCCACCAGCTCATGCTGGCGGCTGCCGACGAGATCCATGTTGGTGAGATCATTGTTGGCAAGATCGATGACCACGCGCGTGGTGGGCGGGACTTGCCCGTCCATCCCGACGCGGACATCTTTCACGCCGTCTCTGCCAACGCTGATGCGGCTCTGCGCCGTGGCCATCACGGTGTTGGGAAAGTCGACGACGATGCGCGCCGGGGAACCGAGCGTCGTCACTTTGGGCGCCACTCCGCCCTCCGCTTTGAACTCGACTTGCAATCCGACCTGGCTGTGCGCGACCTCGATCCTCTGCAATCGAGAGCTCGCGGCCACCCCCTTGCCCGTCATGTCAGCCGCGGCCGCGATCGTTATCACTACGAACGCCAGCAGCGGAACCAAGAGACCCAGCAGTTGCTTTCGCATTTCCCTATCTCCCCATGCAAGGCCAATTCGCCTCCATGTGTTTCTTCGAAGTCTTTTGTCTCCAGGCCTACACCGCCGGAGTCGTAATCTTCTTCACTACTTCCCGCGTAAAGGTCTTGCCCAACCGGTCCTGCAGTGTTTCCTGGAAAACGATGGAATCGCCCGTGATTTTCACCACGTAACCGTTGAACACCGGGTCGTTTTCCCGCAGAAAATATGCTTTATTCAGACTGTTACTGACCACGGCGATGAAACCGCTTTCGGCACGTACCACACCACGCAAGTTGATGGCCCCGATTTCCAGACACTTCTTGCCGGTGCTGCAACCGGAACCGCCCGCGTGGCTCACCACCGGACTGATGAAAGGATCCCGTCTCCCATTCGCGGCGTACTTGTTGTCCGGGGAGACCTGCTGCTCGCTCGCCGCGTTCTCGCCTTCTCCGCTTTCCGAAGCGCCGTTGCCGGCGGCGGCAGCCGCTGGCGCAGTACTTTGTTGGGGAACCCCGGCGGCTGGTTTCGCGGGCGCGCTGCCCATGACTGCGATTGCCGAAACCCGTTTTTTCGCGCCCGTGTGTTTCACTCCCACCGAACTCGTACCCGCCGGGGATGTAGACGACTTCACCGGCGTAACCACCGCGACCCCGCCCGACTTGGCCGGAGCATGCGTGGCGCTCGCTGCCGCCGGAGCTGCCTGGTGAATGCCCAGAGCTTGATTCGAAGCAGCCGTGGCCCGGTTGCTCACCCCGTTCATCGTGTCGCGCGCGTTCTGGACAATGCTGGGACTCTGGGCCGAGGCCAAGCCCGCGGCCAGTACGCAAACGAGAATTGTCACCGTCGGCTTCATTGTGTCCCTCCTATTTCTTCACCGGTGGTCCGGGCTTGCTGGCCGGCGCCGCCGGATCCAGGTCATGACTGAAATACGTGGTGGTCACACAGGTGGCCACAACGCTTTCACTGGGCGCGTACTGGTAGGTATGCTTCGTCTTGGCATCGGCCGGCTTGTGGGTTGAGGCCACCAGCAGGTTCGAAACGTTTACGATGCGCTCCACTTTTCCCAGCCGGTCGAAGAACCCAATTAGCGAGTAGTACGGACCATCTAACTCAATTTCGAACGGCACTTCGGTGTAGAACTCTTTCGCGGCGTACGGACGCGACGTATAGCGGCGGATTTCCACTCCCGACTTGCGCGCTTCTCCGCTCACCATGCGCATGAAATTGTCCACTTCTTTTTCATCGGGCACGATGCGCCGCTCGATGTCGAGCTGCTGCTTCAAGCTGGCGAGTTGGCGCTCGATGTCGGCCAGTTTTGGCCGGTAGGCTTCGAGTTCCGCATTCTCGCGCAGTTTGGCCTGCAGTTTGACCCGCGCTGCGTCATTTTGGTCGCGCTGTGACTTGAAGACCGTGTAGTAGAGAGCGCCCGTCCCCACCACCGCCGTCAGCAGCAGAACTCCCAGCAGCTTCGCCCCTGTTAATTCGCCAAGATTCATAGTCGGTTCCGCCTTTACGACTTCGCCTTTTCGCAGGTCAGCGTGAATTGAAACGCCTGCATATCCTTGATCGCATCGTCCTGAAAACTTTCCTTGATCTCGATGTTGCGGAAGAAACCGGTCTTCTGCAGGTTGGAAATCAGGTTGGCCACCGCATCGCTGCTCAGCGCCGTGCCATCAATGGCAACGTTCGCGCCCTGGTCTTGCATGCTGTTCAGCCAGACCGCTTCGGTGCCGTTGACCGTATCGGCGATCATGGAGAGCAGGCCGACCGGGCCGGTTTGGTTGTTGCGCAACTGGTCGATGACATCCACCCGCCGCTTGTAAGCCTCGGCTTGCCTCTGCCGCTCCAAATACCGCACCTTGATGTCGGCCAGTTCGCGATTCTTCTGTTCCGCCATCCGGGCTTGCACCTCGATCGATTTCTTTTCCCGGTCGAGCTGGTACCAGTAGCCGGCATTGACGGCGCCGGCAATCAGCAACACGGCAGCCACCTGGATCACTGGCCCGCCTAAGTTGCCAAGCTCAAAGCTTGGCATGCTGACGCCAACGTTTTTCTTGCCTTTCGGTTTCGGA
>PLIC01000134.1 GCA_003139995.1 Candidatus Acidiflorens stordalenmirensis | reverse complement strand
CAACCACGTCGCCAGAGCTCTGGAGTTGTCAAACTTTGACAGGTAGGGCAACGACTTTACCAGGACTTCCTGCATCGTGTCTTCGGCATCCTGCTGTTGTCCGCACACTCTCATACTGAAAGCAAACACAGCCCCTTGCAGCAGCGCTACTGCTCTCTCAAGCGCGTCGTCGCCGCCGCGCTTCAGCAAAACGATGGCTTCGTCGATGTCAGAACGCATTCGAGCAACTCCGCGGTTTCTGTCTATACCCTAGCTATATGCATGTATAATTATATAGTGAATAAGGCACTCTTTGTCCGTCCGGAAGGCAGACGATGATCCACGAGAAGATGGTCGAACTGGTCGCCCGCCGATTCCAGGTGCTCGGAGAACCTTGCCGTCTTCGCATCCTGCAAGCACTTCAAGGCGGACCGAGAACGGTCAATGAAATTGTCGGTGACCTGGACGGGAATCAGCCCAACATATCGAAACACCTTCAAATCCTCTTCGATGCAGGACTTGTCGGCCGCGAGCGTTCGGGCAACAGTGTTTTTTATAGTGTCGCCGATCCGGTCGTGTTCAAACTTTGCGAATTAGTGTGCCGCAGCACGGCGCGGCATGCCGCTCACTTGCAACAATACGCTGCCGGCACACGGCGAAGGAGTGGAATCCAGACACACAAAAGCCATCTTCGATCAAAGGTTGGTTCGTTACAGGGGGTGAACTGAATGCCGCAATGGGCATGGATGATCGTTTTTGTCTTCGCTTACCTGGTGTTGACCCAATGGCTGCTGCCCAAGCTTGGTGTGCCAACTTGACGCACCAACTCCTGTTCTGTCGAGTCTCGACGGAGTGAAAAGTCAGGCAACAAAGGTAGAGATTAAAGACCACCATGGGCGACCGCCTTTTTAAACCACAGAATGCACACAAACTCGATGATCCCGAGCGACAGGTCTGGCTGCCGGTTGTCGATGTCATTCGAGCGATAGCGATTCGGCCTGGAACGCACGTTGCTGATGTCGGTGCGGGAACTGGTTACTTCGCTATTCCCATGGCCCAGGCCGTCGGCCCTAACGGGAAGGTATACGCGATCGACTTGCAACCCGAGATGCTCAGCCTTCTACGGGAAAAGATCAAGCAACTAGACGCTACCCGCAACATCAATTTGGCACAAGGCGAGGCGAGCAGAACAACTCTCGGACCGAAATGCGCCGACGTTGTATTGATAGCGAACGTTTGGCATGAATTAGACGATCATGAAGCCGCATTGCGGGAGGCTGCACGCATCCTGGTGCCAAGTGGAACTCTGGGGTTGCTCGACTGGCGTCCGGATAAGAACTCTCCTCCGGGGCCGCCCTCAGACCATCGCCTGCCGGCGAATGATGTCGTGCAATTTTTGACCAAGCACCACTGGACGACAGCGCCGCCGGTCAACATTGGGCTTTACAGCTACTTCATCAGCGCCCGTCCGCCACACTCAGCCGAGTCAATCTCTACTTAACACAACTGGGGAGAAAGGCAATGCCCCTACAACTCAGGTAAAAATACCGGCATGGAAAATTTCCGACTTAAAGTCTTTCGGGCGGTGGCCAAACACTTGAACTTCCGGAGAGCAGCGGAGGAACTCTGCCTCACACAGCCTGCCGTTACCCTCCAGATCAAAGCTCTGGAACAGCACCTTGGAGTGCAGCTATTTGATCGCAGTGGTGTTCGCATCGCACTTACCCCCGCTGGCACCATGCTCCTGAAATATGCCGGCAAAATCGACAAGTTGGAAACAGCGGCGATGGCAGCTTTATCACAGTTTGCCGACGGGCAACGGGGCGAGTTGCGGATCAGTGCATCGTTGACGATTGCGCAGTACATCTTGCCTCACCTCTTAGGAACGTTCCAGCAGCAGCACCCTCAAGTCCGGCCTCACGTCACCACATGCAATACAGAGCAAGTGTTGGAAGCGTTGGTGGCGCACGAAGTGTCCCTTGGATTCATTGAAGGTCCGACCCTGCGTCGAGATGTGCGAACCGAGGTTTTCCTTGAAGATGAGATTGTCCTGATGGTGCCGCCAGCCCACGAATGGAGCGAACGTGGCTTCGTTGAGCCTGAGGAATTGAAGCAAGAGCGGTTGCTTATGCGGGAGCGCGGCTCCGGGACGCGCCGCGTCGTCGAGATGGCTCTACAGAAGCGTGGCGTCAAGCCCAGGCATCTGAACCTTGCGATGGAGTTCGACTCCACCGAAGGCATCATTACCGCCGTTGAAGCTGGCCTTGGGATCGGATTTGCCTCGCTTTGGTCTATAAGCAAAGAGCTGCAGCTTGGTTCTCTTCGAGTCGTGCCCATCCGCGGAGTCCGGATCATGCGGCCACTCAGCGTGGCGTATCCCCCTGGCCAAGAACCGCAAGGGACTACACTGGCATTCCTCCATTTCCTGCGATCTCGCCACGATGTGATGAGCCCAACGCGGTCAAAGGCCCGACCCCTCACCGATCATCGGATGTCTAATCTCCTCCCGCCAGCGATAACTCGCCAGGGCTCGTGAGTCGGCCAAGGCATTGTCAGGCGATAAGCCGCTCGCATGAGCAATAAGAATTACTGCTTGGACAGGCAGGTGTCAGCGCAGCGAGACTAGGTGCTTGAAGAACACCAAGAATATCTTCTTTGTTGGCCTTGTCGTAGCTGCCAGTGGCCTCATTTCGACCCCGTTGGCTCTGCTGGCCGGGCTGATCTACGGTATGTCGTTCCCCCACCCCTATCACCTCGACGCCAAGAAACTGTCCGCATTTCTCCTGCAGGCATCTATCGTTGGACTCGGGTTTGGAATGAATCTGCACGAGGTCGTACGGGCGGGCCGGACCGGATTCCTATACACCGCGCTCAGCATAAGCTTTGCCATGCTCCTCGGTCTCGGAATTGGACACTTGTTCAAGGTGCAACGGATACCTTCGCTCCTGATCAGCGCGGGTACCGCAATCTGCGGCGGAAGTGCGATTGCCGCCGTTGGACCCGTCGTGAACGCAGGAGAAGAGGAGATGGCCGTCTCGCTCGGAACTGTGTTCGTGCTGAATTCGGT
>PLIC01000167.1 GCA_003139995.1 Candidatus Acidiflorens stordalenmirensis | reverse complement strand
CATTTTAACTTGTTAACAACAGTACCCATAGAACTCGTGCCATACCACAATAGAAATGTCCCCTGGTTGGGGTTTCACCATGCCCCCGGAAAAGGCGAGCGGTTTCATCTCCGGCAAACCGGATGAAGATGGAACACTGCAGATCGAAGACTGACCGCCTACTTCTTTTCCGCTTGTGGCGGGGCCATATCCTGGGGGAAACTTTTCAGCGCAACCTCGCGCGAGTGGGAAGAAGTTTTCTTCGCTTCGTCGGTTGTGTTCTCGATGAGAGTTCCCTTCAGCACGTAATACGCTTCGTCGCCCCGACTCTTGCCCTCGCCGCGCTCGACCGTTCCCCGAAATTCGAACGATACGCCACGCACGGTCTCGGTCTTAAACGCGAGTTGGTTGCCATCGAGCTTACCCGACTTAAAGAAGTGATTCAGAAAAACGTCGTGGTCGCTCTCCGAGTCGGCGTAGCGCGAAACAAAGCCGATGACGTGTCCCTGGTCTTCGACTGTGATCTGCACAAACTCGCCTTCGCGCAAAAAGTTGTACATGCCGGAGTAATCCGCGCCGGGCGCTGCTGGGCTCTGCCGATCTTTGTTCTGCTGATCCGGGTTCGCCTGCGCGCCAGCAAGCATCAAAGCAAAAAGAACGAAACACGAAAGTTGCAGCGCGTGGAAGCGGGTTCGGTGGATCGGCATGCTCACCTCGGAATCATCAGTATAACGGCCATTTGCAGGGGGCGGGCGAAACAGCGGGCACAGGCCGCCCACTCATTCGCAAAAACACGAATGAGTGGGGCACCCTCGAGGTCAGTTATAATCGTTCTACAGAGTAGCCGTCCGTGGCGAGCCAGCCAAAACGCCTCGGATCCCGCCTTTCGGGGGCACCGTTCGTAATAGGAAACAGGAGTTGGCTAGAGCGCAACTTGGAGTGAGATGGAATCCCCGGGAAAAAGACTGCTGAGACTTTTGGTGGAACGCGATCCCGCGAGCCCGGAATTCCGGAGCGAAGTTCGCGCAGCTCTGCGTTCGCCGGAACTGCCGACGGAATTGTCCGGCAACGAAAACGACGAATTCGACTTGTGGCGGGATGTCTTCGTCCAGCAAAGGCTGCCGTGGGGACGCTTCCTGCAATCCGCGTTGTTGCACGCGGCGGCATTTGCCCTCATATATACGATTACGCTCGCGTGGATTCGCCAGCAACAGATTCTGGATCGCGCAGCGTTTGACCGAGCGTCATTTGACCGGTCGTTGCTGGTAACTTATTCACCGGAAGAATATCTGCCGCCGCTCGACACGGGCGCATCCGAAACGCCGAAGGCGCAAACGGGAGATCCCGCCTACGCCAAGCAGCCGATCCTTTCGGTTCCGCGGGAAGCGGACAACCGCTCCCAAACCATTGTCGTGCCGCCCGATCTCAAGCTCGACCGCGACGTCGCTTTGCCCAACATCATTGTCACGGGAGCGATCGTGCCGGCGGTTCCGCTGGACGCGACGCGAGCGTCATCGAACCGCATCGTCGCGCCGGAGACGCAAGTCGTGGCGCCCGCGCCGGAGGTGGAGTTTGCGCCGGACCGCGTGGTTCGAGCGGCGATGAAATCGGACGTGATTGCGCCGCCTCCGGAGTTGACGCAATCGACGAAGGGACTCGTCGGGCTCGTGAACATTGGCCCGAGTGAAGTGGTGGCGCCGGCTCCACAGCTTACGCTGGCGGAAGAGCATTCGCTGGCGGCGCGCGGCAGAGGACGGCCGCCGGGCGCAAGCGTACAACCGGTCGGACCTCCTCCGAGCGTGGCTGCGGCGGGCGGCGCCAGCGCGGGCGGACGGCTGATCGTGTTGGGGATTCATCCCGTGACGCCAACCGGGCCAGTGGCTGTTCCCGGAGGCAATCGCCGGGGAACGTTTGGCGCGAATCAACAGGGAAAACCGGGCGCTTCGGGAACACCAGATTCAGTGGGATCGGGATCGGAAGCGAAGAGCGGCTTTGGCACGCGCAACAACAGCTCCTTACCGGCTGGCCTGCATGTGGGCCGGGCGGACGGCGCATCGAACGGCAGTGGCGTGGAGGACGCACGCGAGATGGCAAGCCTTTCGTCGACGGGAGCGGCGCCGGGAACTCGTTCGCCCGCGCGGGCTGCGTCTCCGGTTGCCGACGATAAGATCACCGATGTGGACCGCAAGGTTTTTGGCGGCAAGCGCGTCTATGGCAGGACGCTGAACATGCCGAATCTGAATTCCTCGACGGGCAGCTGGGTGATAAAGTTTGCAGAACTCGACGGGGGGCGGAAAGAAGGGGAACTGCTGGAGCCGGTTGCCACGGAAAAATCGGACCCTGGTTATCCGCTGGAATTGATTCGCGCCAATGTGCACGGCATGGTTACGCTCTATGCGGTGATTCACGCCGATGGGAAAGTGGGCGACATTCGCATCCTCAACAGCCCGGACGAACGCCTCGATTCCTATGCGGCTTCAGCGCTGGCCCGCTGGAAATTTGTGCCGGCGGAAAGAGCGGGGAAACCGGTGGCGCTCGAAGCGGTGGTGGTGATTCCGTTTCGGGTGAGGCGGAGTTTCTGAAGGGGTGCAAGCTGCAGATCCCTCGCTTCGCTAGAGATGACAATCCCTGAAGTTTCCTAACAAAATCCGCGATCAGAGTACGCCTTGGAAAAATCCCCGGAATTCTAGCGTGCAGCGCTTGCGGATTTTTCTCCCTGCAAGGCGGCGTAAACGGCGGGATTTGCGCAGACTTCGTAGTAGTAGCGGCCGGTCCAGCGCAGGATGGCAAGGTCGCGGGCATCGACCTGGGCGATGCGGTTCTTGCGGATGGCAATCTTGCGAAATACTCCATTGGCGATGGGAACGGTGCCGACGAANNAGCGAGATTTCCTGCTGCAGTTTGCGGAAGGCTGCTTCACTCAGGCAGATTCCGCCTACGTTGTAGTTAAGGCGCATTACCTCCGCTCCGTCATCGTTGTTGCCGCCGCCTCCCATCTGCACCGAATACACCTGGAAAACTCCGGCATCGGGCGCGAGTTTCTTGCGGACGCGCTTGTTGCAAGAGGAGAGACGGTCGCTCTCATTGATGGCGTCGGAAATCATGATGCGGTGCTCGCCATCCATCAGGTAGAGCGGAGGCGAATCCTGGTAAGCGATGCCCAGGCCGACTTCCATCTGGGGCAGACCGGAGCGTTCCAGGAGTTCGTTGTACTCGCGCAGCAGGCTCACAATCTCCCACGCCAGGACGCAAGCGCGGCCAACGCTGAGCATGGTTTCGCCCTCGCGCTCGAGCAGCGCCACGATGATGGCATCGCCTTCGAGGAAGACTTTGGTGGCGCCGTATTTCGCGAGCAGCTTGTTTACCGGATCATAAAAATTGAGGCTGAAATACGAGGCGGCATTCATGCCTTTTTCCATCAGCGAGCGGGTGAGGCGCGAAGAGTCGCGCACGTCGGCCTTCAGGATCGCGTGGTGGACCACGCGATCCTCAGCGGGCTTCTGGTCTTCGGGAGGCAGGAACTCGTAGAGCATGCCGTTGAGCGTGGAGAGTTTGCGGACTTTGTCGTCGCTGACCAGGTTGATACTGTCAAAACCAGTGGTGAGAGCATCGAGCCCGCGCAGGTCGCGGTGATAGCAAAAGAGGTCGTGCAGAAGACGCGCGGCAAAGCGGCTGCGCTCCGAGCCGCGGCAGGAGGCTACGCGTCCGATGGCGGCAAACAGCCGGTCGGAATGGAGGCGGCTTTCGGCAATGATTTTTTCGACGCGCGCCGCTTCTTCGCGGAAGATCAGCGCGTTTTTGATCTGCTGCGGATTCACCCGCGGCGCATATTCGGCGAGCAGAGGAACGGCCTCATAGGAAGCAACCACGTGCGAAAGAACGCCTTCGCGCTGCAGCAGACGGGTCCAGACGTCGAGGCGGTCTTTTCGATTGCGGTCTTCTTGCGTCAAGTCTTCGCCGTTGCCGGCGCCAACCAGCGTGACCGCGTTTTCGGGAACATTGAGGGCCTGCTCCAGATGCTCATCGTCAACGGCTTCCCCGTATCCGAGTTCGCGCAGAAAATTCAGCGCGAATTGGCGGAGGCTGGGGAAACGGTCGGGATCTTTCTCGAAGTTGCCGAACATGTAATAGTGCTCGGCCCAGAGATAATCGTCGCGTCCATCTTCAGTAAGAACCAGCGGATTGAGGAACAGGCGATAGCAGCCGGCGGGCAATTCGCCGAGCAGCGAGCGGCGAGTGCGGGCCAGCGTTTCTTTTTCGATTTCGAGGAGGAGACGAAACATCTCCTGCCCGGCGCGGCGGAGGACGATCTTCTTACGCACCTGCAAAGAGGAGACGAGCTCCTGCGTCTGCATCATTTTCGCTTGCCGCACGCCCTCGAGCGACTTCGACTTCATGCGGCATTGTTCGAGAATCCTGGCAAACTGCGCTTGCAGTTCGGTGCGTATGAACTTGAGCACGGCCAGGCGGCCGAGCACATCGACCGACGGATTGCCTTCTGCCTTGGCGCGATTCAGGATCGCGAGATGAATCGAGACCAGCAGAGTTTTCAGGTCGGCGGGGCTGGGCTTGCGCAGTTGGGTGGCGGCCTCGGCGACGCGTGTGAATTTGGCTGGGGTCGAGGAGGGAACGTCCATTTCGAAGAGCGCTTGCACTTCGCCGAAGCGGCAGATGTAACGCGCGAGATGAAAACTTAAATCCGCAGTGATGCGCGGGCTGAGAAAAACGTCGTAGCGGAGATTGTCGACACCCAGTTGCAAATCGCTGAGCGCGAGTGTCGGCCCGTAATATTGAAGATCGGGCCGGCTGGGTGGTTCGGAATTGCGCAACCGAAAAATCGGGAGCTTGGGCATCGCCTCTGGTCTCTTGCTTGCCGCTGCTGGCAAATTGCTGAAACTGCGATACTAAGCAGCAGGCTAGCATGGCGCCGGGACGGGCCCAAAGTTACGCTAGTAAGGGCGGAAGCAGCGAGGTAACGGCTGCGGTAACAGCTATTGACTGGCGCGGCGCGCTTTTTCGAATTCATCGCCTTTCTTCCATCCTACGAGGCGCGATTGGTTGGCCGCCTCCCAGCCGAGTGCGAAACCGAAGCGCGCCATGGCGGCGTCCGAGGTGTAGTCCATGCCGGGATGATACTCGTCGCTCGGCTGATGGTAATGATGCTTGGTGTAATCGTCATGCTGAGCGAGGCCCCAGGCTTCATCGTGGCCTTTGAATTTGTTTCCCTCATTGACGGAGAACGCCGGAATGCCGACGCGCGCGAGGCTGAAGTGATCGGAGCGATAGTAGTGTCCGGCTTCGGGGCGCGCGTCGGGACGAATCTTGAAGCGGAAGTCCTGCGCCATCGCCCGCACCGTGGGATAAAACGTGGTTCGCTCGGCTCCGGAAACCTGGACTTCTTCAGGCTCGCCGAGAGGCATCAAGTCGTCGTAGTTGAGATCGAGCGAAATTTTGCCTGCCGGAATCGGCGGATGCTTGCCCAGGTATTCGGAGCCGAGCAAGCCTTGTTCTTCGGCGGTGACCGAGACGAAATAGACCGAGCGGCGCGGCTTCTGCGCGGCGCCTGCGTAGGCGCGAGCGATTTCCATCAGGATGCCGCAGCCGGTGGCGTTGTCCATGGCGCCGTTATAGATGTTGTCGCCGGGAATGTCGGGCCGTATGCCGAGATGGTCATAGTGCGCGGTATACATCACACCTTCATTTTTCAGAACCGAGCCGGCTCCGGGAAGCACGGCGACCACATTGTTCGATTCGAAAGGACGAACCTTGCTGGTCATGTAAGCGGAGAGGCGGACGGGGAGCAGCACCGGTTTGAAGTCGCGCGAGTTCGCGGCAGCCATCATTTTGTCAAGATCCAGGCCTGAGGCCGCGAAGAGATTGCGCGCGACACTTAACTGGATCCAGGCAGCCGCTTTCAACTTGGGAGTGCCGTCGAGCTTGAGATACGACTTTTCGCCGGAGTTGGAATTGCGCACGACTTCCCAGCCATAGCTGGCCATCTCGGTTTTGTGGATGAGAATGGCGCCGACGGCCCCTTTGCGCGCGGCTTCTTCGTATTTGTAGACCCAGCGGCCGTAGTAAGTGAGCGCCTTGCCGGCGAAAAAGTTCGGATCGTCCGAGGGCGGCTCGTTGACCAGCATGAGCAGGACTTTGCCCTTAACGTCGACACCTTTGTAGTCGTCCCAGTTGTATTCGGGCGCTTCGATGCCGTAGCCGACGTAGACGATATCGGCGTCAACGTTGGATTCGGGCTGCTGGGTTTGATCGTAGGCGACGTAGTCGACCAGTGGTTTGAGGTCGATGGGCTTAAGACTCGGCGGTGCGCCGCTGGCGGGAACGAGCGTGAAGCGCGTGTCGGCGCCGGGCGTGATGCCGACCAGCGGAACTTTCTGCAGGTAGGAACCGTTGTCGCCGGCGGGTTTCAGTCCATAGAGGGCGAACTGCGCGGCGATGTATTCGGCGGCAATGTCGCCTCCGCGCTGGCCGGTGCCGCGTCCCTCAAGAAGATCGTGGGAGAGGAAGCGGACATGGGTCTCGATGTTGTCGGGGCGAATGCCCTGCAGGGCGGCGACGGCGGCCGGGGGAAGGTGCGAGCCAAAGCGAGATTCGGCGCGTGGTCTTGCTGGTTTTTCTTGCGCCGACACTTCTTGCGTCGACACGGCGGCAATCGGAAACAGCACGGCGGCGAGCACTGCAATGATATGAATGTTCACGCGGGACCTCGAAGCTTCAGTTGTGAAGAAGTAAGCCCGAACTGTAAACGGAAACAGGATGGCGGACAGCACCATCCGAGCGTCGCAACGCGGTAGCTATAACCGCAATTCCGCCTCCAACTGGGTTGTCCCGCGACCGCGGGATCAGTTTTTCGAGCCTCAACCGGCGCGGAAGTCGTGGACGTCGTCTCCGGGGCGGAACAGCCGGCGCACCGAGGTCTTGTTGGCCTCGGCCATGCGGCGGTTCAGATCCTCCACGTCCGTCCTTACCCATCCCACACTGGAGATCTTGATCTCGCCGTCCTGGGCGATGAGGAACCATGACGGCACGTTGGTGAGGCCGTATGCGTTTGAAACCACATAGCCGGCGGGATCGTCGAGGAGCGCGGGGAAGGTCACGCCGTACTCTCTCAAAAAGGCGGCGGTGTCGCGTTTGTCGTCCTGAGAAATTCCTACGATGACGATCTTCTGGCTGCCGTACGCTTTGTGCAAGCGCTCGAGGAACGGAAACGAATATTGGCAGACCGGGCAGGAAACCTTGAAGAACACCACCAGCACTTGCCCACGCTGGAGCGCGTCTTGTAAAGAGAATTTACCGCCATCGAGGGCGGCCAAAGAAAAATCAGGCGCTTTGGTCCCCTCAGGCAATGCAGCCATATCTTTTGGGCCTCCGAACAGGCGATCGAGCCACTTCATGGAAGAAATACCTCACAACAGTTAGATGATACCGCTAGATGATACCGCCAGCCTTCAGGATTTTCCGCGTCAACCCGGTGATGGGGATCTGCGGGATGCGATCTATTGCGATCCACTTGGCTTTCGCGGCGGGCGGAGCGTTCGGCAACGGCGTATTCCGTAATAGCGTATTTCGTAACACATGAACAGTGTAGTCGGTGATGGTGATGGAATGGCGAAAGGTGCGCCAGCGCGCTGAAGCCGGCAAGGGGCGCGGAGACTCGGACGATTGGGGCAGTTCCCACATGCCGGGCATGAGCGAAAGTTCTTTCGGGCGTTGCACCAGCCGGACTTTAGCACTGCCACTGCCATTGCGCCACTCCAGGGCACACCAGATTTGTTTCTTTTTCTGGCGGGAGGGCGGCTCGACGCGCGGAACTTCTCCCTGAGTGACGCACCATTCCCGGACAGGGCACAGCGGGCAGCGGGGCTCGCGCGGCACGCACACGGTTGCGCCGAGTTCCATCATGGCCTGATTGAAGTCCCCGGGCCGGGAGGTCGCGAGAAGCGATTGCGCATGGCGCCAGATTTGCGGCGTGGTTAGATTGACGCCGGTAAATTTAATGCCGACCAGTCTTTGCAACACGCGCTCGACATTGCCATCGACCACGGCTACGGGCTCGGCGAACGCGATGCTGGCGATGGCAGCAGCGGTGTAGCGTCCGATGCCGGGCAGGGCAAACAAGGCTTCGGAATTCCGCGGGAAGAATCCGCCGTGCTGTTCAGCGATCTGCCGCGCGCACTGATGCAACATGCGCGCTCGCCGATAGTAGCCCAGGCCGCTCCAGGCTGCCAGCACGGCCTCTTCAGAAGCCGCGGCGAGCGCCTGCACATTCGGAAAACGTTCGAGAAAATTCCGGTAGTGGTCAACGACAGCGGCCACGCGCGTTTGCTGCAGCATGATTTCGCTGAGCCAGATGCGGTAGGGATCGCGAGTCTCGCGCCAAGGAAGGTCGCGGCGATGCTGGTCGTACCAGAGAAGCAGCGCGCGCCGGAAACGGCTGAGATCCTTGCCGGAAACTGTGGAGTTGATCCAGGCCCGAGAAAGCGGGGGCGATTCGACGGCTATCCTCGGGCGCATGGCGTGATTGTACCGTGACCCCGAATTGTGTGGGATGAGACTTTGCCCCGTCCAAGCGAAGCGCAGCCCCGCTTTCACACAAAGCCGATTGACCGCTGCGAGAACGCCCACGATAATAATGAAGCCTGGTAACCGCAGCACACGCGTGAACATTAACCCGAACCGGCAGGATGTGTATGACCGAATTCGACCGCAAGGTGGAAGAGGCTTCCGCGCGCTTCAATCGCTCGGTGGCGAATATCGCCGAGACTCTGGAAAAAGAGACGGCGGAACTGGTGACGTATCTGAACGACGAGGTGGTGCCGGCAGTGCGAACCCATTCCTCGAAGGCGCTGCGCACGGCGGCGGGAAAGCTCTCCGAGTTCGCGGACTTTCTGGAAACGCAGCGCAAGGGTTCTTGAACTGCCTTCGTTCCAGCTACGCGCAGCGGCCGCGGCGTGGGCCGGCGGCATGGCCGCTGTTATGCCCTTCGCCATGCAGTCTGCCATGTCTTCTATTCCTTTTATTGCTGGGCAGCGCGCTGCTGAGCGGCTGCGGCGGACATAAACACACGCAGGCGGAGGTTCCACCACCACCGTCCCTTCCACAGGAAAAACCAGCCGAAACGCCGCCGCCCGCAGGAACGACGCGCGAAAACGAGAAGATCGACGTCCCCGCCAACGCGAAACCGATCTTTGAAGAAACCGGAATGGCGAGCTGGTACGGCGCTCCGTATCACAACCGGCGCGGATCGAACGGCGAGGTTTACAACATGCACGCGATGACGGCGGCACATCTTACTTTGCCGCTGGGCTCAATTGTACGCATCACGAATTTGAAAACTGGACATTCGGCGTTGGTGCGCATCACCGATCGCGGGCCGTTCGTCGCAGGACGCATCGTCGATCTCTCGCTGGCCGCCGCGAAGGCGCTGGATGTATACCTGCCAGGCACTGCGAAAGTTCGGTTGGAGGTGTTGCAAGCGCCTGTGCCTCTCGACACCGGTGGACGCTGGGCGGTTCAGATCGGCTCTTTTACCGGGGAGAAAGCGGCTGCTAAATTAGCGGAACACATGCAAAAACGGTACCAGACGGCCAAAGTGTTGAAGTTTGTAAGTCCCGTGGGAGACTGGTGGGTGCGGGTGCGAGTGCTGGACGACGACCGCCAGCGCGCAACCGCGCTGGTCCACGAGACCGAGACGCCAGAGGGATCGGTGTTTCTGGTGCGGCTCGACTGAAAATTTATTGCAAGACGCTGTTATCTAAGTGATATTGTTTCTTCCAGAGATATAGAGAGCTTATCTCCGTGTTGACTTGCCGGGTGATCGTAATCCTAGGCAAGGGGAGACTCAGTTATGGCGGACTGTCTATTCTGCCGCATTATTCGCGGCGAAGTACCATCCAAGAAAGTCTATGAAGACGAGCAGACGTTTGCCTTTGAAGATCTGAACCCACAAGGCCCGACGCATGTGCTGGTCATCCCGAAAAGACATATTGCCGGCTTGAAGGAAGCGGCAGCAGAAGACGCGGAGCTCGTGGGACGCTGTCACCTGGTGGCCGCGCACATTGCACAGCAGAGGTCGATTGAAGATGGCTACCGCACGGTGCTGAATGTGGGTCCGCGCGCGGGGCAATCGGTTTTTCATCTGCATGTGCACCTGATCGGCGGGCGCGCACTGCGCTGGCCACCGGGATAGATTCGCCGGGACAGATCTCAGCAACGGCTCGACTCCATTCGCAGCAATGAATCTGCGGGCGTCGCTCGCGCGGCTGGCGTTCTTCCTACGGCCTTTGTCTTCTAGCTCACATTCTCTGGCTTACAATCGTGGGATGGCAAACCTGACGTTGGTATACGGTCTGCGGCTGCTGCCCTCCGATGAGGTCGCGGAGGTTGGGGCGGCGACGATCAAACTGAAGAATGGGCGGGATGCGCACGTCGCCATGCACATTCTCGAGGGCAGTAAGGACGAGATCGAGAAGCAGCTCAAGACGAGTCTGACGGCCTTTTTCGACATCTATCCCGAGATATGACGGCACGCGCGGCGTCTTATAATCGGGCGGCGCATCAGGCAACCAGATGAGACTGATCTCTCTCGAACTCGAGAGCAAGCTGCGCGACAAAGGGCTCTGGCCGAAGAGCTGGATCGCGTGGGCGGCGCTTTACGTGCTGGCGCTCGACCTGCTTCTATTCGCGTTGCAGTGGCTGACGCGCCGCGCGAGTCCAGCACCGTCGGCGAGCCTGGAGGGATGGGTAGTTTTTCTCAGCGTGCTGGCGATTGTGTTGCTCGCGATTGCCGGGTACTGCTGGCTGCGCTCGCAACTGCTGTGGCGGCTGCGGAACCGGTTGATCGTAACGTATGTTTTTATCGGCGTGATTCCGGTTTTTCTGCTGGTGGTGATTTCGCTGATCACGCTCTATCTTTTTGCCGGGCAGTTCGCCAGCTTTGTCGTAACTTCCGACATCGCCACTCACCTGCGCAGCATGGAAGCAGCCAACCGAACCATCGCCAATCACCTGGCGGCACAAATCTCGGACGGTGGAAAGCTGGACGTCGAAACCCTCGGCCGGACAAGGCCGCGTCGTCCGGAGTGGACACGGCGGCAGGTGTGCGCGTGGCGCCGGAACCAGCCTCAGCCTGTCTGCTCGGGGCCGGAGGGCGAGGCTGGCTTTGACTTTCCGTCGTTTATCGTCGGCGATTTCCGCGACCTCGTGAGCGACCACGGCAAACTCTATCTGCGCACAGCGACCGTGTTCGCGGCGGAGCCGGAATCTTTGCGCGTGATTTTGAGCGATCCGCTCGACAAGAATTTTGTCGAGAACATCGCAGCGGACCTCGGCCGGATTGCGGTCTATGGGACGGAGAGCCCGGCTGCGGACCCCGCGGCGAGTCCGATCGCGCCGGCGCAGCGGACCGACTCGAAGCTCTTCCTGCCATTCGAGGACGAGACACCGCGTGAGCAGATCTTTTCTGCCGGAACGATTCCGCCAGCGAGTAACGCGCTGGATCGCGCGATCAATTTAAGGATCCCGCTGCAGGTGGTGGATTGGACCACGGGAGGACGACGGCCCGTAGGAGCGATCGCCGAGGTCGATACGCGGTCCTCGATGCTCTATGCGACACTTTTTGGGGCGCGGGGAGATTATGCCAAAGGCCTGGAAACTATTTTGGCGTTGATTGCGATTGTGTTCGCGATCTTCGTGGGGCTGGCGCTGATCGTTGGAAGGAAACTGACGCTCAGCATCACGTCGGCGGTTGACCAGCTCTACGAAGCGACCAAGCACATCAATCGCGCCGACTTCAGCCACCGCATCACGGTGCAGTCGAGCGACCAACTGGCGACGCTGGCGAACTCCTTCAATTCGATGACCACATCGATCGAGAAACTGGTGCAGGAGCAGAAGGAAAAGCAGCGTCTGGAGGGCGAATTGGCGATTGCGCAGGAAGTGCAGGCGCAGCTCTACCCCAAGTCGATCGCGCAGCTTGAGAGCCTCGAAGTCCACGGGTTCTGCCGTCCGGCGCGAACGGTGAGCGGGGACTACTACGATTTTCTCGCGCTGAATTCCGGCAAGCTGATGCTGGCGGTCGGCGACATCAGCGGCAAAGGAATTTCGGCGGCGTTGCTGATGGCGACGATCCACTCGGCGGTGCACGCTTACAGCATCGAAGACATACCAGTGCTGTACGAACCAGCCGCGACGGGGAGGTCGGGGCTGATGCTGGCCTCTGAGTTGAAGGGGAGGGAGGCGTCTCCAGCGGCGCTGCTGACGCTGCTGAACCATCAGCTTTACGAAAGCACTCCGGCGGCAAAGTACGCGACTTTATTTTTGGGAATATATGACGAAGCGACGCGCCGGCTCACCTACGCGAATGGCGGTCACCTGCCGCCGATCCTGATTTCCGAAAATGGGTCGTCTCAACTGCTGGACTGCGGCGGAACCGTCGTCGGCCTATTCGACAACTTGACTTTTCCGGAAGCGACCGTGCAACTCCGCCCGGGCGATGTGCTGGTGGCTTACAGTGACGGCGTGACCGAGCCGGAAAGCGATTATGGAGAGTTCGGCGAGGAGCGGCTGATCCAACTGGTGCGCGAGAATCGCCATTTGCCGCTGGAGCGCATCACCGAAATTGTCACCGCCGCCGTGGCCGATTGGATCGGCGACAACGAACAGCCGGACGATGTAACGCTGGTGCTGGCGAGAGCGAGGTAGTTAAAGCGGAGTCGAACGGTGTCGGCGGTTCGGCAGGCCACTTCTCGAAAAGCGCGAGAAGTGGCGCACCCACGGTTATTTCGGTCAATGTTAAAAGACAAACCCGCGTTATACTCTCCCCGTCAAAGTGGCCCACCCACGTAAGACTTTATCGGGCAGCGGTCAGTCTTGCATCGCACATACATATAGCAGTGCATAGCGCCGTGGATTATACGCTAAGAAAGCCGTGACAGGGTCGCTTGAAATCGTCGCCTTCTTTGTTCGTGGGTTTCTTTGGTGTCTACCTTGAGAAATTTGCACAGGTGTTGGTAGTTTCCCCAAAAGTCCGTGACCAGCATCAATCCGTGCCAGTTGTACCACGTCGTGTCGCCCCCGTAGAACAGCTCTTTCAATTGTTCCATCGGCCAGCGCAAATTTGCTACGTCGGTGGCTTCGGGGTTTGCCATGCGGCTTTCTATATATTTTTCCGATTCGTACGCAAGCAAATCTGCAACTTGGACCGGGCTTACTAGGCGGTGGTTGGCCGTCGATTTCGCAGCGCACAGATGGCCCCATTTGGTTTTTAGAACATCGTCGTAAGCTTGATCAATCCATTGTTTGTGTTTCGTCTTTTGATCGAAAACAAACTCCACTGGCTTATCGTCAAAATCGAAATGTGCAAATCTGGTTCCGTCGGACATAACCGAAACCGCTCCCAAGAAATAGGGGTTCTTGAGGTGACGCCTTCTGTACTCGGGGAGATATCTGTAGGACGACATCGCATTTGCCGATCCCAGCAAGCGAAAGTTAGGCAACTGTTCCTGTACGATCCTCACAAGCAGAGACACGAGGCGTTCTCTTTGGCTCTCTGTCCAACCTCTGAACTCGCCTTCCAAGGCCTGAAGATCGGTAGCGTGAAAGTACTTAACGCCGCAGCACTCCAAGGCGTCTTCCCATTTACATTGCAGTTTGTGCCATTCATGAACAGGGCCAATCAAACCCGAGAAACCGAAAGCCTTGCAGCCTATGTTCGTATAGTCATCAAATTCGTCGATGTAAGCGCGCAGGAGAGTAATCATCGGCGGGTGGGCCACATCTACGTGGGGAGTATAACGCGGGTTTCTCTTTGAACGTCGACCGAATCGGTCTGGGGGGCGCCACTTCTCGCGCTTTTCGAGAAGTGGGCGGGTGACGGCCTGATCGCACAGTGGAACCCGCGCCTTCACGCCCGCATGGTTTGAGCGAAACACACCGGCGGCATCGCGGCCCGCCCTTGCAAAGAACGCAAGGACGGGGCCCCCACGGTTGTGTTATTGGAGAGGAAACCAGCACCGAAGGTCGGGCCGCCCGCCATCATCCAGCAGATTGAAAATCAAAAACCCCACCCTTGTCCCTGCAAAGAACGCAGGGACAAGAGTGGGGCACCCACTTTCCTGAAATACAGCTCCTACCTTACGCCTAACTCAACTACACCAGGCCCTGATCCAGCATCGAGTTCGCGACCTTCAGGAAGCCCGCGATATTGGCGCCGTTCACCAGATTGCCCGGCGTGCCGTACTTCTCGGCCGTTTCGTAGCAGTTCTTGTGGATGGCGATCATGATCTTGTGCAAACGATCGTCGACTTCTTCGCGGGTCCAGGACATGCGCATACTGTTCTGCGACATTTCAAGTCCAGAGGTGGCAACGCCGCCGGCATTGGCGGCCTTGGCCGGTCCGTAGAGGACTTTGGCGTCGAGGAACGCTTTGGTGGCTTCGAGGGTGCTGGGCATATTCGCTCCCTCGCTGACGACCTTCACGCCGTTCTTGATGAGATTGGCCGCGTCTTTTGCGTTGATCTCATTCTGAGTGGCGCTCGGGAACGCGCAGTCGGCCTTGATGGCCCACAGCCAGTTGTGGTCGAGCTTCTTGTCGGTGGCGCTGTAGATGGCCTTCTTGAATTTGTCGGCGTACTCCTTGATGCGGCCGCGGCGGTTGTTCTTCAGATCCATGACAAACGCGAGCTTGTCGCGGTCGATGCCGTCGGCATCGTAGATGGCGCCGTCGGAGTCGGACACGCTGACCGGCTTCGCGCCGAAATCAAGCAGCTTCTCGATGGTGTATTGCGAGACGTTGCCGCTGCCCGAGACCAGGCAGACCTTGCCTTCGAGCTTATCCTTCTTGCTCTTTAGCATCTCATCGGCGAAGTACACGCAGCCATAGCCGGTGGCCTCGGGACGAATCAACGAACCGCCCCATGCCAGGCCCTTGCCGGTGAGGACGCCGCTGAATTCATTCCGCAGCCGCTTGTATTGGCCGAACATGAAGCCGATCTCGCGTCCGCCCACGCCGATGTCGCCGG
Organism: Candidatus Acidiflorens stordalenmirensis; assembly: GCA_003139995.1. Taxonomy (GTDB): domain Bacteria; phylum Acidobacteriota; class Terriglobia; order Terriglobales; family Acidobacteriaceae; genus Acidiflorens; species Acidiflorens stordalenmirensis. The sequence continues at coordinate 29,299 of PLIC01000167.1, read as the reverse complement.
CGGGAACGTCCGTGTCGGGGCCGATGTGGCGCTGCAGTTCGGTCATGAAGCTCTGGCAGAAGCGCATCACTTCGCTGTCGCTCTTGCCTTTCGGATCGAAATCCGAACCGCCCTTACCGCCGCCCATGGGCAGCGTGGTGAGCGAATTCTTGAACACTTGTTCGAACGCCAGGAATTTCAGAATGCCGAGGTTCACCGAGGGATGGAAGCGCAGTCCGCCCTTGTAGGGGCCGATGGCGCTGTTCATCTCGATGCGGAAGCCGCGATTGACCTGCACTTTGCCCTTGTCGTCGAACCAGGGCACGCGGAACATGAGAACTCGTTCGGGCTCTGTAATACGTTCCAGAATCTTGGCTTCTTGATACTCCGGGTGGCGCGCCAACACGGGCCGCAAGGAATCGAACACTTCGAGGACGGCCTGGTGGAATTCTGGTTCGGCCGGGTTTTTGGCTTTGACGAGGTTGAGAATTTGATGGGTGTAGTCCGCCGTAGCATGAGCCTTGGGCGGTTCAATGACAGTACTCATAGACTTGCCTCCGAATTTTTGTGAACTGAACGGGTTGTCAAAACGGGATGCCGCAAGAATTGCGGCTGTAGTGATTAGATGCCTGGAGGGGAGGCTCCGCCGTGATTGCCGTCACCGGTTTTCGTGATGGGTGGGCACAAGGCTGTGTGCATAGGACACCATGCTCTACGCGCACGTAACCACTTTGGAATGTATGTGTTAGAGCGACGATAAGTTCATTTCCTGGAGACAGGTTCTACAACCGTCACCTTGGCTGTCACCTGCTGGCCCTTTTCCATGCCTCCTACGATGACCAGGCCGCGGTGCGTCACCAGCAGGCCGCGATGGTCCATGGTGGGCTCGGGAGTGCTTTCGTCGACCGTTTCCCATTCGCCGCTGTAGTCGTCAAAAGCGAAGGTCATCGGGGAAGGTTCGGCAGGCTGGCCGTTATAGCCGATTCCATTGTAGTTGTAGGGAGTGTCGGTTCCGCCGGAGAAATAAATCTTTCCTGCTTTTCTCTCCAATTGTCCCGCGCCCGCCGCGATGCGATAGCGCGCGTTGCCGGGATGGGCTGGAAGTTTCGTCCACTGAATTTTCGTGATGTCGCCCCTTCTGGAATGTGGAATTTCGCCCATCCAGCACTCGCTGGACGCGACGTACTTGGGACCCACGCCGCTCCGGTTCTTGTAGGCCCCATCCACGTAAACGATGGTGTCGCCGATGATGGCGCCCGCATGACCGAATACAGGCGTACCCGGAATCGGCGTGGCCTGTATCCAGGTATCTTTGTCGGTGTCGTAGATCTGGACGTTGCGGACGGCGTCGCCCTTGGAGGTTGACCATCCGCCGATGAGGAAAATGTAACGGTCGCGATAGACGCCGACGACCGCGTCGGCGACGGGCTCGGGGATGTCCTTGCCGCGATAATAGCGATTCTCCACCGGGACAAAAACGTTCAGGTCCGATACGGTGGTCTCTCCACCTTGCGCGTCGAGGACGTAGCCTCCGAAGATGAAGACCTGGTCATGGAGCGCCAGCGCCGACGCCGCCAGTCGCCCAGCCACTCCCGGCACGGGACGCTTTTCCTGCCATTTGCCGGTGTTCGGATCCATTTCGTAGGCGCTGCTGATGACCGCGTCCCAGGTTTTTTTCGGCCCGATGCCCATGAAGGAAAAAATCCTGGGTCCGCCTTCGTCGTGGGAAATGGCGACCGCATTGTTCGAAACGGGCGTCGGGAGCGGGCTGAGCTTGGGTTCGTCGGCGGCCTGAAGCCGGGCCACCAGAAAAAGACAGAACAACACAGGGAGCAGTTTGGCCGATGCTGATTTCATTGTTGAAATAATAGCAGCGAAAAAGGCGGAAGCGCAGGGCGGGATCCCGGAAACACGTCCTGGCAGGCCGCTGAAAAGCTCGGATTCGTATCAGGACATTGCTTCAGCGATGCCGTACGTTCTGCGAGATAAGCCGCCCCTTTAGGGGGTGGACATCGTCGTCCGGCTTTTTCCGCAGCTCGCTGGAACCATGCGCGTCAGAAAGAACGTGTTTCAAAACCATGTGCGCTTGCGGTATTCGCGATAGGCGTCGCCGAACTTTGCTTCCAGGACTGCGGCTTCGCGGCGCGCGCGGATGATCTGCACGGGAACGAGCGCCAGCAGAACGATCAGCAGCTCAGGCCGCCACAGAATGAGAGCCAGCCCCACAAGAAAAATCATTCCAGAAACATAAATAGGATTGCGGATCCGCGAATAAATGCCGCGGGTGACTAGCGCTGTCGCTCTAGGAGCAATGGAGAACGACCGGCCCAGCGTGTAGCGAGAGAGAATCACACCCGCCAGGCCGATCAAACCGAGCAGCAGACCGATCGAGCGCGCCAATCCGTGCGGTCCCGGTCCGGACTGGAATATCGTGCCGAGAGCCAACAGGCCCGCGACCAAGGGCAGCCACACGCGCCATATCGTTCCACGATCCATCTTTATAAATGTACCTGAACAGCCGGTGATGAAGGTCGGGTCCGGAGCGGTGCCCGACACGTTGCATGAATTGTCATCCCGAGCGACCGGAGCCCCTAGCCAGCCGCAGTTGTTGGCTGTGGTGGAGGAGCGGGGATCTGCATTTTACGTTGAACTGCAAATCCTTCCCCTTCGGCTTCGCTCAGGGTCGGGATGACAAAGCCTGGCGAATTGAGAGTTGGAAATTGCTACTTCCAACTTTCTGTTCCACGTTTCTAGTCCACGAACCCCTGGCGCAGGTGACCGACACAAGCGGGTGCGACACATGTTATTGAGGAGTGTGACAAGGTTATGAAATTTGGTAGTTTAGCGCGCTCAATCTTCATTTACTCACAGGCATAGTAGCCACTGCGCTCGTAAGTATTTGAAACATTGGGCACTGTCGTTTGGTACAACGAGTGCCAACCCAACCTAACAAGCACAACCTGTTACTATCTCGGGCGCAAGCGAAGTTGTTTTTCAAGCACCTTTCGCCCCGGTTCAGTCAACAGAATCAGTAAGATAGCTTGACAAGACAGTAGTCCGAGGCGCAAGATTTTGCAACTGACAGTGGCAGCGCGATCCGTCATGCCCTACTGCTGTGATTCTGAGACTAAGGAACGCACAAGGATTCGACCGAAAACATCAGTCATTAGTATAAGGAAGTATAAGGAGCTCCGCAATGCGACCCCAAACCGGCATATTACGACAGCTACTGAAAGCAGTAGTGGTTTTGTGCGTGACCCTGTTGTTTGCGACAGGCGCAGCAGCACAACAGGCGACCGCAAAGATCGTGGGCACAATCATCGATCCGCAAGGAGCGGTGGTTCCGGGAGTCAAGGTCACGGTCACGAATTTGGCCACGAACGTCGGCACCGAAACAACCACCGACCGGAGTGGCTTTTACCAGGCCTTGAATCTGCCGATCGGCGCCTACAAAATTACCGCCCGCCGCGAAGGTTTTCGAACGCTGGAACGAACCACTGCTCCGCTGGAGATCAACCAGTCATTGCGGGCCGACTTAAAGCTGGAAGTGGGCTCGACTAGGGAAGAGGTGTTGGTAGAATCGCAAATTTCGGGGGTGGAGACGGTGAACCCGACTATAGGCCAGTCCGTCACCAGCCGCCCCATCGTGAATATGCCGCTCAATGGCCGGAATGTGCTGGACCTTGCTCTTCTGCAGCCCGGCGTCACCGAGGACAATCCGGACGACGGCGGTGCTGGCACCTTCAGCGTGGCTGGTGGACGCGCCGATTCCGTTACCTTCCTGTTGGATGGCGGCCTCAACAACGACCTGTTGAGCAACGGGGTCGTCCTCAATCCCAATCCAGACTCGATCGCGGAGTTCCGCATTCTTACCAGCAATTACACGGCGGAATATGGTCGCAACGGCGCTGGAGTCATCAGTGTCGTAACCAAATCGGGCACCAACCAGTTCCATGGCAGCGCCTTCGAATTCGCGCGCAACACCGATTTTGACGCCAATTCTTATTTCAACATTCAAGAGAGCTTGCCGAGAAACGATCTTAAACGCCATCAGTTCGGCGCCACATTTGGCGGGCCCATTGAAATCCCCCATCTCGTGAACGGCAAGGATCGCTTTTTCTTTTTCGTATCCTACCAAGGCCAGCGCCAGACACAATCCGAGGTGGAATCGGATATAACGACGTTCACGCCAAACGAACTCGAGGGAGATTTTTCGCAAGCGGTGAACGGCGGTCCAGACCCAAACGTCGCCGCATTCCTGGCGGCAAACCCGTATTTCCAGTCAGATTCGACCAAGGCTGCCCAATCCATCATCGATCCGACAAAGATCGATCCGGCCGCGACGAACTACATCACAACATTCAACCTGCAGTCGATCACCAATCCGAACGGTCTAATATCCACAGCAGCGCCCAGCAAGAACAATAACAACGAGTTGACGATCAAGCTCGACCTCAATTTCAGCTCGAAGGACAGGCTCTCGATTACCCTGGGAGGGTTTCGAAATCCTGAGATCGATCCCTTCCCTGACAACGGTGCTAACGTTGCGGGCTACGCGGCCAGCAATCAGATCAACAGTTACTTCTCGAATGTCGCTTATACTCGGACCTTTTCGCCGACCCTGTTGAATGAGTTCCGCGTCACCGCCCAGCGCCGCTCTGGCGCCGATCGGGTGCCAATCGCGAATCTTCCCACGTTGCAAGGGACAGCTTCGGGCGATTTTAATGTCCTTTCCGACTTGCCCAATGGTCCGCCGCTCATGCAATTCGACAACGGCCTTTCGTTCGGACTTAGCCCGCAAGGCCCGGCTTACTTCCACGGCGTCACCTACGCCTACAGCGATGCGCTAACCTGGGTGAGAGGGCGCAACACCTGGAAGTTCGGCGCGGGCTTCTCTGCCTACGAACAAAATACTATCTACGATTTTTACGGTGACGGTAATTTTTACTTTCTTGGCCCCTATAACGAGTATGGAATAGGAACCGGCAACAGCTTCGCCGATTTCCTAGTGGGGATTCCGAATAACCTCTTTGAAGGGCCGAATGCGCCCAACAATATCCGCAGCAAAGCGACTTACGGGATCCTGCAGGACGAATGGCGGGTACGACCCAACCTGACCCTGAGTCTGGGGATTCGCTATGAATACAGCACGCCTAAGTTGGACACCGAGGGTCGGACCTTCTCGATCGTTCCGGGCGATCAATCCACCAGGTTCCCCAACGCGCCGCTGGGCTTGGTTTTTCCCGGAGACGCGGGAGCGCCGCGCGGAACCAATTTTCCGGACAAGCGTAACTTCGCGCCGCGAATCGGGTTTGCCTGGAGTCCGGCGAGCGGCAGTAAGACGAGCCTTCGTGGGGGCTTCGGTATCTTCTACGACATCCTGAAGGGCGAGGATAACCTGCAGTTCAATGGCGCGCCACCGTTTTTTAGCGAGCAATATGCCGCATACTCGCCCCTCGGTCCGTACACCACCTCAGGCGCTTCCTACTATAGCCAACCTTGGCTCTCGGCTGGCTTCTCAGACAATCCATTCCCCTCCTCCCTCCACCCCGCCACCGCCAGCACCGCCTTTGCCAACGGGTCCTCTCTTCCCTTTGGAGGAGGTGGAATCTACTTTGTCAACCCGCATCTCCACACACCCTATACCTACCAGTACAACTTGAGCGTCCAGCATGAGCTGGCAAGAAACCTGATCGCCGAGGCCAACTACGTGGGCAGCAGCTCGAAGGGACTTACCTCGCTGGTGGACGTCAATCCCTTCGACCTAAGCACAGTGAATGGTCCCAATCCTACGCGAATTTTGAATGAGAACCAGAACGCTGGACTCAATAACTTCTGTGCCACGAATTACGGTGGTCTCGCTGCTTGTCCTTTGTCCATTGCGGTGGAGTTTGCCAACGTTAGCTTTGCAAATTTCAATAGTCTGGAAGCTTCCTTGACAAAACAGAACGGCGAGAACCGGATATTGGGCAACACTTACTTCACTTTGGGCTATACTTACGGTCACAGCCTCGATAACACATCTGGATTCCGCAACGGAAGCTCTCCTGGGTTCAATGGGCAGGTGCCGTATTACAATCCTGGCCAGTTCTACGCCTCCTCCCAATTCGACGTTACGCATCGGATCACTTTCAGCGGCGGATGGGACCTGCCCTTCGATAAGGCTTGGGCGTCCGGACCGAAGCGACTGGTGAAAGGATGGAGCCTCTACCCCATCTTGAGCTGGCGGACTGGATTCCCGCTTAGCATCAATGCAGGCCTATCGTCCGATCCGTCGCTCCCGGGTCCCTCGGGAGCTGGCGACGGCTACCTGGCCAATGTCGACTTCGCGCCCGGGTTCAACAAGATCACGATCATGAATCCCAGAAAGAATGGCAACCAGTATTTTAGTCCTGCAGCGTTCATCGATAACAACGCGCCTTGCTACGGGATTTGCGTCCCGACGTCCGGCTACGGCACGACGTCGCGCAACTTCTTCCGCGGGCCGGGACGTACGAATCTTGATCTGGCCCTGGCCAAAGCCACGGCGGTTACCGAACGTTGGAACGCCGAATTCCGGGTGGAGGCCTTCAATGTACTCAACCACACGGAATTCGCCAATCCGGACACGAACGTCTCCGATATTGGTTACACCTTCGGTCAGATCACTAGTACGGATATTGGGCTTGCGGGGGCGCATACCGAGCGCATCCTGCAGCTCGCTCTGCGGCTGACATTCTAACTGGCTCGATGAAATCGGCTGGCTGACGAAGGAGAATTTCGGGTCAAATCGGCCCCGGCGTCTGGCCGAATCGCCGCTTCTGCGGCGACAGCACCACCCATTTACATTCCTTTCACATTCCCGTCTTATGCTAACTTCTTTACAGGCAGGGAACTCTGACTAAGTTGGTTTCCGGATAGCTTTGACGGGCGATAGCTCTGCAGGGGCATGGCTTCAGCCATGCCGTTAAATCCGGCCACACAAGCGGCTTTGGCCGCTGAGGGTCACGCCTTCATAGCATCCAGTCTTGCCAACAGAGACTTAATCGGATAATCCTTAGGTAGCCGTTTCGAACAGCGCGAGTTTCCCATGACCCGAAAACAAACGTCCCCGGGCCCACGACCGAAGCGCCGCTCGACTTCAACGCGATCCCGAGCCGCGGAAGCACGCACCCGTCCAGCCGATACGCGCAATGAAGATTTTGCGGGAGACGAACTCTCGGCCCTTGTCGTCCGTGGCTGCCTGATTGCCCGCGACGCCGTCTTCAATGTCCGGGACTTTCTCTCCGACGGTTCGCGCCTGGCTCTTCTCGCGATCAAGGACTGCGAGAAAGAACTCGACCAGATCGAGCGCAAGATTGACGAGCAACTGCCCGAAGCCATCACGCGCGTGGGCGAAGCCAAAGCGCGTGAGTTGCTCGCGTGTTTGAAGTTCATCACCGACCTCGAACGCATCGGAGACCTCGCCTACAGTGCGGCCATGCAACTCGAATCGCGCCGCGAGAAATTGCCCGCGGCGGATTCCCGTCAGCTCGTGGAGATGGCGTCCCTGCTTTGCGCCATGCTGGAGCAGGTTCATCAGGGTTTCCTCAAGCGCGACGTGGCGCACGCGCAGAGTGTTCTGCAATCCGATCCGGAAGTCGACCGCTTGTGCCATTCCTTGTTTCACAGACATCTAGCCGAGCCCAACAGTCCGAGCGGCCAGCAAAATTTCGACGTCCTTCTCGCCGCCCAGGCGCTGGAGCGCATCGGCGATCACGCCAAGAATCTGGCGGAAGAACTCTACAGCCTGTCCGAAGGCCGCTCGCTGCGCCACAACGCCAGGAAGCTCTCAACCGCCTAGAAGGTCTGCGTCCGCGTTCAATGAAAATCATGCGACGCCGTCTCCGCCCTCGTGACGCGGAGCGGCGAAACTTTTTCCGCCCGGATGTGAATCACGTTGTCCTGATTCTGCAAAATTCCCTCAATCATCAGAAAGCGCTCCGAAATCAGCAACACCCGATTCTTCTGCAGCAAATCGGGAGCAACAATCGCATTGGCGATTCCCGTTTCATCTTCCAGGCTCATGAACATCATCCCCTTCGCTGTCCCCGGACGTTGGCGGGCAATCACGCATCCACCGATTCGCAAGCGGCGTCCATTCGGAATGTGCGCCAGATCGGAAGCGCGATAAATTCCCATCCTTTTCATCTCTGCCCGGCGGTACTGCATGGGATGCGGCCCGACCGTCAGCCCGGTAGCGCGAAAATCCGCCACCAACCGCTCTTCGTCCGTCATGGCCGCCAGTGGAGATTCCCCATCGATTTCCGGAAGTTCATCCAGCAAAGGCCCTGACCAGCGCAGCGCTCGCTCCACCTGCCAAAGCGCATCGCGCCGATGAATTTTGATGTTTCGATTCTCACTAGCCACTGCATTCAACGCTCCAGTCTCCGCCAGCGTCGTCAACTCATCCTTCCGCAACTCGGGCACGCGACGAGCCAGATCATGAACCGAAGCAAACGCCGCCAAACTGCGCTCCCGAACCAAAGCCTGCCCTGCCGGCTCGCGCAACCCGCGCGCATAATTCAGCCCGAGGCGCACGGCAAGATTTTCGCTTTTACTGGCCACTGACCACTGGCCACTGGCAACTGTTTCTAAACTGCACTTCCAGTCCGACTTCGTCACATCCATCGGCAGCACTTTCAATCCGTGCCGCTGCGCATCTTTCACAATCGTCGAGGGATGATAAAAACCCATCGGCTGATTATTCAGCAGCGCCGCCGTGAACGCCGCCAGGTAATGGCATTTCAAATAAGCGCTGGCATAGGCAATCAAGGCAAAACTGGCGGCATGAGACTCCGGAAATCCATAAAGAGCAAACGAAGTAATCGACTGGATGATCTGCTCCTGCGTCTCTCCGCAGATTCCGTTGCGCGTCATGCCAGCACGCAGTTTTTCTTCGATCACCTTCATTCGCGCCTCGGAACGTTTGAAGCCCATGGCACGGCGCAACTCCTCCGCTTCGCCGCCCGTAAAGTTGGCGGTGATCATGGCCATGCGCAGCAACTGCTCCTGAAACAGCGGCACGCCCAGCGTGCGGCCCAGCACCGTTTCGAGCGACGGATGCGGATACGTGACCGCTTCTCGACCCTGCCGCCGCTTGAGAAATGGATTCACCATGTTCCCCACAATCGGCCCCGGCCGTATGATCGCCACTTGCACCACGATGTCGTAAAACCGCTCCGGCTTCAGGCGCGGCAGGCAAGCCATCTGCGCCCGGCTCTCGACCTGGAACATCCCCACCGTGTCGGCTTTTTGCAGCGTGGAATATACGACGGGATCATCCGGCGGAAGATGCGCCAGATCCACTTCCTCGTTTTTATCAGGATCGCGGTAATGATTGCGGATCAGTTCGAGAGAATCTTTCAGCACCGCCATCATGCCGAGGCCCAGCAGATCGACTTTGATGATGCCCATGTCCGCGCAGTCTTCTTTATCCCACTGCACCACCACGCGGCCCGGCATGGAAGCGGGCTCCAGCGGCACGACGGAATCGAGACGGCCTTCGCAGATGACCATGCCACCCGAGTGCTGGCCTAAATGCCGCGGCAAATCCTGCGCGGCCAGACACAACTCGAAATACTTACGAATGCGCGGATGCGTAAGATCGAGCCCCGCATCGCGCAGACGGCGGTCGAGCGCATCGTTCTCGTCCTTGAATCCCCAGGTGGCCACCGCCGCCGAAATTCGCTTCAGCGTCTCCGGATCGAATCCCAGCGCCTTGCCCATTTCGCGCGCGGCCATGCGATTGCGATATGTGATCACATTGGCAGTCATGGCCGCTCCGCGTGGTCCATAACGCTGATAGACGTATTGGATTACGCGCTCGCGCTCGCCGCCGCTGGGCAAATCGAGATCGATGTCGGGCCACTCGCCGCGTTCCTCGGAAAGAAATCGTTCAAACAACAATTCCATGCCAATCGGATCCACCGCCGTGATCCCGAGCGAGTAACAAACCGCGCTATTGGCGGCCGATCCGCGGCCCTGCGCCAGGATCTTCTGTTCGCGGCAGAAGCGCACCACGTCCCAGACAATCAGGAAGTACCCGGCAAGCTTCAGCTTTTCGATCAAGCTCAACTCGCGCTCAATCTGCCGCCGCGCGCGCTTCTTCAATTCTGCATCTGCCCGCCCATACCGGCTCTGCATTCCTTCGCGCGTGCGCTCCCGCAAAAACGACATCATGGTTTCTCCCTCCGGCACGGGATAACGGGGAAACTCATATCCCAGATCGTTCAGCGTGAACTCAAGCCGTGAAGAAAGTTCAACCGTGTTTGCAATGGCCTTCGGAAAATCCGCAAACAGCGCTCGCATGGCCGCGGGAGATTTGAGATAGCGCTCGGCATTCGGCGCCAGCAGACGTCCGGCAGTGGCCAGCGTGCGATGATGCTGCAGCGCGGTGAACGCATCCGCCAACTCGCGCTCCCGAGGTGTGGAATAGTTCACGCCATTGGTCGCGAGTAGCGGCAGTTGCAAAGCTTCCGCAATCTCGATCGCAACCCGATTTCTATATTCTTCCTCGCGACGAAAATGCCGTTGCAATTCGACGTAAACATTAGACTGGCCAAGATTGGACTGGCGAAAAATTTCTGTAAGTTGCTTTACCGCTTCGAACGCCGCTTGCGGTCCGCCTTGCGTGAGCGCCGCAGCCAACGGTCCTTCTTCTCCACCGGTCAGGCAAATCAAACCGCCGGCATGTTCAATAAAATCCGAACCCGACGCGCAGCCTCCTTCTTTGCGCCTCGCGCGCAGCTTCATCTTCGTGATCAGGCGGCAAAGATTTTGATATCCAGCGCGTGAAGCGACCAGCAGCGGGAGACGAAATCCCGAAGTACACGTCACTTCCGTCCCAATATGCGCCTTGATCCGCGCCTTTTTTGCGGCGAGATGGAAGCGCGGCGAGCCGTACACTCCATCGCGATCGAGCAATGCCATCGCCGGCATTCCCAGGTTCGCGCACACCGCGATCAGTTCCTCGGGAATCGAAGCCCCTTCGAGGAAGCTGAACGCGGAGCGGGAATGGAGTTCAACGTACATCAGTTGCCAGCTGTCAGTTGCCAGTTGCTTTGACTGGGAACTGGCAACTGGCAACTGCTCTTAGTCATACGTTCCTTCTACAAACCAGTTTCCACTTAGCTTGTCTTGCACTAAGCGATACAACGCGAGTGCGGTTTCGGCGGGCACGGCGATGTCCCACTCCTCGCGCGACCAGCCTTCCTGTTCCGACCAGTCGCCGGAAGAACGCCAGGGGCCGGCAGTCCAGACGATTTCGCCGGCAATGTCTTCGCGCTCGGGACATCGCATGCGCACCGGCTTCGCTTCACGCAAAGTAACCATCGCACCGAGCGGCGGACGAAACAGGCGCAGGGCGATCACCGCACTCATTTTTTCCTGGGCGTTTTCTTTTGCGTTTTCCTCGAACTTTTGTTCGCGCTCACATGCGCTGTCATTTTCGGGCATGGACATATTCTTCTTTCGATTTCCAGACTGCTTCACTTCATGCTCTGCGGGCGCAAAGTGCCGCACCGCAAATGCGCCTTCGCGATGCGTATCCAGCAATTCCACCGATCCCACTCTGCCCTCGCCGACAATGCCTGCGATGCGCGCCAGCGTCAGCTCCAGTTTTTCGGGCTCGGGAAAAACCGGCTGAAATAATCCGCTCTGCAGGGCTCGCGGGCGCGCCGGATCGGCCGACAAATAAATCTTCACGATGGGCGCTCCCGGCGGATGCGCCTGCAAATCAAGCTGCAACAATTTAAGAAACACTTTCGCGTCCAGCATGGGCGCCGGCAGTCGCAGCGTGCGAGTGAAAGATGCGCAACCGTTCGGCTGCGTCACTGCGAGCTCGAGATTCAGATGCAACTCCTGCACCGCCAGCGCACGCGCTCCCAAACGCGCGCACACTTGCTCCAACATACGGTTCAGCAAAAACGCCAGCGGTTCCAGCAGCACAATGGGATATTCCAACTCCACACTCTCGGCAAAAATCAGCCGCGGCCCCAATACGCGCAAGTTGCGCGACGCCACGCCCCGCGCCAGCTTTTGCAAACGGATTCCCGGCTGTCCCAGGCGCTCGCTGACCGGAAGTTCGGGAAGAGCCGCCAGCGCCCGCAGCTTGCGAATGCCCCAGCGATCAAACATTTCCACCCAGCGTGCGGCCTCCGCAACATCGGAAGAAAAACTTTCCAGCAACACATCCACCGGCAGATCTCCCAGCCGCTCGGCTTCGCGTCCTTCGGGAATCAAAGTCACGCCGGAAAAACCTCGGGCCGCGAGCAAAGCAGCATCTGGATTCGCGGCCACGGCAAGGTTTGCTTCCAGTCCCATCTGCGAGACCCGCTGCGCCAAGTCGCGGGTAATCTTCGGCAGCGGACCCAACAACGGCTCGAGCCCGGCAAGGTTCAGAAGCGCGATTCCGGGCGAGGTGTCTTCCACTTCCGGAGAGAACGATTGCGCGCAATCGAGCAGCGCAGCGCGCGCAGATGTCTCATGCGACTCGGAGCGTGCACGCAGCACCAATTTTTCCCACGCTTCCAGTTGCGACTTGGTCGCGCCTATCTCTACGCCCGATTGCCGCGCTTTTTCGTTGAGCGCCACGACTTTTTCCAGCGGAGGCCGTCCGGCGAGCACCGCGATCGAGCGGGCGCGCAACTCTGGCTCAAAGCGAATGATCGCTTGTACGGGGAAATCGGGGATGCAGATGCAGGCAAACATGGAGCACCAAAAATCAGTTTCAATCCCCCAGACTTTTGTCATCCCGAGCGAAGCGAGGGATCGGCATTTTGCGGCTAACTACAGATCCCTCGCTCCCCCACCCCGGTCGCTCGGGATGACAATTCATTAAAGGTGTCGCGCTTGCGGCTATCCCGCCCATGCGGCCCGACTCTTGAAACTTGTTGTCGATTGCACCGGCTTACGTTCCAATTTCCGCTCCAACCGCGAGCGCAACAACTCGGCGGTGATCTCGAATTGATCCAATAATTCCGTATGCGGCAGCTCCGAATGCGCCGGCCGATTTCCCGATAGCTGAGAGCTGACAGCTGACAGCTTTTTCCCTGAACGCTGCGAGTGGACAGCGGAGACTCTAAGCAGCACCGACGAACAACTTCCTGCAATCGGCTGCTGTTCCAAAACCAGCAGCGCTGTCGGCGTGTGCTCAACTGCGCGGCGGAAGCGGAACCAGGATGCCAACGAAATTCGCCGCGCGCTCGGCACCGGAACGTCGCCGAGATCGAGAGCGATCATTCCGAAACCATTGCTCTGCAGCAGCAGGTCGGTGACTTTCAGCATTTGCCCCAACTGCGATTCCCAGCGCTGGCTTTCCGGATTTTTCCACCTGGTAGAACCGCAGCGGCTAAAGCCGAAGCTGTTTTCAGCGACTTGCGGTACGCCTGAAGACATACCCTGATACGAAGCGCCAGTTTTTCGGCAGCCTGATAGTGCAGCCGAAGGATGTTTACGCGAGGGATATTTTTCTCCGCATCGCACCCACAACAAACGGCCCATCTCCATGCCGGCAGCCGCCGCTGACGCGGGATCGAACGCATCGCTCGCATCCACGAGCGCACAAACTTCTCCGCGTTGTGTAGCGCGGGCCAGCGCAAAAAGGAGCACGCTGGTCCTTCCCGATGACGCCGTGCCACAGATTTCCGTGAGGCAGCCGCGAGCGAGGCCGCCGGTCAGCGAGTCCAGTTGCGGAATGCCGCTCGAAACCATTTCCGGCGCCGGGCACACATCGAGGCGCGAAGCGGGAACGACCGCTGCCAGCTTGGGGATGGCGCCGACCTGGGCCAAAATCTCCGCGGTCTTCTTTGCGGTCAAGCGCGGAGGAAGAATAAAAGGGCGGCCCATGGCCGCCGATGAAAAAATCGGAGAGGCAGACATACTTTCTCGCAATTGTCAGGGAACGCGGAGGGCGGAATCAGCCCGGGCGAGGCATACAACTTTCGCTTTTTATTCGCCTACGAGAGTATCCCTCCGCGGCCTGCTGTTGTCAAGCGGTTCGGTGCGAATCATGAGCCAGAAGTGCAACTTGAAGATTTGCAATGCTTTGCGGCCGCTCCCAGGTGTCTATCGCAGGTGTCTCCGGTTCACAGCAGGCCAGCGCAACCTTAGGGCTGGACGTGGTTCAGATGGCGGCGCCAATCGCAAGGCCCTTTACTACGGTTGGCGGTAGTGTCGAGCGGGCATTCTACGACGAGTCGCGGCAACTGCTGTTCGCGAGCAATTTGTACCTGAATGAAGTGGACGTACTTTCCGGCAAGGATCTTTCAGTGCAAGCCCGCATTCTATAGGTCAACCCCTCGGAATTGATCAGATGCCAGACGGCAATACTTTGGTAGTAGGAACTTTGACACAGGGCTTCTACACCATCAATGAAAACACGCTGGCTGTGACCCAACACCTAGCGCCAAATTTCGGCCAGAACCTGAGCACAACTGTGCTACCGATACCGGTCGCGATGGCGAATGGGAAGGTCCTGTTCTTGGCAAAGACACAGGCGCAGCCAGCGGTGCATCTTTACGATTCTCCAAACGTGTGACACTAATCGGACTATTCGAAGGGCAAGAAACCCAGAAAGCCCAACAGGCAGAAAGCGGTCTCGTTGTTGTACTCGTGATTGCCATTCGCCCCGCGACTGCGGCGGATCCCGCCTGTGTTCGAGTCGTAGGTATTGTCAACCAGCCACTGTAAGGACTTGCGCGGGGCGGGTTGTGCGAGAGACCTGCTGGCCATCGCGAGCATGGCGACATTCAAACTGAATGCGGCTTTACCTGGAACGGACACGAGCGAGCCATCAGGCTGAACTTTGGACCGCAACCATTGCAGGGCGGCCTGGTTGGAAACCGTGTTGCCCCACATCCAGGACAAATATCCTTGCGAAAACGCCGCACTATTGCCGTCGTCGCTGGAGTCCAGTCTTCCATGTTCGTCCATGCCGAGAGCATAACGCTGCAGCGATGCCGGGAAGATTCGAACGGGAGTTTGTGTTCTCAATACTTCGGCTGCATGCGCGTATTTTGCGTCGTGATAGAGGAGTTCCCCTGCGTGCATTCCGAGATAGACGTCTCCCTGATCGGCGGAATATTTTTCTTGAAAGAAGTGCCATCGCCTGTCGGAACGATGGAGCTGCCATGAACTCCGGCTCAAACCGTCTGAGTCAAGGTTGCGGTTAAGTATGAAATCCAATGCCGCGCGGGCGTTTCCAGCATTGGCCTCCGCGAGGGTGCTGCGCCCCGTCAGTCTTTGATCGAGATACAACAGGTATACGAACAACGAGGAAGTCGCATCTACTCCGCGCACATCCGTTAGGCCGAGGCCAGGCGATGTCGGGATACGGCTGTAAGGAGGGTCTGCAGAGTAGACGTAATACCAACTGCCCTTCCATTTCGGGTCCTTCATCTCCTCTCGGTCGGCAAGCCATTTGATGCCTTTCTCCAAACCATCCAGGTACTTGGCATCCTTGGTGGCGGCATAAGCTGCCCCGAGGCCAATGAGCGCATACTCCATGTTGGAGTCCTCGTTCACCGTAATGACGCCCCGCTCGTCAGGAATCGCTCCGGAGGCATTTTGCAGGGAGAGAATGAAGTCGGCCATGGGCAGCGTTTGCGGCCACTCCGAGGGCCCATAGCCACTTCTGGCCACTTCGCCGTTTGCAGTCGCTTGTGCCAATGAGAGCTGACCGGAAACAAGAACGACCAAGAGTGCAACCCGAATTGCTTCGTACGGTCTCATGCATTCCTCTAAAGCGGGCGTTTGCCTAACATGTAGTGGTTCACCCGTATGAACCATCCTGCTTCCGCGCAATACCACGGATACGGGAAACCAGCGTTCACGTATTTGTTTTCAATCTTTCGGATATACGTGTTTACTCGTGGAGCATCTCCCATGAGCGCTGCAGCGCCCGAAACCAACGCCCACGGAAAAGGGTCGGGGAACTTGAGTTGATCCCACCGGGGCCAGTAGCGATTGAAGGTGTTGTAGAGGTGTTTCGTGCGCGGACTAGAATCGGAGATCACACCGTTCAGAACGGGGAACAGTTGTGCCGTCGCATCCGGGTACCACTTGTGCCAGCGTGACCGAGGGGCTCCGGCATAAGTCAGGTAATTGTTGTGAACCGAGTCCCACAGCGCCGTTTCAATACCGTTACTTACGGCGTCAGCGTGCGAGTTATACCAGTCTCTCGCCTTGGTGTTGCCGAATGCTTCCTGAAAAAGACCCGCAACATCGCGCAGTCCATGATAGACCTCGGAATTGTCCATCAGGTATTGAATTTGGTAATCGGGTTTCGCCCACGTCAGGCCGTTGTTCTGCTGCGTCTGAACGATCACACCCCCGATACAGTCCAGTTGATAGGAAAGAGTCCTGATATAGGCCTGCGCATCGGGATCACCGGTTCGCCAATACGCCCAGGCGAGCGACAAAAAGGTGGCAGCGTAGGAATCGGTGGAGTCCGCGTCGCCGGTCGGCGTCTCCACTGTGCCGGAGACGTTGTAATCATATGTCGTGCAGTAGAGTCCCCACTTATCGGGATAATTCAGGTGACTGATGTACCACTGCATCCAAGCCTTCACCTGCGGATAGTAGGTCCTATTCCTGGTCAAACCGATGGCGGCCAAATTCGAGTAGTAAGGCACAATTTCCGTAGGGGTAAACAGTATCGCCCCATCCGGCAGAGAAGACGCGCTGGAGACTGTCCAGTTTGCAGTCTTAATGATGTTTTGCTGATAATCAGGCCGCGGTCTCTGGGCGAAGCACGCCACGCAGACTATAACCAGTAGCGTGCAGAAAAAGCCAGCGTTCCGGAATTTGCGCATAGTTACTCCGTCCTCGGGGGCTCGGCAGCCTGAGTAGCTTCCACTTTGGGGACCTAGACCGTCGCCGAGCCGACGGCCCAGGTGCTGCCGGAGTGAGTAGTTACCATTCGAATCGGGCACCGAGTTGTCCGTAGCGATGGCCGGAGACGCTGGTTACGTGGCCGAAGTACGGGCTGGTGATATCCGTGATGGGAGCGCTCCACTGATGACGGTTGAAGGCATCGAAGAACTGCGCCCGCAAACTCGCATGGAAGCGGCCATCGTTGCCAAAGCTGAACCGTTTCAGAATGCTCACATCTTCGTACGCCCAGGGCTGTGTCCTCAGAAAGTCTTCGATTGAGTATTTCTCAGGACTGAAGGCACCGAAGGCAGGACTCGAAAAGGCTGCCGGGTTAAAGTACACGCTGTTGGGGTCAGGGGTATTGGTGACCGTCGGGTTCCAGTTCAGATTGAGGGTCTTAAACTGGCTGGCGAGACTTACGCCGGGATTTCGAACTGCAAACACCGCATCCCAGCCTGGATACTGCGTGGCTCCTGCGATCATCCACATTGGTTCGCCGCTGTGATAGCTGAGCTCGGATCCGAGCGTCCAGCCTCCCAAGACATAGGTGTCAAGGCCTCGTAGGCCCGTCTTCAACCGTTTGCCGTTGCCGAAGGGCAGGTCGTAGTCGATGTAGCCTTTCACCTCGTGGGTGTTGTTCCAATCGTCGACCTGGTTGCCGAGGTTCTTGAGGTTATACGGATCTTGATTCCACAACGTTGTCCATGCTTCCGCATAGGCCCCGCCGTCGCTCGCGTTGCCTTCGGATCGCGACCAAGTGTAGTTCAAATCGGTGGTTAGTCCATGGCCTCCGTGCGTTCTGATCTCCACGACCATGGCGCGATAGCTGCTCACGGCAAGATCGGAGTTGACGAGTTGCACTGGAATTCCCTGCGACGCGAGCTGTGGATAAGGCATGATCGCCTGGTAAGCGTATCCCGCAAACCCAGGGTACGGATACGGAACACCGGCTGCTGCCGCATCCGATGCACTCTGGATGTAGTCATTCACTTGCCCGGAGTTCAGAAGTTTCAGATAGGTTGCCTGCGTCGAGTAGTTATATGGCCAAACACTGCCATCATGCAGGTGACTGCCGTGATTGCCCAGATAGTTCACCGAGAGCACCGCGTCTTTCGACACCAGATATTGCATCCCGGCGTTCCAGTTCTGAGTCATGCCCATGGTCAGCGCGTCGGGCCAGGTAGTGGCGACTCCGCCGGCGACGTAGGTCTGGGTTGGCGTGCGCGCCGGGTACACGTTCTGCCCCGGGTAGCCCGCATCCCACTGAAATCCGACGGCGTCCATGACGTTGTTGATTACGTTATTCGAGCCGATGAAGCCAAAAGCTCCACCGCTGGTGGCGAAAGGAACGCCGTTCCACTGGTTCAGAGCGAGAGGCGTATAGAAGATGCCGTAGGCGCCGCGCAGCACCAGGTTTGGCTTTAACTGGTAGGCAGCTCCAACATGGGGACCGAACTCATGGTAGTTCTGGTTGGTTTCGAACGAACTGCTTCCATTCTGCGCCCAGGTCCACGCACCCTTATAGGGACTCCAAAGCGGATTCACGGCGTTGAGGTCAAAGTTTGCCCATTGCCCGTTTGTTTCATGGAAACGAAAATTGAAATCCCAACGCAAGCTTGCGTTCAGCGTCAGCCGTGGGCTGACTTTGAAGTCATCCGATGCGAACAGCGACGTGCGCTTGCGGCGGCCATGTAACTTGAATCCCACACTTTGGCTGGCGTTCTGCACATCTCCCAACAAGAAGTTCGCGAACGCAAAACCGACGAAGGGCTGAATCGTCGGGTCGGTTGGAGCACCGGTACCGTTGCTGAAGTTATAGATCCGAAGCCCGTTATCTTCCCGGCTGTTCATGCCTCTAGCCTGAAACTCGCCACCAAACTTGAAACTGTGGTGACCTCTTATCCAGGAAACGGTGTCGCTGACACTGCGGTTGTACATGACATAGCCGTCGGAATACGGCGGTCCAATGGTCGTTTCTCCGATACCGTTCACCGTACCGCTGATGCCGTTAGTCGAGTTGAAATTGATAGTCGGGAAATTGCTGCCGTTGGTTCCAGTAATCCCTACGTTGGCGGCGTTGTAATCGCCCGGAGGAAGGTCGTCGGCCTTGTGCTGGTTGAAGACGGCGGAGAATGCATTCAGGACATTGGGTGAAATCGTGTAGAAGTCCTGCGCGCGAATCGATTGATCCCACTGCGTCTGGGTTAGTCCGGTGGACAAGGGCCCGGCTGTCGAGTTTCCTGTCTGCCACAGACCACCGGAGCCGGTGTAAGGAAGGGTCCACCAGCCATAGGAAACAGCAGCGCGCTGCTTCGGCGAGAAATTGTGGTCCAGTTTCAGATCGAGGTGCTCGGTGGTTTGTCCGGCGTTTCCCGTAAACACGGGGAAATTGTTGATGACGCCCTGGTTTTGCGGCGCATAACCATTCTTATACAGCTTGTTGATGATGTTCTGCGAGATGGTGCTGATCCGGTTCGCCGGGATGATATTCCCTGCGAAGGGAACATGACAGGTTACTCCACTGCCGTTCACGTACATCGCGCTGGGATCGTAGATCTGGCCAGAGAGGATCGGCTGTCCGGTGCAGGGGTCGGTGGCAATCGGCTGGGTTGGATCGTCGTTTAGATTCAACGGTCCGCCCAGCAGGGCACTGAAATCTCCTGTCATGAACGCCTGCGTCGGAACCGTCATTTGGTTGGGAGCGAATGACAACGTTACGTTGCGGTAGCGCTCCCAGTCCCCAAAGATAAAGGTGTGGTTCCTCCAGATTGGGCCGCCCGCACTGAATCCCCAGTCGTCGAAACGGTCGCGCGGGCGCCGATAAGTGTCGATGCAAGTCGTGTCGCCCGGCGCGCATTGGGACAGGAAAAAATTGTTGTCCCACGTATTTGCGTCGAGCGCCTCGTTCTCCAGATAGTAGTAACCGCTGCCATGGAACTTGTTAGTCCCTGATTTCAGTTCCAGGAGGATCGTGCCGCCGCCGGTCGATGCCCCTTCGGCGCCGATGCCGCTAATCTGCACGTTCATCTCCTGCACCGCCTCCATGCCCACATCCTGCACGAAACCTTGGAGGCCTGGAGTCGCGTCCGCGCCGTCTACCATTACATTCTTCGACATATCCTGGGAGCCCGCGATGTGGCCCGACCAGTTGCTTCCGTTCGTCGTCGCCACGTTCGTATAGATAAAGGTGGTGATATCCCGGCCGCCGTTGATGTCCAGGGGCAGATCTTCAAGCGTCTTGCCCGTCATCACCGTGCCAATCGTCGACGTCTCGGTCTCCAAGAGCACCGGCGCTTCTGCCGTAACCTCCACCTGCTCCGAGGACGAACCCACCAACAGCTTGACGTCAACCTCGGCCACTTGCCCGGTTTCCAACGTCAAGCCCGGACGCTCCATCTTCTTGAAGCCCGCCTTTTCAAACTGCAATGAATAGTGGCCGATCTGCAGCCCACGAATCTGGTAGATGCCAGCCTCGTTCGTCACGCCCTGATACTTAATGCCGTTCTCAAGGTTTGCGGCGGTCACGTGCACGCCGGGAACAACGGCGCCAGACGGGTCTGAGACCGTACCGTTGATGGTCGCCCGGTCGACTTGTGCCCGCACCGGCAGCGATACGATGTGCAACAACGCGACTGTGCTGAGGCAAGCAATCAGCCACCAGAACGATGCTCGTCGGTTTTCTTTTCTTCCGTTCATAGCATTTTCTCCGCCTTTCCTTCGAATCGCACGCTATTGCCCGATCACGCGCCAGACGCTCTCCGTGGACCAAAGCTTGCTAGAGCGGTCTTCCCCCTAGCATGTAATTAACCGGAGCGGTGCAGTTGGCAACTTTCACGAAGATCGGGGCAAGTTCCATCCGGGGCCCGGCAACCACCCTAGAAGTATACCTGTCTATACAGATTGTCAAGTTCATTTTCCCATCGAACGCTGCCGACGATTCAGCTCACTTCGTGGCGGTGATCGACGGCGTAGAGAGGGGAGGCGAATATGAACAGCCCGGGTGTCCCTGGTGAATTCCGGCGAGAGGGATGCAGGCCAAAACGGCGTTGCTCGATGTTAGTGAAGTGAGTTGGGAATAGGTCCAGTTCAGTCGCGGCGGCGCTGCGATACCGGTACTGCACGAGTGAGGGCAGAAATCTCAGTGCTTCCCACAGCCGGCAAGAATGCGCGATGTGATTTTCTTCCAATGCCCGAACCAGCTTTGGTGCGATGAACATGGGTTTCGCCCGATCGCGCCCGGCTCAACGGCCGCTCTATTCAACCGTCGTTGCGGGAATGCTCAATACCGCGCGATAACGATCTCCGCGATAGAGGGAATGTGCGGCTTCGACCGGTTTCCCGTCGGAGTCCCATAACGTACGGGACATCACCAGCAAACTCACTCGGGGCGCCATCTCCAAAAGCTCAGCCTCACTCCGATGCGCAGCGCGCGATTCCAGAATCTCATCCGCGCGGCTTAGGCGTATGTCATAGCGCTCACGCAAGGTCTGGTACAACGACAAATGCGCGAGATCCACGTTGTCAATCCCCGGAAACCGGTCTTGGGAAAGCCATATCTGCTCGATCGCCACCGGAAGACCATCCGCCAATCGCAGCCGGCGCAGATGAAAGATGGGCGAGCCAACGGCAACCGCCAACCGGGATGCCACTTCAGGCGTAGCGGGAATTGTCTTGGCCTCAAGAACTCGTGAAGTGGGCTTCATGCCCAAGGCGCGCATTTCGGCCGTAAACCCGCAAAGGTGGGTAATGTCCTTTTCGACCTTGGGCTGGCTAACAAAGGTTCCCTGTCCAACGACGCGAGTGGCAAAACCTTGACTCTTCAGAGACTGCAAGGCGTGGCGCGATGTCATCCGGCTGACGTCGTAAACCCGGCTGAGTTCTTCTTCACTGGGCAGCGCATCGCCAGGATGCAGCCGCCCCGACTTAATCATCCCCAGGAGCTGGGTTTGGATCTGGAAATATATTGGAGTGAAGCTGTTCTTATCTAGCGGTTCGAAATCCCATTCGGGAACAGTTGGAGTGGACTTCACCGAGGCCGGCGCCGGCTTGTTTCTTTGCCTGCTCCGTTGCTTATGTTCCTGCATGACTGTGTCTCCATGAGCGTTGGATATTATATGGTCGGTCAATAACTCGCCCTGCTAAGCACAACTATAGCAACCAATAGGACTACGATACCGGAATACATCCAACCCAGTGCGCGCGCTGGAGCGCTTCTCCACTCGCCTAGGCCAATACCGATCGCATTTGCCAGCAGCAGTCCGGTCGCTAGACTCAGCGGCCAACCAATCGAGGTGCCGAGCGAGCCGAGTCGAGGAACTGCAGATCCATAGACGAAAATGCTCCCTCCCCAGAGCAGAGCCATCAATCCAGACAGGGAATAGAGCCGGACACTGCCCGGCTGTCTGAACTTCGCCATACTATGGTTTTTGGAGAGCAGATACACACAAAAACCGAGATTGGCAACCGAGCCGGCTGCCAGCATGATCCACCAGATCAGATTTGTGCTGGAGAATTCACTCAGCCCTTGGGCACGCCCATAAACGGCGATGGGTTGTGCCAGCGCAAAACCGATATTGAAGACAGCGGAAAGCACACCCGCGCCAATCACTAAAAGAAAAGCCACTCCCATCGGACGAGCAGACCCTACCAGGTCGCCTCGCTCAGCCCCTACGCCGGCAGCCTTTTCGCGCTGCCAACCCGCCCAGCCACATAGAGCAATGCCCGCAATTTCGATTGCGACGCCTGCGAGAATCATCCGGCCTGCGTGCTCAAGCAGTTTGTGTGGCGCGAGCAACAGCATAGGGAGAAATGAACCCATTGCGGAGCTGATCGCGAGCACAAAAGTGTTTGCCAGAGAAATGCCTATGGCACTGACGCTCTGGCCGAACATAATGGCTCCGAAGCCCCAGGCAAAACCAGCGAACGCCGCGACCCAGACGGCATGAGCGGGAGCGTGGGTAATCAGCGTCCAGCTTTGCGGCGCGATGGCGCTGATGATCGCGGTCGGCATAAGCAAGCAGGAAACTGCGATGAAGAGACTCCAGACGTTCTCCCATTTCCAACGACCCAGAAAACGCATTGGCAGAGTAAAGCTTCCATTCATGATGCCGGACACGATCGCCAGCAGCGATCCAACAATCAGGATGCGTTCCATGCTCCCATCCGTTCTGCCCCGAGGGAGGGCCTCGTGGCGCCTGAGACGATCCGCCCCGACCGTTCAGGGAAGTTCACCCTCAAGACCAAAGTCGTTATTCGGTGTATCGTATAGTTGAACTGTAAACTATACAATAATACTATTGTGTCTGTATTCAAAATGCCCTTTCGGGGGAGGCGGGAAAACAACATGTCATCGATCGTGAAGCAACTGAAAGGCAATCTGGTGGTGTCGTGCCAGGGCGCACCCGGGGACCCCCTCGAAGATACCGAGACGATGCGCCGAATCGCGCAGGCTGTCGTCGCAGGAGGAGCGCGGGGCTTGCGCATTAACAGCCCCGAGCATATTGCGGCCATTCGTCAGGACTCAGACATTCCCATCATCGGGATCCAGAAACGATATTGCGATGGCCGGCTTCACATCACGCCCGACTTTGCATCGGCAGCGGCATTGGCTGCCGCAGGCGCCTCGATCATTGCGCTGGATTGCACGAATCGTGTTTGGTCCGATGGCGAACCCTGGCAAGTGCTGATCGCGCGAATTCACCGCGAGCTGAAGTTACCCGTGATGGCCGATATTGCCACCTTGCAGGAAGCGTTTGCAGCCGTAGCCGCAGGGGCCGATCTTGTCGGCACGACTCTGAATGGGTATACGGAGCAAACGCACCACAATCATTCCTTCAGCTGGTCTTTACTGGCCGACATGGCGCGGCAGATTGACGCACCGGTGATCGCTGAGGGCCATATTTCCTCCCCCGAAGATGCCAGACGCGCCCTCGCGAGCGGTGCATGGTGTGTGATTGTAGGTTCGGCCATTACTCGTCCAGGCGCGATAACCGCCAAGTTCGTTCACGCCATGGAACGCCAGGAGCCGACTGCTCCGGCGGTCGGTGTAGACATCGGAGGGACATCCATCAAGGCCGGGCTGGTGGAACGCGGTGGACAGGTAAGTCTTACCGCAGAGGTTCCGACTGAGGCGCGTAGGGGCCGGGATGCAATCGCAGCCGGTTTGGTTCAGGCCGTCACGCAGGTGTTGACAGCCGTTCGCGAGAAAGGGATTCAACCCGCGGGATTAGGGATTGCCAGCGCCGGAGTGATGAGCGCCCAAGACGGCTCCGTTTTCGCGGCAACGGACAATCTTCCGGGATGGACAGGTTTCAACCTTCAGGGCTTTGTGGAAGAACGTTTTCATCTGCCAGCTTGGGTAATCAACGATGCGCACGCTGCCGTTCTGGCTGAATTGCACTTTGGCCTCGGACGCGGTTTGTCCGACTTCGTAGCCATCACGATCGGCACTGGCATTGGAGGCGGTATCGTGTCCGACGGAAAATTGCTGCGCGGACAGCGCGGCTTTGCTGGGTCCATCGGCCACCACGTCATTCGCGTAGATGGATATTCTTGTAACTGCGGACGGCACGGCTGCCTGGAAGCGTATGTTTCTACTGCTGCTTTACTGAGGGAATACAAGGAACACGGCGGAACGGTCATCAATGATTCAGCAACCAGCGACGCAGCTCTTGCTTTGAGGGTCAACCAGCTCGCCATGACCGGCGATCCAGCCGCTCAAGAGGCTTACTCGGTTTTGGCTGCCTATCTTGCCGAAGGGATTGCCAATATCTTTAACCTGCTTGATCCGCAGGCTGTGCTTGTCTCGGGCGGACTTGTGGAAGGCCAGGCCCAATTCGTCTCCGCGGTCGAGAAACGGGTCGGGGAGCTTCTGCACTTTGGCTCGAAGCGGCAGCCGCGCGTGCAGATGGCCAAGGCAGGACGCTTCGCCGGAGTGCAAGGCGCGGGCACCCTGGTATTTGAAGGGATCGGCAACCTTCCGGCCGCCTAGTGGACAGTAGGTGTTCTGGCAGGTAACGGGAGTGCGTAGGACTGGCAAGAGAACGTACAGGAGTGGGAACGGCAATGAACAGCATGCGCTGGTTACACGGTGTAGTGTTGCTCGGGATTATATCGGCATCGGCATCGGCGTTCGGCCAGAAACAGGTGGTTCGGCTCGAATTGATCCCACCATCGCCCGTTACCGACAAAATCATTCTCGACATCCGCGGAGCCGTCGAAAACAACAGCGGGTTGGACCGGGAGTATGCGATTTCACTGTATCTCGACCGCGAGTCGCCGGCTACGCGGGTCCATGACGAGAAACTACGCATCCCCGCTCATGGCAATGCCGGCATATGCTACCGGCGTTCCACGGCCGGATGGGCGGGCAAGCACCAGATAATTCTCGTCGCAACAAGTTCTGATGGGCGGACCGGCACAAAGCGCGAAGTGGAAGTGCTGCCGTCCAATATTCGCTCCACCCGTACTATAGATGGCGCCTGGGTTGGCATCGTGCACTGGAGCGAGAAAGAAGGCCGTCACTGGAACACGGACATCCGGAAACTGACCGAAAACGATTGGCGCCAGCAGATTCGCGGGATGCACAATCTCGGCATGGATACCGTGGTCATTCAGGAGACCTTTCGGAATCAGGCGTACTACGGCGATAACACCGTCTCCACCACGGGTTACAAAGGGCTGGCCTATTATCCTTCTGAATTGTTCCCGGGACGCGTGCAGATGGCCTCCCACGATCCCCTGGAAGCCATCTTGTCCGAAGCGGACCGGTTGAATATGAATGTCTTCCTGGGCGTTGGCGCATATGCCTGGTTTGATTTCAGTGCAGCTGCGCTCGACTGGCACAGGAAAGTTGCCGCGGAGTTATGGCATCGTTACGGCCGTCATCCTTCCTTTTATGGCTGGTATGTATCGGCAGAAGCGTATGGCAGTCTGATCCCGGACCAGGGGGAAGAGGCAAAGGACCGTTACCGGCAGGAGATCGTCACCTTCTCTAGAGAGTTTCAGGCCTTCTGCCGCGGACTCGCACCGGAAAAGCCGATCATGCTGGCCCCCAACGCACATGGCATGCTCAAGTCTCAGGACGCGTGGCCACTTGTGCTGGAGCACGTGGACATCGTCTGTCCCTTCGCCTTTCATCGCATGCCCAGCGGAGATATTACAGGAGAGCAGTCGGCGGAGATTTGGCAGGGAATGTGCGACAAGGCCGGAACACATCTATGGATGGACATGGAGGCTTTTCTGTTCGAGGATGAGGCGCTTGTCCCGCGTCCGATCGGTGGATTGGTCCAGGACCTGCGGCGTTTTCCGAACTTCGAAAAGATACTCTGTTATCAATATTCCGGCATATTCAATTCTCCAGAATCACGAATGAAACCAGGTGGCCCTCCGACCGTGGTTCTCTATCGCGATTATCAGCGGTATCTCCAAGGGATGAAGCGGGACAATGGGAAGAGATCCAACTAACATGTCGCAGTGTACCCGTTAGCGCAAGTAGCACTTTGACAGATAGGCGCGCCAGGTGCGAATAACTTTCGCCATGGTATGGGCACGACAGGACAGGTCACGTTAAATCGAATCCGATTCGATACGATACTCCTGACGTGACCGGTGAATTTTGTACTGGAACAATGTGTCATCAGACTCCACGAAACGAAGAATGATGAACCCCGCATCGTTCCCCCACCCTCGGCTCTCGTGAGCATGCTGCGTGACGCCGAACCGAAGGTCAGTCGGGTTTTCAACGGGACGAATCTACGCAAGGAATGGACGAAGGCTTGCGCCGCTGTTGGGCTGGGAAGTATCATCAAAATCGAAGGGAAACCCTGCGATCCCAAGTATGAAGGGCTGATCGTCCACGACCTTCGCAGGTCAGCCGTTCGGAACTTAGTCAATGTTGGGGTTCCCGAAACCGTCGCAATGAAAATCAGCGGCCATAAGGCGCGGCCGGTGTTCGACAGGTACGCAATCGCATCCGAGGCGGACCTCACGAAGGCGATGTGGCGGGTCGAGCTGAGCGGGGTCTCTGGTGAAAGCGTGGTGAAAGTCGAAGAGGGGAACCGCGCTCGAAAACGTCTAACGCACTGATTATTAAGAGAGTGGCGCTATCGTCTAGGGGTTAGGACGGAAGATTCTCAATCTTCAAACCCGGGTTCGATTCCCGGTAGCGCTACCAATTATGTTTCAATTACTTACGCCATCTCCTGACACAGTTCGTTGATGTGACTGTGGCCACTTTTGTGGCCACCTACTGTACCGCTGCGGACAACTGCTGATTCCGACGCTCGATCGCTTCCCGAATCTGCATCACGTTTGAGTGGCTGTAGATGCGCGTGGTATTGACTGATTGATGTCCCATCGCATCCATGACCGCCATCACGTTTCCTGTTCCCTCCATCGCGTCGGTTGAGAAGCGATGACGAGCACAATACAGAACGACCGATTCTGGAACACCCGCCAACCGTTTGGCTTCCAGCCACTGCTTGGAAACCTCGCGGTCCGTAATGTGCCCGGAGCAGGCCTTCTTTGATGGGAAGACCCATCCTTCGTTGGCGACTTCCTTATGTGCCAGCAGTGCCGCCTTGACACGCTCGGTCAGCGGAACATAACGTCGGGACTTGCGGGACTTCCCGCGCGGATTGAAGATCACCCCTTTGTCCCACTGTATGTTTTCCCACCGCATTCGGAAGATCTCACCCGGTCGAAGACCGGAATCCAGCATGATCAATAGAATCGTTCGGAACGGTTCCCAGCCCACCCGCGACTCTTTGCCTTTCGGTGTAAACCGCGGGCCTGCTGTGACTGTTAGCAGCAGCTGCTCCATACACGGGTCGATAAGCTCTTCCCGTCCGTGTTCCTCGACGAGTTTCACAACTGGCACTGAGGATAGAAGTTGCCATTCGTGAGCCTTTTTCAGCAGACGCCGAAGGGTACGGAGAGCGTTGTTCGTGTTCGCGGCTGAAGATCCCTCGATGGTTGAAGCGTGATCTGTCGTTATATGATCCAGTTTCATACAAGCGAGGGGTGTGGACTCCAGAATCCGCCATCCGACCTGGTAATACCTACGGGTTGGCGCCCTTGGCGGACGGTCCGCCGGCAAAGTCTCCAACCAGTTAAAGAAACGGTTCGAGAAGTCAGCCAGCGTTGGGATTCTCTTGCTTCCCGGAGCACGACCGCCTTCCAGTAACCGCGCGAGCACCAGCGACTCCACTTTCCTAGCTTCTTGCGCCCTTGAGGTTTTGCAAGTCCCCCGGTAGCGCTTGCCATTCCAGCGAAACGCGAAGTGCCATGTATTCCCCCGTTTAGAGAGCGACATGTTTTTCCTCCATGGTCGCTCTCGCTTTTGAGACACGCAGGTTGCGCAAGATGAACTTCTCTAGCGCAACAGCATCATATCTCACCAGACGTCCGAGTTTTACATAATTTGGGCCATCACCTGACACACGCCAGTACCGCAGCGTATTAACGCTCACGCTCAAGCGCCTCGACACCTCCTGCTCATCTAAAAGCTGTATGTCTGTCATTTCCCTTGGCCCTCGTCCTCGCACCTCTTGGCTACGGCTACGACTGCGGATCTCCAAAGAAATCACCCGGAGCAGAAAACCCTTGCAATCGCGGTTGCATTGAGAACCAAGTTGTCCCACCTCCATTCGCGACGATACTGACATATCCATTGTCAAAACCGGCCACACCGGTTCGCAACCGACCAATGCCGTTTTCGGCCGGTCGAGTTCCTGCGGGACCGACAATCTTTCCCAACCTGCTTCATTTCTGCCGCCGTGTCTAATGAATTTTGGGGAACGTGTTATTCCTTCCGCGACTTATAACTTTACGCAACCGACAAATTTCCTCGACTTTTTCTGGCCGGAGGGATTCGTGGAGGTTTAGTTCGTTGAAATAGCGAGACTTGCGGAAACGACAACAATTCAACATAAATGACAAAAAGTCTTGATACAGCGGTGGCACTCCATCTTTTCTCGGCCTTGTTCCGCAGATTCCGATACCAGTCAGAGCATTTCAGCGAAGCGTTTAGCGGGGTTGTGGACGAGCGAAGAGCTAACGAAACTACATTGCCTATGTATCCCGTTACCAAACAGATGGAAATTTCCTCTTTCTACCTCGACTATGAGCTTGTCCGCTAAACCATAAGTGCAAAACGCTATTAGTCCCCCAGGGAATAACAGACTCCCGAACTTTCATTGGACAGCGAACTTGAGTGCGCTTAGTTTTGCGCCACACGCAGCAGATTTTAGCTGCTCCTGGAGGCGCAGATGTCATCACGTTGGTTCCAAGTTCATCTTATTCACCCAGTTCAGCCCCTTCTTCGGTCGAAGTGGGCGCGTCCAACCGCGGCTGTTCTGACCCTGCTTTTTCTCATGCCTGTGACCGCGCTGGCGCAGGGCGGGTCCGCGAACACCGGAAACGGGGC
>PLIC01000182.1 GCA_003139995.1 Candidatus Acidiflorens stordalenmirensis | reverse complement strand
ATCCTTCGATTGGAAAAGACTGTACCTCAGAGGCTAGGCCCGCAGTGTATGACGGATTTTAACGGCGTGGCAGAAATCGTGCCCTACATGAAAAGTCGCCCGGAAACGAACTGGACCGGAGATTCCTAAGCACAGGTGGCAAAAGGCAGATCCATCGCTGCGGTCGGGATGACATGCAAGCGGAGACACTCCGAAAAATTGGCAGCGCGAGGATAACAACTAATTGCGGGTTGAGGCAAAGAGAGCGGTGGGGGTAGGGGTCCCTCGCTGCGCTCGGGATGACAATTCATAAAAGGTATTGTCGCCCCACTGCTCTCCGACTTGCACCACGGACTATTAACGAATGTTCTTCCCTACCCACTCTTCAATCCGAGCCAGCGCTTTGTTCAGGTTCTCTAGTGAGTTGGCTACGCTGAAGCGGAGATAGCCTTCTCCGTATTTGCCGAAGGCGGTGCCGGAGAGAGCGGCCACTCCGGCTTGATCGAGCAGGGCGTCGGCCAGCTTTTTCGAAGGCCAGCCCGTCTTCTGAATGTTGGGGAAGACATAGAACGCGCCTTTGGGCGTGCGGCAAGAGAAGCCTTTGATCTTGTTTAGTCCGGCGACAAAGGCGTCGCGGCGGCGCTTGAACTCATTGCTCATTTTATCGACGGACGACTGATCGCCGCGCAGGGCTTCGATTCCGGCCATCTGCGTGAAGCTGGCGGTGCAGGAAATCGAGTTCGTGTTCAGGCGCGCGATGTGCGTGGCCAGATCGGGGCGCATTACGCCGTAGCCCATGCGCCATCCGGTCATGGCGTAGGTTTTGGAGAAGCCATCGAGCAGAATGGTCCGCTCCTTGAAGCCGGGGACGCTCATGATGGAGAAATGTTCGTTGCCGTCGTAGATGAGGCGGCTGTAGATTTCGTCCGAAAGAATCATGATGTTGCGGTCGCCGATCGCGTCGGCAATGGCGAGAACGTCTTTCTTGGAGAGCACGCCGCCGGTCGGGTTCTGCGGCGAGTTCAGGATGATCAGCTTGGTGCGGTCGGTAATCAGCGAGGCGAACTCGTTGACATCGAAGCAAAAATCGCGCTCCTCGCGCAATGGAATCGGGACCGCGCGCCCGCCGACATACTCGATCATGGACTCGTAGATGGGGAAGCCGGGATTGGGGTAGATGACTTCGTCTCCCTCATCAATTAATGCCAGGATGGTGAAGAAAATAATTGGCTTACCGCCGGGGACGACCACGACTTCCTCGCTCGCAACCGGGACTTTGCGGGTGCGGCTGACATAGTCGGCAATGGTCTGGCGCAGGTCGGGCAGGCCGGCGGAGGGGCCGTAGTGGGTCCATCCCTGGTGGAGCGCGCCGACAGCCGCCTCGATGACGTTGGAGGGCGTGTCGAAGTCGGGCTCGCCGATTTCGAGGTGAATAATCTGCTTGCCCTGTTTTTCGAGCGCGCGGGCGCGGACGAGGACTTCAAAGGCGGTTTCGGTGCCGAGCCGCGACATCCGGCTGGCAAGGCGCAATTCGAGTTGAGTGGTAGACATGATGGCAGATGGCATTATATAGCGCCTCGGAGGCTAACTTGGCCCGTACTCGATTGTCACGCCAGTGACGGGAATCGGTCAATTGCAGGGATCACGACGACTTGTGATGTAGGCGAAGGCAGAAGTTAGAAGTCAGATTGCAGAAGTGAAAACCAGATGCGTGGGACGGATGGTGTTTACTTCTTCATTTTGACTTTTGACTTTTGCCTTATTCCGAGATGGTGCTCTCTTCGCTCTGCGCCCGCAGGACGCGATCGACCGAGTACGGAGCGCGCTGGGCGGGCTCGTAATAATGGCGCACCTGCATTTCTCCGAGCAGGCCGACGGCGAGCATGTTCAGTCCGGCCAGCAAAAGGACGGCGGAAAACATCATCAGCGGGCCGTGCTGGTACATGATGTCGGTGTGGTGCAGGATTTTCTGCAAGACAAGCCAGGAGGAAACGGCGCAACCCGCAAAAATGCTGAACATCCCAACCGTGCCGAAAAAGTGCAAGGGGCGGGAAAGATATTTGAGCAGGAAGCGGATGGTGATGAGATCGAAGAAGACGCGGAAGGTGCGAGAGATTCCGTAATGCGAAGATCCGCGTTCCCGGTTGATGTTCTTGATGGGAACTTCGACGATCGACGCTCCGTACCAGGAGGCCAGAGCGGGGATGAAGCGGTGGAGTTCTCCGTAGAGCGGAACCTGCCCGAGAATTTCGCGGCGGTAGGCTTTGAAAGTGGTGCCGAAGTCGTGGATGTCGACGCCGCTCAACTTGGCCATGAGCCAGTTGGCGCAGCGCGAGGGGATGCGGCGCAGCCAGAAATTGTCCACGCGATTCTTGCGCCAGCCGCTGACGATGTCGTAACCCTCGCCAATTTTTTCGAGAAACAGAGGGATGTCGGCGGGATCGTGCTGCANNAGCACCATCTCGAAGGTCTCGCCGCTCGCTTCCATCACGGACTTAAGCCGCGCGTAGAGGTCGGTGACGTTCTCCTGCTCGTTGTGGAGGGGAACTACGATTGAATACTTGAGCACGATGCGTCAATTATACGGCAGCGGGGCCCCCTTCGAAGTAACTGCCGTGAGGCACGACTGCATTGGTAGCCCCGGCAGGAATCGAACCTGCATAGTCAGTTTAGGAAACTGAAGTCCTATCCGTTGAACGACGGGGCCACGCGGAATCAGGTTAGCAGGTTCGGAAACGGGTTGCCAAACCTGCGTTGAGCCTGGCTTTTGCGGCGAACTGCAGATCCCTCGCTCCCCCACCCCGGTCGCTCGGGATGACAAATTCATAATCCGGATGACAATTCATAGAATGTGTAGATCACATCCCGATCCGCCGCCGACGAAGTGGACGATCTCCAGCCGATCTCCATCGTGCAATGCAGTCTGCGGCCATTGGTCGCGGGGGACGATCTCGCGGTTCAGTTCGATCGCCACGCGGTCCGGCTTCATGCGGAGCTGCTCGACGAGCGCACCCAGAGTTTCGGCCGATAGGACCTGAGTTTCGCCATTGATCGTGAGGTTCATCGGAACAATTGTCGCTTCTTTCGGCCGCTGGGGCCCTCAGGGGCTAAAACCCACTACCTTCTTATTGGCTCTGGTCGGCGCGGTTGAAGCCGCGCCCCTTCAAAACAAAGTCAAAAATCGAGTTTGTCCGCAGCCTGTGACGCCGTTGCCAGAACAATTTGCGGTGTAGCTCCTAAATGGCGGCGCGCAACTGGAACTTGCGGGTGGCCGTGCGTCCGGCGAAATTCGCTTGCACGACTACGGAAGAATCAGCGAGTGACTTTTCATCCACCTGAACGTTCATCTCGGCGTTGCCCTTGGCGTCGGTGAGAACCTGCGCGTAGTAGGGCGCGGCGTCGGGCCGGGCGAAGCGAAGCGTAAGGCGAGCCCCTTCGACGGTAGCGCCTCCGTCGGTGACGCGGATCTGCATCGTCAAAGCGCCGCTCGAATGCACGGACCTGGCATTAATCCACTCGAGGTCAAGCTCTTTCACCGCCGCCAGCGTTTCCGGCGTATCCCGCTTGTCGAGGATGGAATCGAGCTTGCCATTGCGGATAGCGTCGAGCACCTCGCGATGCAGTTCGCGCAGCATCCTCTCTCTATCTTGATCGTTGCTCGGAGATATGCTCGGAGCGCCGTTCTGAGAGCCGATTTTGGCTTCCGCCAAGCCGGAGCCATAAGGGACGGCGCGCTTTCCGATGCAGCGCCCCCGAACGAAGACCTGTGTCTGCAGCAACTGCTCGCCTTCGCGCGCCTCGCTCTGCACGTGGTAGATCGTGTCGTCGTGCCGAATGTCGGTATTAAAGCCAAAGATCATGCAGTTCAGGCTCTCCCCGGCGCTGTCTAGACAGGCTCCGCCGGATGAAACTACAACTGATCCCATAAATGGTTCTGCGGGCAGGCTGTGCGGCACTCAGGAGCTAAAGCCCGCATTTTTATTGGCCGGTAGTGGCACGGCTGAAGCCATGCCCTACCCAAAACCACTTATGAGACCAGTTCTACTGCTAAAACACGTACTTAGCTTGACACTTCCGCCCGCCAAAACTAATCTGGAACATCTGCTGTTGCGCTTGGCGCAAATTATATATAGCTCCCCCTATGCCGGACAATTATTTCGCTCGCTACCTGCCCCTCCTGATGCATTTCGGCATCGCCACGGCCCTTGCGAGCGCGATTGTGATCCTTTCGTGGCTGATAGGCCAGCATAAACCGAATCGGGCGAAGATGTCGCCTTACGAGTGCGGGGTTCAGCCTATCGGCGACGCTCAGGGACGATTCTCCGTCAAGTTCTACCTGGTTGCCATGCTCTTTATATTGTTCGACGTGGAAGCCGTTTTCCTTTACCCCTGGGCGGTCATTTTGCGCGAACTGAAGATGTTTGGGTTCTGGGAGATGATGGTGTACATCGCGATCGTGCTGGTCGGCCTCTTCTATATATGGAAAAAAGGCGCGCTTGACTGGGGACTCACGACCGCGAAGCGGGGAGATTTCTGATGCCGCTGGATCCGCCCATCACCGATATCGAAGTGTTGAAGCCGCATCCTGCTTTGGCGCGCCTGCTGGAATGGAACGTTTCCGTGGTGCAGGCGGCGAAATTCGATCGCGACGAGCTTACGATTTGGATCGAAAAGGAAGCAATTCGCGAAGTTTGCGCCATTTTGCGCGACTCGGCAGATTGCCCATTCAATTACTTGTGCGACCTCACCTGCGTGGATTGGTATCCCTCAGAGCCGCGCTTTGAGGTGGTTTACCATCTGCTTTCGATTCCCCATAAAGAGCGGGTTCGATTGAAAGCCCGCGTTGACGGTTCCAGCCCCGCGATCGAATCGGTCACTTCGGTTTGGCCCTCGGCCAATTTCTATGAGCGTGAGGTGTTCGACTTGTTTGGTGTGCGCTTCACCGGACATCCCAACCTCGAACGCATCATGATGCCCGACGACTGGGAAGGCCATCCGCTGCGGAAGGACTACCCGGTGGAAGGTTACCGCTAGGCCATGACGCAATTCCCCGCCACTGCCGCTGAGCCCGGCCAGAATCGTACAGGCGAAGATCGTACGCTAGTTCTGAACATGGGGCCGCAACACCCTTCGACGCACGGGGTGCTGCGGTTGGTGCTGGAAATCGACGGCGAGACTATTGTGCGGCTCAAGCCGGAGATCGGCTTCCTGCACACGGGCATCGAGAAAACCTGCGAAGCCAAGTTCTATCAGCAAGTCGTGCCGCTGACGGATCGCATCGATTATCTCTGTCCCCTGACCAACAATCTCGCCTACTGCCTGGCGGTGGAGAAGTTGCTGGGGCTGGAGATCCCTCCAAAAGCGCAGTGGATGCGGGTCCTGATGAATGAGCTGACGCGCATCAATTCGCACCTGGTCTGGCTGGGAACCCATGCCATGGACCTCGGCGCGATGACCGTCTTTCTTTATTGCTTCCGCGAGCGCGAAGACGTTCTGCGCTTCTTCGAGATGGTGAGCGGGCAGCGGATGATGACGTCTTATTTCCGCATCGGCGGGTTGGCGCTGGAGCCGCCGCTCGGATTCTTCGAGAAGGTCAAAAAGTTCGCCGACCGCTTCCCCGGCAACGTGGATGAATACGAAGGCTTGCTGACCGGAAATCCAATCTTCATGATGCGCACCAAGGGCATCGCCCGCTTGAGCGCGGAAGACGCAATTGCTCTGGGCGCAGGCGGTCCAACGTTGCGCGGCAGCGGGGTCGACATTGATCTCCGCCGCGATGCTCCGTACACGGGCTACGAAAACTTCAAGTTCAAAGTGCCGGTCCGCACCGAAGGGGATGTGTTCGCGCGATACCTTTGCCGCGTCGAGGAGTTGCGGGAATCGATTGGCATGGTACAGCAGGCGCTCGCGGGGATGCCGGAAGGCCCCATAAAAGCCGACGCGCCCAAGGTTGTGCTGCCCGACCGCGAAAAGATGAAGACTCAGATGGAGGCCCTCATCTACCATTTCAAGATCGTCACCGAGGGCTTCGCGGTTCCGGCGGGCGAGGTTTACCAGGCGATCGAATCGCCGCGCGGCGAGATGGGATACTACATCGTCAGCGACGGGACGGCCAAGCCATATCGCGTGCACATGCGTGGGCCGTCCTTCGCGAATCTGCAAGCGCTGGCCAAAATGTGCGAAGGGGGGCTGATTGCTGACGTGGTCGCGGCCATCGGGTCCATCGACATCGTGCTGGGCGATGTGGACCGGTAGGGCATTTGTAATTGGCGATTTGTAATTTGTGATTGTGGACACGCAAAACTTTATGAAGTTTTCCGACGAATTCGAAGCTCGTTTCACCGAGATGCTTACGCACTATCCGACGCGGCGGTCGGCGCTGGTGCCTACACTGCTCTACGCGCAGGATGAGGTGGGCGCGCTGACGGACGAAGTAATTGCGGAACTGGCGCAGCGGCTGGATCTCACCGAACTGGAAGTCCGCAACGTGATCAGTTACTACTCGATGCTGACGACCAAGCCGCGCGGGAAGTATAACGTGCAAGTCTGCACCAATATCGCGTGCATGCTCCGCGGCGGCGAGGAACTTCTCGACCACTGCAAGAAGAAGCTCGGCATCGGACACAAGGGAACGACAGAAGATGGCTTGTTCTCGCTGGAAGAAGTGGAGTGTATTGGCGCCTGCAGTTGGGCTCCAGCGGCGCAGGTGAATTACGATTTTCACGAGAATCTGACAAACGCGAAGATGGACGAACTGTTAGACGAATATAAGAAAAAGGGAACGCAGTGAATTTGTAAATGGTAATTTGTAATTGGTAATTGAAAACCGAGCCGGTCACGAATCAGGCCTTTCAATTACAAATCACAAATTTCAAATGGCAACTCTAGTTTCCCATCCCGATGAGGTACGCGTTATCTCGAAGCGCTTTGGCCAGGGCGCGACGGAGATCGAGCGCTATCTCCAACTGGACGGCTACAAAGCCGTGCAGAAGGCTTTGGGCATGGGCGCGGACGCGATCGTCAATGAGGTGAAGAACTCCGGCTTGCGCGGACGAGGCGGCGCCGGGTTCAGTACGGGAATGAAATGGTCGTTTGTTCCGAAGCAATCGGCCAAACCGAAATACGTGCTCTGCAACGGCGACGAGAGCGAGCCCGGCACCTGCAAGGACCGGCTGATTTTCGAACACGATCCGCACGCGGTCATTGAAGGCGTCATGATCGCCGCGCTCGCAGTCGGTTCTCATATCGGTTACATCTACATCCGCGGCGAATATCGCTACCTGTCGGTGATCATGCAGAAGGCTATTAAAGATGCCTATGCCAAAGGCTTTCTCGGCAAGAACATTTTTAGCAGCGGATACGATCTCGATATTCATTGGCATGGTGGAGCAGGCGCTTACGAGGTTGGTGAAGAATCGGCGCTGATGGAATCGCTCGAAGGCAAGCGCGGCATTCCGCGCATACGTCCGCCCTTCCCTGCCGTTGTCGGCTTATGGGGCGGCCCGACGGTCATTAATAACGCGGAGACGCTCGCCGCCGTGCCGCACATTATTTTGGGCGGCGCCGACTGGTACGCAAAACTGGGCACGCCGAAGAATGGCGGAACGCGGCTGTTTTGCCTGTCGGGAAATCTTAACAAGCCGGGCGTCTACGAACTTCCGATGGGCTATAACCTCAAGAAGATGATCTATGAGGTCGGCGGCGGAATTTCGAACGGGCGCGGACTTAAGGCAGTGGTGCCGGGCGGATCGTCAACGCCGGTGCTGCTGCCCGAGGAAATCGACGTCGCAATGGACTTCGATTCGGTGGCCAAAGCGGGTTCGATGCTTGGCTCCGGCGGCGTGGTGGTGCTCGACGATACGACGTGCATCGTGAAGTTCGCCCTGCGCACGATGAAGTTCTACCGGCATGAGAGTTGCGGCTGGTGCATCCCGTGCCGCGAAGGCACCGACTGGCTGGAGAAAACGCTGACGCGTTTTCATGCGGGCGCGGGGTTAAAGAAAGATATCGACAACATTTACTACTTGGCCGAGAACATGCTGGGAAAGACATTCTGTCCGCTCGGAGACGCGGCCGCGATGCCGACGATGGCGTTCGTGAAAAAGTTCAGAGAGGAATTTGAAGATCATTTGGATGGGAAGCCGTGCCCGTTTGAGAGAACTGGCGCGGCGGAACGGCAACCTGTACTCGCATAGAGAACGCTGATGCCCGATGTAACCCTCACTGTCGATGGCAAGAAGATCACGGCCCCGGCTGGGTCGCTGCTGATCGAAGCCTGCAAGAGCGTGGGCATTGAAGTGCCCTCGTTTTGCTATTACCCCGGCCTCTCGTTGCAGGGCGCATGCCGCATGTGTGTGGTGAAGATCGAGAAGATGCCCAAGCTTCAGACCGCCTGCACCACAACGGTGACCGAGGGCATGATCGTCGCGACCGACAGCGACGAGGTGCGCCAGGCCCGCAAGGCGATGGTCGAGTTGTTGCTCGGCAACCATCCGCTGGATTGCCCGGTGTGCGACGCCGGCGGCGAATGCGAACTGCAGGACATGGCATTCTCCTACGGTGCCCCCGAATCGAAATACACAGAGGCCAAGAACCACCGGGAAGAGCAGCAGTGGTCGCCGGTGGTGTATTTCGACCGGCCGCGCTGCATCCTGTGCTACCGCTGCGTGCGCGTGTGCGGCGAAGGCATGGACGTTTGGGCGCTAGGCGTGCAGAACCGCGGCGTGAGTTCGATCATCGCGCCCAATCAAAACGACCATCTCGACTGCGAAGAGTGCGGGATGTGCATCGACATCTGCCCGGTCGGCGCGCTCACCTCCGGCGCTTACCGCTATAAGACGCGTCCGTGGGAGATGAACCACGTGGGCACGATCTGCACCCACTGTGGGGACGGGTGCAAGACCACGCTGGGCGTGCGCTGCTGCGACGCGGGAGCGGAGATCGTCCGCGGTGACAACCGCGACAAGAGCGGGATCAATAACGATTTCCTCTGCATCAAGGGCCGCTACGCTTTCGACTTTGCGCATCACAAAGACCGCCTTACCGAGCCGCTTATTCGCAAGAACGGCAAGTTGACGCCTGCGACTTGGGAAGAAGCGTTTGAGCTGATCGGCAAACGGTTTCGCGAAGTTCGAGATCACGACGGCGGGAGCGCGATCGGCGTCGTCGGGTCGAATCGCACGACCAACGAAGAAAATTATCTGCTTTCGAAGTTTGCCCGCGCCGTGCTCAAGACCAACAACGTCGATCATCATCGGACGGCGGACTTCCCTGCCCTGGCGGCGGCGCTCCATGGCAAGCCCGGAAAAACGGCTTCCATGCGCGACGCGCTGAACGCGCCCGCGATTTTGCTGATCGGCAACGACCCGACAAATCAGCATCCGCTGCTGGCATGGCAGATACGGACGAACGTGCGGCTGCGGCGCGCGAAACTTTACGTCATCAATGCAGCGCCCATCAAGTTGCGGCGGCAGGCGTCGGGTTCCGCATTGGTGCCAGCGGGCGCCGAAGCGAAAGCAGTCGCATTTCTCGGAGGCGACGATTCGCTGCTCGATGCGCTTGTCGATTCCCAGGTCGCCGGTGGTCTGACGCGCGAAGCCTGGATTGCGCTGCGCGAGAGAATCCGCGGCGAACAGAACATGGTCATCGCTTTCGGCTCTGAACTGCGCGGCCATGACATCGAGAGATTGGTGAGTTTTGCTTCAACCTTGACCGGAGCAAAGCTGATCTGCCTGGGCGATTACGCGAATTCGCGCGGAGCCAGCGAAATGGGGCTTTATCCCGACCTTCTACCGGGATACGAACCCGTCGCCCGCGCAGACAGGTTCCAAAAGGAATGGGGCAAGCTGCCGCGCGAAACAGGTCTGAGCCTGCCGGAGATGGTGGAAGCGGCGAAGGCCGGTAAACTGAAAGCGCTGTACGTGGTGGGCTCGAATCCCGTTGGACGTTTGAAGGTTGATCCCTTTGTGCTCTCGAAAAGTTTTGTGGTAGTTCAGGACATGTTCCTGACCGAAACCGCAACTATCGCCGACGTGGTTTTGCCCGCGGCAAACGCGTACGAAAAGACGGGAACTTATACGAACACCTGTGGCGATCTGCAGCTCGTGAAAAAAGCGGGCGAGATCTCGAATACAAAGCCGGACTTCGAGATGATCGTTCGCATCGCGGACGCCATGGGCTGCGATGTAAGCGGTCTGGTGCCCTTTGGGAGCGGGACTCACTCCGACATGGGCCAGACGCGCGGCGCGCAATCGGGCGAGGCGGATCGCCATGCGGTATGGCTCGAAGCGCACAACCTGGAACCGAAGATGACGCCGTTTGATCCCATGGCGATTCTCGATGAAATCCAGCGCGTAGTTGCCGGGTACGATGTCTCGCGGGTGAATCTGCTGGCCGGCAACGATCAGCATCTCGAGATTGCCGAAAGTGGCGCGAGCTTGATTCAGCAGCCGGAACTGATCGATCCCGCCAACGACGATTTGTTCAGCTCGGGCACGCTCGGGAGGTATTCAAAGACTTTGAATTCGGTTTTCGAAAATAAATCCGCGGAGTCGGAGGTTGCGGCGGACTAAGTATCACTAATAAGAGGCACTAACAGACTAGGATCAAAACCACGCGGGCAGGAGCGCTCGCGCCACACGAGAACACGAGACATTTCGTTGAGCATAACGACGTTCGTCATCATTTCGATTATCAAGTCGGTTGCCGTGTTAGGCGTTTTGCTGACGGCGGTGGCCTACAGCGTCTGGCTGGAGCGCAAGGTGTCGGCGCACATCCAGAACCGCTGGGGCCCCACGCGGGTTGGGCCCTTCGGCTTGCTGCAGCCGGTCGCCGACGGCGTCAAGTTCATTTTCAAAGAAGACTTGACGCAGCCCCATGTCTACAAGCCGATCTTCATCGCGGCGCCGATCATCGCGCTGGTCTTTGCCATTACGTCTATTTCGGTGATCCCGTTTGGCAACTGGGTCGACATCGGCCCATGGGGCACGTACCTGCAGATTACCGACTTGAACATCGGACTACTGGTCGTTCTCGGCATTACTTCGATGGGCGTGTATGGAGTGGCGCTTGCCGGGTGGTCCTCGAACAACAAGTACTCGCTGCTCGGTGGTCTGCGCGCCAGCGCCCAGATGGTCAGCTATGAGGTTTCGCTCGGCCTGTCGCTGGTGGGCGTGCTGATCATTACCGGCAGCCTCAGCTTGCGCGACATTGTGGATGCGCAACGCCATTTGCACTGGAACATCTTTCTCCAGCCGGTGGCGTTTTTCATCTACCTGATTTCCGCCTACGCGGAGACGAACCGCACGCCGTTTGACCTGCCGGAAGCGGAGTCGGAACTGGTGGCCGGATATCACACCGAATACAGCGCGATGAAATTCGCCATGTTTTTTATGGCCGAGTACGCAAACATGGTAACGGTGGCTTGCCTGGCGACGCTGCTGTTTTTCGGAGGCTGGCTTGGCCCGGTGTTCGGACCGCCGATCCTGCAAATGATTTTGCCGGTGCTCTGGTTCTGCCTGAAGGTTTTCTTTTTTATGTTTCTGTACATCTGGGTGCGCTGGACCTTGCCCCGCTTTCGCTATGACCAGCTCATGGCGTTCGGATGGAAGGTGCTGCTGCCCCTGGCGGTTGCGAACATCGTGGTTACGGCGCTAATTGTGGCGTGGAGAGCTTGAGAACTAGCTGCTGGCTACTAGCTAGCGGCCAGAAGCTAGTAGCTAGCTGACACAAATGTTTCATCTAATTCTATTTCTTTTTTTCGGAGCGATCTGCGTGGCGGGAGCTGTCAACCTGCTGGTGCAGAGCCACCCCATCAACAGCGCGCTGTCGCTGATAGCGGTAATGGCCTCGCTCGCCGCCGAGTATCTTCTGTTAGGCGCGGAATTTGTGGCCGCAGTGCAAGTGATCGTCTATGCCGGCGCAATCATGGTGTTGTTTGTGATTACCATCATGCTGCTGAATGCCGGCAAAGAAGAGCGCACTAAAGGCAGCCGTGTCGCGATCCTGATCGGCGTTCCGGGAGTGCTGATCGGCGGAGTGCTGGTCGCCTGGACGCTGCTCTATAGATCCAACACGCAGGCGGTCCCCATCGGCGCGCTAAAGGGCGATCCACATGATATTGCCCGGCTTCTCTTCCACGATTTTCTCTTGCCCTTTGAAGTCACGTCGGTGCTGATCCTGATCGCTATCATGGGCGCGGTCGTGCTCGCCAGCCGGCCAGAAGCCGTGGCGCGCGGCCCAAGAAAGGACGCAGAATAACGATGATCCCTCTTTTTTACTATCTGCTGTTGAGCGGGATCCTGTTCGTCTGTGGCGTGCTCGGCTTCCTGATCAAGCGCAACATCATCACGATATTCATGTCGATCGAGTTGATGCTGAACGGCGTGAACCTTTCGTTCGTCGCTTTCGCCGCGCAATGGCACGCGCTCAGCGGGCAAGTCTTCGTCTTCTTCGTGATGGTCGTGGCCGCCGCTGAGGCCGCGGTGGGCCTGGCGATCATCATTGCCGTCTATCGCACGCGCGAAACTCTGAATGTGGATCGGGTGAACCTGCTCAAGTTATGACGTCGCCGATTTCCAACCCGTTGCTCTGGACGGTTCCGATTGTTCCGCTTCTTCCGCTCGCCGGGGCGGCGATCAATGGCTTCTTCGGGAGGCAATCATCGAAGAAGGCGATCTCGACGGTCGCGCTGGTGTTTTGCGGCTTGGCGTTCTTTGCAGCGCTGTTAATCGCAGCTAGCTTCTCTTCCGCAGCCGCGCCTTATTCCTTCCCCGTTGCGCACTGGATCCGCTCGGGGGCCTTTAGCGCTGATTTCGATTTCTACCTCGATCAGCTTTCTTTAGTCATGCTGCTCGTGGTCACCGGCGTCGGCTTTCTTATTCACATTTACTCGGTCGGGTATATGTGGGACGACGACGGTTACTACCGCTTCATGTCCTACATGAACCTATTCATGTTCTTCATGCTGACG
Source organism: Candidatus Acidiflorens stordalenmirensis (assembly GCA_003139995.1). Taxonomy (GTDB): domain Bacteria; phylum Acidobacteriota; class Terriglobia; order Terriglobales; family Acidobacteriaceae; genus Acidiflorens; species Acidiflorens stordalenmirensis. Next base: position 4,752 of record PLIC01000182.1, on the reverse strand, counting down.
CTGGTGCTGGCGAAGAACTATCTGGTCATGTTCATCGGTTGGGAGGGCGTGGGCCTGGCGTCGTACCTGCTGATCGGCTACTGGTTCACAAAAGACTCGGCGGCTGCGGCTGGCAAGAAAGCGTTCATCGTCAACCGGATTGGCGACTTTGGATTTCTGATTGCGCTCTTCCTGATGATCAAGCATTTCGGATCGCTCGACTTTACGCACGTCTTTACCGCAGTGCGCACGCTGCCGACGGAAACTGGCGGCGCCGGGCCGCTCACGGCGATCGGTTTGCTGTTAATGGTCGGTGCTGCGGGTAAGTCTGCGCAGATTCCTCTTTACGTGTGGCTGCCGGACGCCATGGAAGGCCCCACTCCAGTTTCCGCGTTGATCCATGCGGCCACCATGGTGACGGCGGGCGTTTATATGGTGGCGCGGTCGTCCGCGATCTTCGACCGCGCGCCGATGGCGCTGATGGTGGTCGCGATCATTGGAACGCTCACCGCTCTGTTTGCGGCGACCATCGGTATTGCCCAGACGGACATCAAGAAAGTGCTGGCCTACTCCACCATCTCGCAGCTCGGTTATATGTTCATGGCGTGTGGCGTGGGAGCGTTCTCCGCGGGCATTTTCCACCTGATGACGCACGCGTTCTTCAAGGGCCTGCTGTTCCTCGCGGCAGGTTCGGTAATCCACGGCATCGGCGGCGAGCAGGACATGCGAAAAATGGGCGGCCTGCGTGTGTACATGCCCTGGACGTTTGCGACGATGGGGATTGCCACGCTCGCCATCGCGGGTATTCCGCCGTTTGCGGGCTTCTGGTCCAAAGACGAGATTCTCTGGAAGGCCTTTGGCGCAAGCTGGGTGTATTGGCTAATCGGAGTGATTACCGCGTTCATCACGTCGTTCTATATGTTCCGGTTGATGTACATGACATTCGGCGGCGACTACCGGGGCGCCGCAGTGCAAGAGGCGCACGGTCACGATGCTCACGGTCGTGATGAACACGGCCATGGTCACGGTGAGCCGCATGAGAGCCCGGGGGTGATGCTGGGGCCGCTGGTGATTCTTGCCGTGCTGTCGGTGGTTGGGGGCTTCGTAGGCTACGGAAACCGGTTCGAACATTTTCTGGCTCCCGTTTTTCGGGTGGCCTCGACACAAGTTGCGCAAGAAGCTTCCCGCGAAGCCGGTGACAGCACACTCGAACCTCTGCTGATGGCTATTTCCATTAGCGTGGCTGGACTTGGATGGCTGCTGGCACATCTGCTCTACAGCCGCCGCCCGCAACTGCCGGCGCGCATTGCCGCCAGCCTCGGCGGGCTTTACCGCGCGGTCGCCAACAAGTACTACATCGATGAGCTTTACGCCGTCCTTTTCGTCAAACCGGTTGTCAACGGCTCGACCACAATTCTCTGGCATGACATTGATCAGGGAGTGATCGATGCCGCGGTTAACGACTCAGCCGACGCCGCGCGCCACGTTTCCGACAATGTGCGCCACATGCAGTCAGGCAATCTGCGCTCGTATGCCGGCTGGGTGGCCGCTGGAGCGGCAGTGGTGATCGCCTACATGGTCTGGATGGGAGTGCGATGAACATGGGTCCGATGAACATGGAAAGCCTCAGTCCCATCATTCTTTCGCTGGTGACCTTCATTCCTGCCGCGGGCGGCCTGCTGATTCTGCTGATCCCGCGCCGCGATCGCGACATCAAGCTATTTGCGCTCGTCATCTCCTTGCTGGCATTTGTGGCCTCACTGCATTTGCCGGTGCACCTACATCGTGAACTCGGCGCGTTCAAGTTCGAGATCGACAAGGTCTGGATCACGACTCCCCACATTCATTACCACATGGGCATTGACGGAATTTCCGTCTGGCTGGTGGTGCTGACCACGTTCCTCACGCCCCTGTGCGTGCTCATATCGTGGCATTCGATTCACGAGCGGGTGAAGGAATTCTTCATCCTGCTGCTGATTCTGGAGACGGCTCTAATCGGCGTTTTCACCTCGCTCGACTTGTTCCTGTTCTACTTCTTCTGGGAAGCGACGCTGATCCCGATGGCGCTGCTGATCGGCATGTACGGCCACGGACGCAAGGTCTATGCCGCGGTGAAGTTTTTTCTGTTCACCATGATCGGCTCGATGTTCATGCTGGCCGCGATTGTGTGGCTATATGCCAAGACTGGCAGCTTCGATTTTGTCGTGATTCAGAACGCCATTCGTAGCGGAAGCGTGCCAGGACTTGAAGCCGCCTCGCTTTGGCTCTTTCTCGGCTTCTTCATCGCTTTTGCCGTGAAGGTTCCCATCTTCCCGCTTCATACCTGGCTGCCCGACGCGCACGTGGAGGCGCCCACGGCTGGATCGGTGCTGCTGGCCGGCGTGCTGCTGAAGATGGGCACCTACGGCTTGCTGCGCTTCGATGTCGGACTGTTTCCCGAGCAGGCGCGCCGCAACGCTCCCTGGATCATGGTTCTGGCGCTGATCGGCGTCATCTACGGCGCGCTGGTTTCGCTGGTGCAGCCGAACATGAAAAAGCTGATCGCTTATTCGTCGATCAGCCACCTCGGATTCGTCGTTCTCGGAATTTTCAGTTTCACGACGGCCGGGCTGAACGGAGCCGTCTTCGTCATGCTGGCGCACGGAGTCGCCACGGGCGGGCTCTTCATGCTGGCGGGCATCCTCTACGAACGCCGCCACACCTACGAGATCGCCGATTTTGGCGGATTAGCGACACCCATGCCCAAGTACGCCACTTTCTTTTTGTTCACCGTGCTGGCCTCGATCGGACTGCCGCTGCTGAATGGCTTCATCGGCGAATTCCTAGTACTGAGCGGTGCATTCCAGGCGCGCCCTATTTATGGGGTTCTAGGGGCGACCGGCGTGATCTGGAGCGCATGCTACCTGCTCTGGATGTATCAGCGCGTGTTCTTCGGCAAGGTGACACATGAAGTCAATAACGCGCTGCTCGACCTCAACCTGCGGGAGAAGGCTGCGCTTTGGCCGATTGCGATTGCTGCCCTGGTGATGGGCGTTGCGCCCCTGATGTGGCTCAGCGCGATTGATCCGGCGGTGCAAGCTGCGCTCGCCCCCTTCGCACAATTGGCCAGCAAGGTGGTCGGCCCATGACCACAACGATGACGGCATTCGCCTATTCATTACCAGGTTTGCTGGCGCAGGCGCAGGCTTTCCAGCCGCCGCCAATCGCCGATTACATGCGCATCCTGCCGGAGTTGGTGCTCTCCGTCTTCGGCATGCTGGTCATGATCGTCGACCCGCTGCTCGACGAAGAAAACAGTCACCAGTCGCTGGGCACGATCGCACTGATTGGCACTCTGGCGGCGCTCGGGTCGACGTTCTGGATGGCGCAGTATCCCGGAACCGCTTTCTCGAACATGGTTCGAGTGGAAGGCTTCAGCGTCTTCTTTCACTTCCTCGTCATCGCGATTGCGGCGGTGGTTATCCTCAGTTCATACGAGTATTTGGCGGTGCAGCGCATCCGCGCCGGGGAATACTACGGGCTAATCCTGTTTGGCACGGTTGGCATGTGCCTGATGTCGTCCGCGATCGAACTCGTACTTATTTTCATCGCCCTGGAAATCTCGTCGATCTCAACGTACGTGCTGGCAGGCTTCCGGCGTCGCGACGCCGCGAGCAGCGAATCTTCGCTGAAATATTTTCTTCTGGGATCGTTCGCCACTGCATTCTTCCTCTACGGCGTCGCACTTATGTTCGGCGCGACCGGATCCACCAACATTGACGCGATCAGCCAGGCGCTGCACTCCGGCGACGCACCTGTGCCGGTTCTGGCGTATGTTGCGACGGCGCTCATGTTCGTGGGCTTGGGCTTCAAGGTCGCTTCCGCGCCTTTCCACGTATGGACTCCCGACGTTTACGAAGGGGCTCCAGCTCCGATTGTCGCCCTGATGTCGACCGGCCCGAAGGCGGCGGCATTCGCGGTTTTGCTGCGCGTCATGTTCGAAGCGAATGCCCCGGGACGCTTTTGGCTGATCTGGGCCTCGGCCGCGCTTACCATGACGCTGGGAAATCTGTGCGCCTTGGTGCAGGACAACATCAAGCGCCTGCTCGCTTATTCTTCGATCGCCCATGCCGGATATCTGCTCGTTGCATTTGCTGCAATGCCTGCGGCCCAACCGGAGCTGGGCGCATCCGCGGCAATGTTCTACACCGCCGCCTATGCTGCGATGAATGTAGGAGCGTTTGCCGTCGTCAGCCATTTCGCGAACGCGGGCGAAAAGTATGTCACGCTTGAAGATTACGCAGGCCTCGGTAGAAAATCCCCCGTGCTGGCCGCGACGTTCACATTCTTCCTGATGTCCTTGATCGGTATTCCGATCACGGGCGGTTTCTTCGCGAAGTTCTATGTACTGAGTGCCGCGCTGAAGTCGAATCTGGTTGGCTTGGCGATCATTCTGGTGCTGAATAGTGCCGTGGGCGCTTATTATTATCTGCGTATTATCGTCATGATGTACATGCGGGAGCAGCGGGGCGAGGTTCCCGTTACTCCTGTGCCCGTCGCGGCAGGGTTGGCCATTGCAGTTTGCGTGCTGCTCACGCTTTACCTCGGAGTGCTGCCGGGACGCGTGCTCGATTACGCCGCCTATTCCGCCCGCCAACTCATGAGCGACACAGTTGCCCCGACGGCATCGGCAGGTTCTCTCGCGGCAGAACGGTAGATAGTGTTTGACACGGTAAGGATGAATTGATTTGCGACAATGTTGCAAACCGAACGCTAGAGCATTTTTTGTATCAC
>PLIC01000277.1 GCA_003139995.1 Candidatus Acidiflorens stordalenmirensis | reverse complement strand
CACCATTTCAGAAAACGCTCTAAGGAAACTCATGCTCGTCCTTTCCCGAGTGCTCGCAAAGGCCCTAAGCTGCGCTCGAACTCCAGTGGCGGACGATAGCCCAGCGCAGAGTGCAAGCGCTCCTGGTTGTAAGTCTCCTCCAGGAACTCTCCGATCGAAGTCCTGGCTTCTTCGAGATTGCGGTACTCGGTGCGGTAGACTTCCTCATATTTGAGAGTCTTCATGAAGCTCTCCGCTTGGGCGTTGTCGTACGGCGTTGCCCGCCGGCTCATGCTGATGCGAATGCCGTGTTGTTCGAGTTGTGCCGTGTAGTCGTGCGCCGCATATTGCACGCCGCGGTCAGAATGGTGCACCAAACCAGGCCTTGGCCGACGTTCGGTTAGCGCCATGCGCAGGGCCTCCAGTACGAGCGCCGCTTCCAGACTGCGCGGCAACGCCCAGCCGATGCAGCGTCGGGAGAATGCATCCAGCAGAACCGCCAGGTACACGAATTCCACTTGCAAGCGGAGGTAGGTGATGTCGGCCACCCAAAGCTGATCGATGCCCGTCAGCACCATCCCGCCGGCCAAGTTCGGGTAGATCGGCAGGCCGTGCTTGGAGTCGGTGGTCAGGATGAACTTCCGCCGCCGCAAACACAGCAGGTTGTCGGCCCGCATCCAGCGCAGTACGCACTTGTGGTTCACGGCCCAGCCCTGGCGCAAGAGTTCGGCGTGCACGCGGCGATAGCCGTACGCGGGCCACCGCAGCGCGACGCCTTGAATCTGGCTGCGTAAATCCATGGCGGCTGCTTTGGGTTGTGGTCGCGCCAGACAACGGTAGTACCCGGACCGGCTTACTCCCGCCGCCTGGCAGAGTCCATTCACTGCTGCCCCCGCGTCGGCCGCTTGCCGGATTTGCTGATAGAGACGGCGTTGCCATTGCCGACGACTGGCAGGGGATGCTCCCTGAAACGCCGCAAGGCTTTTTTTAAGAACTCGATCTCCATCGCCTGCTGTCCGATCTTACGTTCCAGCTGGGCAATCCGGTCGGCATCGAGTTTCGACGGTGGGCGGCTGGCGTTGCCGGGAAACGCCAGCTCCCCTTTCGCCCGCCACTCGCCTTTCCAGGTCTCCAGCCGTTTGGGACTGACCTGAAACATGCGGGCCACTTCCGCGATCCCTTTTCCGGACTCGATCTCATGCATCGCGGCGATCTTCAATTCACGAGAATACTGTTGTCGGGGCACCAGCATAACTCTCCTCCATTCAATGTAGCTGGCCCCTTAATTTGGTGTCTCACTTTCGGGGTGCACTCCAGAGCGCATCACCAACCACCAGACCCCGAGGGAAGTCGTCTCCACTCCGGCAAGATGACGTATCCGTTGTGGGATCGCAAGTTTCGACATTCCATCCGTCCCGATGGTCATGAGGGATTCCTCATTCCGTATCACGATTATCTGGAGCCAACTGGGAATGCGGACGAGGATGCTGTCCGCCGGGATCGCCTAAGAGAAATCGCCGTCATTCCGGAACTGAGTCAGACCGCTGCATTGTCCTTCGCCGGAGAGCTCGGCACAGCAGATGTAGCGCTATCGACCCTGGTCAAGTGTCTCGACGTGGTCCGAAAAATTCGTGAACATGGAGTATCTAAAGGACCGTGGGAACGGCGGGAGGAATGGCTCAACCAGCGAATTGCCGAGACCTGGAAAGAACGCGGTGCCTTTCCAGGAACGGGTGCAGCGCTAGAAGCCCTCGGCATGCGCTTGGGCACGTCGCTGGTCCTGGAACTCTTCAGTCGCGGATCTATCAAGCCGGCGGACGATCCGTGGCCCGTTCTTGATAGCCTCCTATGCGGGGCCACGCCACCGAAGCAGGCATATGTAGCCGATCTTAAGGCGGTGGCGCCACTCTGGGCAAGCATGCCTGATCAGCGGCGCTCGCTTTTAAAGCTCCTCTCGCGATTTGACGTAAGCCCTGCGCAGGCTCTCCGATGGTTTGATCCGGCCAAACGCAAAAGCGCAACTCGTGCTCTGGTGGACGAACGTGCCATCCTTGAAAACCCGTATCGAATGGCGGAAACGGATCTCGGTGACCCTGACGATCACCCGGTATCGCTTGGCGTTGTGGATCGAGGTCTTATGCCGGACTCCACTATAGCTGCGGCACACCCTGTGCCGGAACCATCTGCCGTAGGTTCGTTGCTTGATCCGAAACAGCGCGCCGTAACACCAGAATGTTCGCACCGGCAGTTCGTGAACAGGCTGAAGACGTACCGTATGCTGCCCACCTAGTGCACCGGGCGCGGGACGGAGATATGGTCCGCAGCAAGTCCGAGCTCGTCATCGCCAATCATCTCTTCGACGTTGGGCTGCAGTACTTCTACGAACGGCCGTTGGAGGGAACGAAGTCTCCTGGCCGATTGCGCCCAGACTTTTCGTTCGTGACCGATGCTGGGGACGTGATCATTTGGGAGCATCTCGGGATGTTGGACCGCGATGATTACCGGCGCGGCTGGGAGTGGAAGCGGGCGTGGTATGAGAACAATGGCTTCAAGATTGGCGAGAACCTGTTCACAACCCAAGAGGACGAAAGAGGTGGCCTCGACTCCCGCCCCATACAGGAGACGGCGGAGCGAATCCGCAAGCTACTTTGATGTCCTATGCAGCGAGAACAGGAGGGAGCAAAAACACCTGTTTGTGGGCAGCAGAGCCGCGCACCTTGTGACCGCATTGATTGAGGCACTTGCAAACGCCGGCGGTGAAAGGGATTTTGGGCAACTTTGAAAGGTGGGCGAGGCAACAGTGCTTTCCATCGAATCAAGGCTGTCTCAGTTTTCGTTCGGCCCGTGATCCGACTGGAAGCAGTCCGGATAACATTACGATCAGCCTCGCTTCCCAGAAGAGGACTTCTGGCCCGGAACAATTGAACAATTTGGGCGTGCCTATCATCCGACCATTGGCTACGACGCCCACGAATCACCCTAACTCCCTTAAGGATTTACAGACAATGGAAAATGCCGCATTGGGGAGGCGCAGCGCAGATGCGATCCTTAGGGGCGTCTTGCCCCCCGGTTTTGAAGATCACACACTGCGTTCTGATCGGTTTAGAACATTCTCTATTCTATTCGACTCTTCAAGGTCTTCCTAGACTTGTGTTTTGCAGCGTTCTAAAGCGAGTTGCCCAGTTTTGAGCATAGAACTATCACGTTCTTATCACGTCTGGTCACTTGTATAGCCAAGACCAAACTGGCACGTACGGCGTGGCGGCCAGCCTGGCCGATGTTGGGTCACCCTGCTCGTCAACTGTTTGGCTGCCGAACCATATCCTTCTTCGATCACACGCAAGCGACCGTATTTCTTAAAGACCAAAGCCACAGCTGCATTTGGCACTGCTTCCGTAGGTTACGGCTCTGTCTTCCTGTATATGAGGAGCAGCGCGCCGGGCTTCGTTGCGATGGAGATCGGGACTCCATGTTCGATAAGCTCCGCACCCATAAAGGCGGTCTCTCCGGCGGAATCGGGATTGGTGACGATGTAGCGCGCTTTGGGGTCCAGTCCTCGCAATTTGAGGCGAGCGCTTTCAAATGGGCTGTCTTCGCGGCGGAAGACCTGCACCATGCCTGCCATCTTATCGGGCCGCGCGAACTGCCACGCCATCCACGCGGACGGTTCCGTGCTGTAGGGCGTGAGCGGATAAAAATCGCCGTAATAGAAATCCGCGATTTCTTTCCATTGCCGAATTAATTTCAGCAGCGGCTCGCGCAGTTCCTCCACCTTATCCACATCAAACCCAACACCCATGGCCGGAGTCATCTGGCTTCGAAACAAATACGGATCCACCGAACTGATTGCCGTTCCGAAGTAGGGCACCCAGAGCGACAGACCGTACGTTTGCATCTGCATGCCGGCAGGATCGCCCGCGAAATCGCTCCGCCATAGCGGCACGGCCCGGCGCAGCGTTTCAATGTCGTTCCGCCGTCCCCCGCCCGCGCAGGTGTCGAGTAACAAATTGGGAAACCGCCGGCGCAATTCATCGAAATACGCCAGATAGCCTTCAATATGCTGGATCTCGGTGATCCCCACGCGGTCCGGCGTATCGTGAAAATTCCACTGCGGCAGCGGCTCAAAATTCATGTCCTGCCGGTACGTGTCAATCTGTTCGCTCTCGATCAGATGGCTCACATGCTCGACGAGCCAGTGCCAAGCTTCGGGATTGCCCAGAAACAGCAACCGCTCTTTTCCCTGAGGACCGATGGTCCACTCCGGATGGTTCCTGTCCAGCCAGGAACCTTGATAGACTCGCTCGGGCTCAAACCAGACAATCACTTTCCGTCCCTGAGCGTGCACTGCGTCGTCAACAGGACGCAGCCCATGCGGAAATCGCTTCGCGTCCGGTTCCCATGTCTCCGTGTTCCACCAGCCGTCGGAAAATGGAAACCATCCGGCATCCATCCACCAATAATCGATCGGTATCCCCGCAGCCAGCGTGCGCGCGAAATACTCCTTCTGGTTGGCCTCCGTGGCCCATTGCATTTCTACGGTCGTGTGTGCGCTGCCGCCCGCCAGTTGCGGCGCAGGCAGCTTTCCTCCGGGACGTGGCAAATTGTGCGCCACCATCCATCGCCGCCAGATATTCTGCCCGTCCAGCCAATCGCCCGACCAGAATTGCAGCACCGCGAGCGGCGTTCGCACTTCTTCTCCAGGAGCCAGCCAGAAGTGGGTTTTCTCCTGCCCTCCTGTGATCTGAATGCCAGAAGAATCGTCGCGCGCAATCTGCAAGGCCCATTGGCCCGGCCATCCCAGCACGGCAATCAGCCCGCGGCCAGGCCACGCCAGGTTGAAGTACGGCATGTCGGCTTCGGTCGGAAGCCCGTCGCGCGCCGCGAACTGTTTCATGGTGGAGGGTGGAAGCTCCGTTTCATATGGGCGATAATCCGTGGGCTCGGCATCGCTCCCAGTGGAGTGATGGATCGCCAGTTTCGCGCTTGGCTCGCCTTCAAAATGTGCGTCCAGTGCCTCAATCTTCTCCAGGATCGGCGTGCGTGTTGTGCCGCCGTTCTTGAAATACACGGTCCACTCCACCGTCGGAAAATCGTTGTAAGCCACGCCCACGCAGCGCGCTATGAGCTGTGTGACTGGGTCCGTGAACGTGACCGTGTATTCGGTCCGCTGTTCGTCCAGTTGGCGCGTTGCGCGCTTCACATCCCAATTATTCAGAAAGTCTGAAGATGGCCGGTCTCCGTACACAAACGAGAACGGCGGCTCGTTCGAAAAAGGTGCCGCCGGCAAGCCGATGCGAAATTCCCCCAGCCGCCGGACCGATCCGTCCTCCATCGTCACTTCTGCGTTGCCCCAGTCCGCTTGATCCCACTCTGGCTGGTACGCAACCGGGCGTTCTCCTACCGCGGCCAGCTGAAGGGAAAACTCGCGCGCCCCGCGAAGTTCCACGTTCACATCCACTCCCTGCATCCCCTCATGCAGCACCGGCGAATGGAACAATTCATTCCCCGCGACTGCCACCGAAGCAACCACGCTCCCGCGCCCCGCATTCGAGTATTGCAGAACATCGTTGCTGTCCACACCAACGGTGGCTGCGAACGATCTCGCCCCGCTTGGCAGGACCACGCGAATCTCTCCCGTGGAGCGCATGGCCAAGCCATGCTCGAATTTGCGCCCCGCGATCAGCAACGCGTGCCCCTGAACGGAATTGCGCATCACCGTCTTGCCCGTCAGCTTGAGCTGCGGCAGCAGATACGGTATCGGCGCGGCAGCTTGCGGCATGCCCAGGAACTTAGCCGACACCCAACTTTGCATCTCCGCCTGAGCGTTGGAATCGTCAGCCTCGGCACGGACGCAAAGTGCGGCATTCAGTGCAAGACTCAGAAGCAAAACAAGAAATATGGATGAAGGCAGAGCGAATTTGCTGTCTTGGCGCGCCAGTTCGGTTGTGCTGGCCGGACTACACTGATGCATAACTTGGGATGTCCCTCCTCGCAAATGTGCTGCGCGATTACATTAACACCACCAAGGGTTTCGCCGAACTCGCGTATACCACGCGCCATGCTTCCAAAAGCCCGGATCGCGCGCTCAGGTCGAGGCCCACTGTGGCAACCGCCACCGGATTAGGAAGCTACCCATTCCTAACGCCATCTG
>PLIC01000276.1 GCA_003139995.1 Candidatus Acidiflorens stordalenmirensis | reverse complement strand
CGTTGTCGGCACTGATGTTCAACCAGCGCGCGATCGCGGGTAGCGTTTGCGCGGTGCTCTGTGTGCCCGTATGAATGTAGACCTTGCCGTTTTGCCAGTAAGCCATCGCACTGCGGGTCTCGAGCGTCTGATGGCTCGTGTCGGGCGTAACGAACGTTTCGTCAAGAACAAGCGCCGAATTCTTGAAGCCCGAATCGAGATCGCCATACGACCATTCGTCCGGGGTCTTGCCCATCGGAAGACGGCCATGCTTGAGCTCGGCAAAGTCGGCCTCCGTCCACTTCATTTCCGTGACCACGGGCGCGCCCGGACCTTGCGGCGTCGCTGGCCGGGTCCAGACGTTGCCATCGGTTCGCGGGTTAGGCCCACCCGGCCGCAGCGTGTCGAGCGGATCGACCACGAACGGAAGCGGCTCAAAATCGATCTGAATTTTCTCGATGGCTTCCGCGGCGCTGAGTTCGTCGACGGCGGCCACAGCCAGAATCGGTTCGCCCTGATAAACCGGCTCCATGGTCAGACCGCGTTCGCCCCACTTGCTGGCCTTGATTACCGTGCCATTGTCGGTAAGCGTGTCGGCCGGAGCGGGAAGATCGTTCGCTGTGAGAATAGCTTTGACACCCGGCATTCTGAGCGCCGCGTCGGCATGGATGCGCCGTACCCGCGCATGTGGCATGGGGCTGAGCAGCAGCTTGCAGAACAGCATTCCTTCCGCGCGAAAGTCCTCGGCATATTTCGCTTGCCCGGTGACCTTCGCATATAGATCTGGCGTCGGATAGTTCTTGCCGATCAGCTTGTACCCAGCTCCGTACTGGCGCTCGGTGGCTTTGGTAGTCTCAACAGTCTTTGGGTTATCCAATGTGTTATCCAAGCTTAGCTCTCCGCAAATTTTCCGCGCCGCGCATCAACGCGGTAAGAATCTTGTCGTAGTCCTGGCAACGGCACAGGCATCCCGAGATGCCGTTCGCCAACTCTTGGCGGGTGGGATTGGGATTCGTCTTCAGGTATCCCACCGTGGTCATAATGAAGCCGGATGTACAGAACGCGCACTGAAATCCCTGTTCGTCGATGACGCCCTGCTGTACCGGATGTAAGGTTCCGTCGGCGCTGGCCAGGCCTTCGATGGTTACGACCTTCCGGCCACGCACGTTGTGCGTGAGCACCGAACACGAATAGTACGGAATGTCGTCGATAAGGACGGTGCAAGCTCCGCATTCAGCGCGGTCGCATCCCAGCTTGGTGCCGGTGAGTCCCAGCTTGTAACGCAGCGTAGATGTCAACGTCTCTTGCTTCATGACGTCGACGCGCCGCTGCTGACCGTTGACGTTGAGAGTAATCAGCCGCTCGCCTACGCCAGCAGCCAACTGCTGGCCCTGCAGGAGCGAGGAGGCGCGAAAGAGATAGCTGGCGGAGGAGACGGCAACGCCACTGGTGATGACCCCTTTAATGAAGTTGCGCCTGGAGACAGCTCTGGGCACGTCTTCTTTCGGCACGTCTTGGATTGCCTTGGAACCTGCCTTCTCTGTCATACTCGGTCACCTCTTATCGCGTGCAGCCGATGTTAGCGTTTTGCAGAAAGAAATGCATGTGAGGTACCACATTTAAGCAGTTGGATTACCGGGAGTAATGCCCGGATTCGAAAATTTCCGATCTTCGGCATCGCGACGACAAGACCTAGGTCGCGAGAGAGAATCTCGATTGCCTGCTCGGAAGGCCGGAAGATTAAGTGCGCTGCACGTATTCTTGGACGGACTCAGCTGAAGCCGAGCACTGGATGCGGCGCATACGGCTCCTCAAGAGAAGCAATTTCGTCCGGCGTCAGGCGCAACGAGAGCGCTGCTACGGCGTCCTGAAGATGATGCGGCTTGGTTGCGCCCACAATGGGTGAGGTGATGACCGGCTTGCTGAGCAGCCATGTGAGAGCAAGTTGCGCGCGGGGAACGCCACGCTGTTCTGCGACCTGACCCAGGCGGTCCACAACTTTACGGTCGGCTTCTTCGGTCTGCGAGTACATGCTCTTCCCGAACTGGTCCGTTTCGTAGCGTTTGGTGTGTTCGCTTTGCCACGGACGAGCCAGGCGGCCACGCGCGAGAGGGCTCCAGGGAATGACGCCGATACCCTCGGACTGACAAAGGGGAATCATCTCGCGCTCCTCTTCGCGATAAAGCAGGTTGTAATGATTCTGCATGGAGACGAAACGGGTCCAGCCGTGAAGGTCGGCGAGATAGAGAGCTTTGGTGAATTGCCACGCGTGCACGGACGAGGCACCGATATAACGCACCTTGCCGGACTTCACCACGTCGTGCAGCGCCTCCAGAGTTTCTTCGATCGGTGTTTCGTAATCCCAGCGGTGAATCTGGTAAAGGTCCACATAGCCGGTCTGCAGACGGCGGAGGCTCTGGTCGATTTCATACAAGATGGCTTTGCGGGAGAGACCATGGCCGTTGGGTTCGTCGCGCATGACGCCGTGGACTTTCGTGGCGATGACAACAGCTTCTCGGCGGATGTTGGTCTTCACGAACCGCCCAAGCACCTCCTCGCTGGCGCCGCTTGAATAGACATTGGCAGTGTCGAAGAAGTTGATTCCGAGATCAAGCGCCTGACGAAAGAAGGGTTCGCTCTCTTCTTCGTTCAGAGTCCAGGCATGGCTGCCAGGTTTAGGTTTGCCGGTAGCTGGCGCTCCATAGCTCATGCAGCCTAGACAGATACGAGAGACTTTGATTCCGGTCTTGCCGAGATTTACGTAGTTCATTGCTTCTCCTGAGGGAGCATAGCTGGCTCAGGCCATTGTGGCCTGTGGAGATGTGCGCTTCCTCTGAATGAGAGCATACTGCGCAAAGAGCGATTGAACATATGCCAGATCCCGACGCCGCGCATATCGTGCATGCCGAAGCATTTGAATACGGAAGCACGATGTAGCAGTTCTCCGTGCACAACCTTGAGTGTAGAGATGCAACAACGAACCCGTGTGCACTGAAGATAGTATTTGGTGAGAATAAATTAAGTGGTTGGTGTCCCCGACAGGATTTGAACACGTTTTACCGCCGTGGAAGTGGGATGGCTAAACGGAACTTCAACAAACTAGAGGAACACGGACGCGTTGGATGGCGTCCTAGGAACAGTAGGGAACAAATTGATGTGTCCCCGGCAGATCAGCGGCCTGCACGTCGCAAAACCTTATTCCTAATTAAGCGGGGTTTCCAAGGTAGCAATCCGCATGCAAGTTCCGTTATGCCCAAGCCAGCAAAGTCAATCAGTTACGAGGGGTCGGGGGCCCTTAAACCGGTTTTCCGTTTAATTGATCCCCAACCCCCGGTTCGTAAGCGGCAGCGCTCCACGTCAGAGAGCGCACCACACGATGTCCACATTCTAAGGTCAAACTACTGTTTCAGAGTACGCACGTAAGCAATCACGGCGTCCACGTCTTGCGGCGGGAGACGATGCCGGAACCCGGACTCATCGACCTCGACGGGAGGCATCGCGCGGCTGCCCTGAGTGATTTGCTCTCTCAACTCCGCGTCCGACTTGCCTTGCACCTCTGCTGAACTGAGCCTCGGAATTGTCATGTTGAAGAATTTGTCCGCTCTCGCTTCACCCTTGCCGTCCGGGCCATGACATCTGCCGCACGTCAGATTGTAAGCCGCCTTTCCAGAGACGGTGCTGGTCTGGTTCAGATCGGAGACTAATAAGACATCGGGCTGGTGGTCTTTCGTGCGCGTGTGCAAAAGTAGTCCATCCGTCCCGGGCATCCATACTTCGGAGAGGACGCGGCCGCCATCCGTTTTGTCAAATACAAGAGATCCGTCCCGAAGAAATTGGGCCGGCCCGCTGAGCCGAGTCATGATGAGCGCCGTGAAATGGCCCCCGCCGGTGGCCGATTCCCCCCGGAGCTGAGATTTGTCCACTGTGAAAGTATACGTCCCCGCTGGCAGCACCTTCGAACCGACGGTAAACTCATACGGGATTTCGAACCGCATGCTCTGCCTTGTCTGCCCGAACGCCACGCCAACCGCGAAGAATGTGACGAGAATGAAGGCCATGAGCCTTCTCGCCGACACACCCCAAGTTTTCATTTGCTGCATACTGGATACCCTCCTCGTTGTTCTCTGTCAGTCACGGTACGAATACCAGTCACCCGACCCCACCGGGTGGCCCTCTTTGTTCAGCAACCTAATTCTGGAATTTCCTTCTGGCGCCCATCTTCTGGGCATTATCGGGTTTCACTGGGCCCCACGCCCAATGGCCAAAAGAGAATGACAGAGATGGGAGCCCGTGTCAAGGATATAAATTGTCACTGTCGTTAGCA
>PLIC01000104.1 GCA_003139995.1 Candidatus Acidiflorens stordalenmirensis | reverse complement strand
ACCCCACGCAACTGCGCCCGGTACGATCCCTGGCCCCAAGCGGACAGAGCGAAACCGAGGATTGCGGCAAGGTTGATGGTGGAGGATAAATGAAGGCGAACCGGCAAACATTCGGTACGTGGAACGCGCATGGACGACCTCCCGCGAAGATCAAAGCGCCGGATATTCGTATACTTGCGTTTGATAACATTTACTTTCGCTCACACTTTTACGTTCGCTTACCCTGCTTTGTCAAGGGCAAAAAACAGTCCGCTCCTTGGGGTTCCCGAAGGTAGGCTCCCAATGTAAGGCTCGACCGTTGCGGTCATTGACGACCGTGAACCCGCACCCCCCAAGAAACAATGCACTTGCAGTTGGTGCGACCCAGCACGTGCAGTCCCCTCTTGACAATATCTGACAATAGGAAGTAAAACGAATCAATTCGTAGTACATCACAATGCGTTTGCGTTGCCCAAGATTATCGAAACGTAGACAGGTGGCCGCGTGGAAAATCAACCTGACCGAGACATGATAGTCCGGCCAAGAAATAACCGATGGTACCCTTCGAGGATGAGGCGTAGGAGGGCGATCGCGCAAATGTGCTGTATTTTGCTTGGCCTTGCGCAACATAATCTGGCTCAAGAATCTGCTTCTGCCGGTGCGCTCAAAGCCTCAACTGATCTTGAGATCCAAAGCTCGGTCTTGCGAATCGAATTCGACCGCAACCTGCGCAGCCGTATCGTCGCGCTGTTCGGTCCAAGCCCGCAACTCCTGGCTCCGTTTTCCGCATCGGAGACGGTCACCGGCGTTCGCACCTGGAGCAACTTTGCACTGAGCGCGACCCACCGTGAGCGTGTGTCTGACGCATTGGGCGCGGGCGAGCGGCTGTCGCTGACTGGCAAGTCCGGCGATTTGCGCAAGGATGTCTCCGTCACGATTTATTCTGATTTTCCATCCATAGCCGTCTTTGACGTTACGTATAAGAACGAAGGGGTTGCTCGACTCGCAATCCGCGGTTGGGCCAACCATCAATATTCACTGGGCGCTATGCCTGTGTCGCGCGGCCCCGCATTCTGGTCCTATCAAAGTGGCTCCTACGAGAAGCGGCCGAATTGGGTGCTCCCGTTGCGTGCCGGATTCAGGCAGGAAAATTATCTCGGCATGAATGCCAGCGACTACGGCGGAGGCACTCCCATTGTCGATGTGTGGCGGAAAGACGTTGGTCTCGCGGTAGGTCACGTGGAACCCGGACCCCGCCTGATATCGCTCCCCGTTTCTATGCCCGATGCGCGCCACGCCAGGGTAGCCGTCCGCTCGACCCGGGAGCGAACTCTGGAACCGGGGGAGAGCTTCCAGACTCTTCGCACCTTTATGTCCGTGCATCCAGGTGACTACTTTCGCACACTCGCCGAATACCGCCGCCTCATGGTGCGGCAGGGATTTCAAATGGCGTCGGCGCCCGACAGCGCTTTTGGCCCGATCTGGTGTGCCTGGGGCTATGGCCGGTCGGTGCAACTGAAGCAGGTCTACGACACCCTTCCCACGGTCAAGAAAATGGGCTTCTCCTGGGTCACGCTAGACGATGGCTGGCAGAACAACTATGGCGATTGGGGGCTCGACCCAAAGAACTTTCCTCGCGGCGACGCGGACATGAAAGCTCTGGTCGATCGCATCCATGAGGAAGGTTTCAAAGCGCAGCTGTGGTTGTCGCCATTGAGCGCCGTCCCAGATTCGCAGCTGCTTAAAGATCACCCCGACTTCCTTCTGCTGAATCGCGATGGCTCGAAGCGAAAGATTTCATGGTGGAATTCGTTTTATCTATGTCCATCCGATCAAGGGGTTGTGGAGTACCACAGAGCGCTGGTTCGTAAGATCCTAGGGGAGTGGGGATTCGACGGCCTCAAGCTGGATGGTCAGCACATGAACGCCGTTCCTCGCTGTTACAACCTCGCGCATCATCACAAACGACCGGAGGACTCGGTGGAAGCGCTGCCCGATTTTTTTCGGGAGATTTACGAAACCGCTCGCAGCGTGAAACCGGACGCCTTGGTAGAGTTTTGCCCATGCGGTACTGCCTATTCGTTTTTTACCATGCCGCATTTCAATATGTCGGTGGCATCCGATCCGACAAGTTCGTTTCAGGTCCGCTCCAAGGGCAAGACTTTGAAAGCGCTCATGGGTGACAATGTTCCCTATTTTGGCGACCACGTCGAATTGAGCGACGGTGCGATTGATTTCGCTTCCACCGTGGGAGTGGGCGGAGTCGTGGGTACGCAGTTCGTGCTCCCGAATCTCGTCAAAAAGCACAGCACGTCGGACTTGACGCCGGAGCGACAGAAGATCTTCGAAGAGTGGCTGCACATTTACAAAGACAAAATGCTCTCGCGAGGCGAGTATCTCGGAGATCTTTACGACATCGGTTTTGATCGTCCGGAGACTCATGTAATCCGCAAAGGCCAGGAAATCTACTATGCGTTCTTTGCCCGCCATTGGAGGGGGCCGATTGAGTTGCGCGGTCTGCAGAGCCGCACTTATCGCATCACGGATTACGTAAACAATAAAGATCTCGGAAGCGTACACGGCCCCCAGACTACACTTTCCACTGAGTTCAACGAACATCTGCTGCTCGAGGCTCGGCCCGAATAGCGCTCTCGACCGGGGAACCGCATGAACTAGATCGGAACTTTTAGCTAGACAAGGGAAGGCCATGCGAGATAAAAGGGATATGCCTAAGAGTAGCTTCCACGGACCTGTGTTTGGTGGAGCGGCTCAAAGTTTCTGAATGCTAAACGAAGAGCGGCAAAGAGCGATCCTTGAGCTACTGCGTCGGGACGGTCGGGTCTTGGTCGTGGACTTGGCCAGGCAGTTCCACACTTCCCAAGTCACCATCCGCAAGGACCTGGAGATCCTCCACGTAAAAGGCCAGATTCACCGCACCCACGGCGGGGCACTTCCAACGCGCGACGGCGCCCTGGAGGACCCCACTTTGCGAGAAAAAGAGAAGCTGCATCGCAAGGAGAAGCTGCAGATTGCCGCGGCCGCCGCGCGCATGGTGTCGGAAGGGCAAGTGGTCATCCTTGATTCCGGCACTACAACTACTGCCATCGCCCGCGCCCTCCGGAATTTTCAGAACCTGACCATCATCACCAACGCCGTGAACATCGCCGCCGAACTCTCTGGATCGGCGCTGGAAGTGATTCTCACCGGCGGCAGTCTAAGAATGAACTCGTTTTCCCTGGTCGGGCCCCTCGCCGAGGAGACGCTCCACAAATTGCATGCAGACATCCTTTTTCTCGGGGTCGACGGATTCGACGTTCAGTATGGGCCCAGCACACCCAATCTTTTGGAAGCGAAAGTAAATCGCGCCATGATAGAGATCTCCAAGGTAGCGGTGGCCGTCTGCGATTCCAGCAAATTCGGGAAGCGCAGTCTCTCGCTGATTGCTCCCCCCTCTTCTCTTCAACACGTCATAACCGACTCCGGCGTTCCCAAGGCAGAGCTGAGCGCGCTGAAGAAGTCCGGAGTCGAAGTGACGGTAGTCTGACGCTCTGCTTGTAATAAGCGCGGGCAGGTCATGCGAGATTCTTCAGAAGCTGCTTTGCGTTGTCCCGATACACACGACGCAAAATTTCATCGGGAAGAAACAGTCCATGAATATTCCACCGGCCCTGGCGAGACGCATGGGACGGATATTCAAAATACTGGTCGTCGGTTTCGAGAAAGCGAAAATACAATCGGTACATCTCGGGTTCGGGGACTAGGTCCGTGCCAAAGAGAATGCGATCGGAATACTTAAGGAAGAAATTGCGGGCGGTATAGGGTTGACGGCCCAGTTCGGCGCAACGGGCGCCAATGTCCACGGATAGATTCGGGTAGGTATCCAGCAGGCGGGCAACGTCCTCCAGGTTTTCCGGATGCTCGGCAACGTGCGCCGCCACGAAGGTGGTCTTTGCATGCCGCGCGAAGACGCGGTCGCGCTGGGCCAATAGCTCCGGCTTGCTAAAGTGCGACCCGTGGAAGCCCCATTCCGGATGTGCGGCCAACTCCTCGTAACGCTCATTCTGTGGGTCGATAGGCAAGAAGAAAGCGTCCGGGTCCGCAATGTGAAACATGATGGGAACACCCAGTTCCGCAGCTTTATCGAACAATGGAGCGAGCCTTTCATCATCCACCCGCAGAAGCTTGCCGTCCGCATCGGAGACGCTGGTTCCGAGGTCTTTCCACAATTTCAAACCACAGGCACCGTGCTCCACCAATTCGTCCAGCCGATCCACGGCTCTTCGGAAGAACCCTGGAGACTGCAAGTCGGACCAGTCCATCCAGCCATAAGTCGCAAAACGGTCCGGAGCGGCCGCGCGGTACTTGTGGACCATTTTGAGGGCTTCCCGGCCAACCCGCATGGTGATATTGACGATCAGTTCGATGCCGCATTCATCCATGATTCGTAATACGCTGTGCGGATCTTGAGCATCGAGATGGTTGTGGTAGTCAATGACCGGGAACCTGGGACGCCGAATCTCATGCTCCGGAACAACGAGCATGGAGCGGGGATGGTAATCGCTGAGGCGCAGGTCCACTGAAGCCTTGGCGGTTACCATCTCGATGAAAGCATCTTTGCGCCGCGTGTCTTCACCCATGGTTGTCTCCAGTTCACGTCTTCGCAGCCCGCAGCACGCCTCGAACGGGCCGGATGACTGCGGCCGCGGCCGAGGAAACTCGACAAGCGTGCTAAGTCAGGCTGCCCCCTGTGCCTCCGACTTGCAGCGTGCACAGAGCGCCGCACGCGTTGCCTTGGACCAGGCAGCCGTACAAATTCCGCCCGGAGAGGAAAGCATGCACCAATCCTGCCGCGAACGAGTCTCCTGCGCCGGTCGTGTTCACGGGAGAAAGCTCAAAAGCCGGCACGGACACGACTTGGTTATCTGCCGCTGCGATGGCCCCGCGGCGGCCGAGTTTGACGACGACGCAGGGCGCTCTTTCGGCCAGTTGGTCCAGCGCCGCTCGGACATTTGTTTTCCTCGTCAACTGGAGCGCTTCCTCTTTGTTGACAAAAAGGATGGTTGTCTCATCCACCACGCTCCAAACGTCTGGGCCCCACGAGGACAAGGGGGCGAGTTCGGATCGAACGATGTTGTGAGGCCAAGTTTCCTGGCTTGCCGCAGAATGCGGGGAAACGACGGTCGCAGAGCGGTCTGCAGAAAGAAAGAGGTCATGTGCAGATGGCTGTGTCCCTCTAAGGCTTGCAGGTCCAGGTCCTTATAGCGCAACTCGGAAATCGCTATCAGCACAGTCACTAATACGCGATCGGAGCGCGTGCTCAGTGAGGTCGTGACGCCGGTCTTGGAAGCCGGAACGGTGTGGACATGTTCGGTGGAAGCGCCAGCCTTGCGAAGGGAATCCAGGCAAAAACATCCGAACTCGTCGCTCCCGACTCTACTGAAGAAACTCACAGGATGCCGCAGTCGTGCCGCGCCACAGGCGAAGATCTCAGAAGCGCTTGCCCAGAACGGTCTGGAACTTCTTCGCCAAGACCTCACGGCCAAGCGCCGGGGCGGAGACCAATCCGCTGGCAACGAGATCCACGTTGAGTTCGCCGATAACGGCAACCGCCCGGCTCTTCGTCGCGGGTTGATCAAATTTCGTTTCATTGCTAGAATCGTTTCTAAATATTTCTATATGTTTCGCGATCGTTAGGCAGTATAGTGCAATGAGTCGAGGTTGGGAAGGAGGGAGCTTGATTCAGGGGCGCGTAATCGACGGACTCCAGGCTTTACTCGGCGCAAGCGAGAAGGAAAAAGAGGCCTGCGGCACCCGCTACACTCCGCACGAAATCTTGCATCAGCCCGCGACCTGGCAAACCACATATGAAATTTGCGCGGAGCGGCGGCCTGACCTGATACAGTTCCTGCGACAGACGGGCATTGGTGCTGCACACATGCCGCGCCCCACCGTGTTTCTTGTGGGCGCGGGTACTTCTGACTACGTCGGCCAAGCTCTTGCATATATACTGCGCCGGCTGTGGGGATGCGAAGTGTGGGCGGTTCCCAGCACGGATCTTCTGACGAACTTTGACGACCTGGTGTTTTCGGACCGGCCCTACCTGTGGGTTTCGTTTTCGCGTTCGGGCGACAGTTCCGAAGGGTCGGCCGTGCTCGAAACCGCGATCGAAAGATATCCCAACGTACGGCACCTGCTGGTGACCTGCAACCAGAAGGGCCGGATGGCCGCGGTTTGCGAGAGGACGCCCGACCGCGCCGTCGTGCTTGCCTTGGACGCTACAGCGAACGACCGTGGACTGGCCATGACCAGTTCTTACACGAACATGGTAGTGGCCGGCCATTGCCTTGCCCACGTATTTTGTCCCGACGATTACGGCGATACGTTCTCTGTGTTGCAGAAAGCGGGAGAGCGTTTCCTTGAGCGCGCTCAGGAAGTTGCCACTGCGATTGCCCATGAAGACTTCGCTAAGGCTTGTTTTGTGGGTTCGGGAGTGCTGCGAGCCGTAGCCCAAGAATCCGCGCTGAAGTTGCTGGAGCTGACTGCGGGCAAGATACAGACCATGTCGGAGTCCACTCTGGGGCTCCGCCATGGCCCCATGTCAGCGCTGGATGGAAACACGCTATTCGTTAGCTTTCTTTCCCGAGATTCGCGAAGGCGAAACTATGAAACAGACCTCATCGAGGAAGTCCACAGGAAGCAACTCGGGAAGCTGCGGGTGGTGGTGACCCCCGACTCTGTGGATCGGCTCGGTCCGCTTGCGGATCACGTCCTTTCCCTGCATGCCCGGGGCCTCGGCGACGAATACCGCGCGCCTGTGGACGTGATACTGGCCCAGTTGTTGGGGCTGTTCTGTTCGTTGCGGCTGGGGCTCCAGCCAGATTGTCCCAGCCCGAACGGCGCCATCAGCCGCGTTGTGTCCCACGTGAACATTTACTCCTGACCGCGATGCCAACCTCCTTCTCGAAAATCGCGACGAGTCTACGAGCGGCGTTTCTCGCAGCGTTGCTCCTTACTGGTGCCTTGGCGGCGGGTCAGGCTTCCGTACTTTGTGGAGCGTCTGCGGGTAAGGCAAAGGCGGAGATCCGGGGCGCAGTCCTTTCGTTGTCGAACCAGATGATGCAAGCTCAATGGTCGGTTGCCGAACGCAAACTGACTGCTCTGACGTTGGCAGTCCGAACAACCGGGGCGGAAGTGTCTCTTCCGCGCGTTCCCTTCAGCTTTATGTGTTCTCGGCACGATTCTCGTCTGCGTGAATGCATTCCGGAGTTGGAAAACGCCCGGCAGGTGGATATGGGCGAAGTTGCACGACACAGCGCTAGCTATCTCCTGCGTGGGCCTGGCGCTGTTTTCGATCACCTGGAAACTCATGAACTTCAATTTGCATTACTGAGCCCGAATTGGATCCCGTGCCGGGCCTTTTTCTCGATCCGATACTCAGATGCGACCGGAACGGCGGTTCAAGTTGCAAACGAAGCGGGCGTGGACTTCATCTAAGAGTGGATGCTTTTCAACGAAGCCCCTCATGGATTCCTCAGACTCCCAAACCGCGCCTCGCAGACCGTGATCCTTTACCCCACCGGAACGAACCTACACTTCGCGACGACAGCGCCAAGACTAAGGCGACCGGAGCGGGAACCAGAGGTTGGCACTAAACCTACGCGAAGACGAGTAGATAATCTCTGCATCGTGTGCTCGGCTGAGGATGCAAAATCAAATTAAAAGAAACGATGAAACTCGCCTGTCCGTTAGCTGTCCAATAAGGACTCCCTTAGCGCTCCTTACAAGGTTTTTCGAGGGCCACTCGCGTTTTGTAAGTTGTTGAAATTACGAATCATGTTGGGCTCATAACCCAAGTGTCAGCAATTTACCTCCAACGCGTTGACCAGTCATTCTGGAAACTGGGCAAGAATGAAGTGACGGATCGATTCGAATTCAACACCTCAGCGATCTGTTGTGCCGCGAGTGACTGATGGCGAAGATATTTGTCGTGACGCGGGAATTAGTTGTCCAACGAGGCCGTTTAGGTCTCATAAGATGTGCCGTAGGCTTCGAGCCGGTATGCGCCAATATGGGCTTCTTCGATACTTTAGCAGAGCACTTCCGTGCGGGCTTGGTTTTGGGTAAGTGATTGATTTAGAAGTCTGATCGCACCCGCTGTGCTGATAAGTGTGCGTTAACTCTTAATCAGCAGGCCTATTCCGTTCTCCGAAGGCGGACAAAAGTCAAGCCGCTTTCGCCCCATCATCGGTTTGTGATCGCATTGCATTCGCCTGATGGAGTCGTTTAAACCGGACTGCTCGTCTGCCCTCCGGAGAAAAAGGCCGTAAAGCCTACCTCCGGCATTGAGCAGACACTTTCTCCGGTTCAGTTTGAGGGCAAGGCTTGCGGAATTGCGGCCATTTCTCGCGATTTTCAGAGCAATGCGACGGGATTTCTCTGCAACCCAGACTGTGTGGCGGAGAGGGAGGGATTCTATTACCGCCGTTACTTGCAAGTACCGATGAACACTACACTTCCACGATAATACCCTCTGTTTAAACCAGTTACTAGCGAATCCTAACTTAGGCTAGCGTTTCTATAGTTTCCGCTATTGCCTGTGATTCCCACGAAAACGGTATCACTGGTATCAGTCGGAAACCTGTGGCGGGGGGATTTGAACAACCGACCTTTGGGTTATGACCCGCCCCGGTTCGCCCAAACCCTTACTTCAAACACGCCCCCAGGTATCCAATTCTGAGAAGTGCACTATGGTCGCGTGGCGAATAGAGTACCGCCAATGTGGACCTATATCTCTATGTCTCGGGCATTGCTAGAGGTCCTAATGCGGCCATCGAAGGGGATTCTTGATATTTCCCTCGATAACAGGGAAATTCAATAGGTGTGTCACGGAATGACTTAAGGATTTGACCGAGTCGGAGGGTGCCAGACCGTCTTACCTCCCGCACGCGATTGAGATCGATCGTGAAAGGAACTTGTTCCCCCACTTCACCCGACTGATGAATGATTTCACCTTCCGGGCCGACGACTATGGATCGTCCATTGCCCAGTTGACCTGCGTTGTTTACATCAACGAAATAGCACTGGTTAACTATGGCATGTACTTGAGCGATTATCAGTTCTTGTGCTCGATCAATGGTTCCAGTCATGGTCGGATGGATAATGACCTCCGCGCCCTTCCACACCAGCGCGCGAGTCGTCTCCGGAACCCACCCGTCATAGCAGATTGAAACTCCAAAACGACCAATCTCTGGAACGTCGAATACGACAAACTCCGTTCCGGATTTCACTCCTTTTTCATAGGGCAGGAAGGGATACATCTTGCGGTATCGCGCGACGACTTCGCCCTTGGGATTGATGACCGGAGCCGTGTTGAATATATCTTCTCCAGCCCGTTCATAGATTGATCCCGGAATCAGCCATATATTATTTTTCTTGGCCAGAGCTTGATACCGAGTTTCAGTCGGTCCGGGCATCGCTTCGGCAAAACTCAACCCAGGCCCAAATGAGCAAAGCTCGGGGAATACCACCATGCGCACCCACGGGAATCTCGACAGAACACGTGCGGTCTCTTTCTCAAGACGATCGCGATTATCTCCGAAAGGCAAATCGACCTGTAACGCTGCAATCGAGAATAGTGACATGTTCAACTCCAAGACGAATAAACGACTACTCCAATGCGTGGCGTGGATTATGGAACAGCTTGAGCACCTTGCGCGTCAGGTAAATCATTGACGGCGCCGTGATCCAGCACCCATGCCGGGACCACCGACGCAAAAGTTGCTAAAGCTAGCAGCACGAGCGCCGTCGCGATCAACACTGAGTAATTCCCCGCTCCTACAATGAATGAAAATAGCATCGGGCCTGACGCCAAACCCATCTTGGAAGCAAAGCCTCCCCATACCGCGGTCTGGCCGGTCCGATCAAACCTGGCGCACATGCCGAGCAGGTGAGAAATCACGAAGTTCCAGGTGATGCCAGTACCGATATTGGCTGCAATCCAGATCCACTTCACCTCACAGTAGTTAAATGTATAGGTGCCGACGAGTGCCAACAAAATGCCGCCGATGATCGGTTTGAATATCCCAAAACGGGTGGAAACGACGATCACCAATACTGCTCCGAGCGTGGCGAACCAGTTCGCCATGCCCAGCGTTTCGCTGATGAACGCCACGTCCAGTCCGTGGCGCTTC
Organism: Candidatus Acidiflorens stordalenmirensis; assembly: GCA_003139995.1. GTDB lineage: Bacteria > Acidobacteriota > Terriglobia > Terriglobales > Acidobacteriaceae > Acidiflorens > Acidiflorens stordalenmirensis. The sequence continues at coordinate 1,483 of PLIC01000104.1, read as the reverse complement.
CCAAGTCCGATAATGAAGGCAAATAGCCCCATGTTGGCGGCCTGAAAGAAAAACACCGCAAACAGCGCCAGCAACAGCGGCTTCAGTTGCAATCGATCGGGCGCGGCACCGTGCGCGCGTGTCAACGGTACCTTCACTGGATAATCCGGCAGGAACTGCAGCATCACCAATGTCGTCAAGCTGAATAAAATCAACGTGACAAACAAAACACTGGTGCCAAACTTCGGCACCAGCAACGGCAAGCTCATTACGCCGAGCCCGCCAGCGAAAACCTGTACCAAAAGCAACACGCCAAAGGTGCGGTCGGGTGCCGTAGTGCGGGCGAAGATCGAAAAGCTTATCCCCACCAGCATCCCGCCGATAAAACCGTGCAGGAATCGAGCACCCATGAGCGCGAATGGATTCTTGACCAGCATGGACAGCAGATCCATGCCAATCAACCCCAGCAGAAGAAAGTGGGCGGCAGCTCTCCAGTTGATGCGTCGAACCAGAAATGCAATCAGGAATGCGCCGCAGGCCGCGCCGTACACATTGCATGAGCCGACCAACCCAGCCTGTTTGTTGGTGAAACCAAGTCCTACCTTCAACCCGTCGACCAGTGCCGGCATGATGTTAACGTAGAAAAATCCGGCGGTGGCGAGAAATGCCAGCAAGACGCGCGCCAGCATGCTGTTGGGAGACACTTTCGGCAGGCGGTTGAAAGGTAGCATGGTCATTCTTCCGTATCACTGGCACGTAACGACCTGGAGTATAGCAGCACTCTTGAGGATCCAGATCGGGTCACTGTGTTTTTCTCTTGATCGTGGCAGTTACCCTCAATATTCTGTGCCTGCGCGAGAGCGGTGCTTTTTCTCCACAGGGAGACTTGCGGTGAAACCTTGGGCTCTTCTTGGTTTACTGTTTCTAGGGACGGCTTTGGCTGGATGGTGTGCGCCGGCCTTGTCGGCCGCAACCCCCGTACCGGGTGACCCGCTGCGCGGGAATGGCAATGTGAATCGATCGGTTCTCACGTACAGCCAACTTTTCGCAAACACTGCCCCCGCCGCTCCGGTCGATGACAGTGGTGGCTTTGCCGTGCCTGCCAATGCTGCCGCGCCTGCTCAGACCTTCGAGGGCACATTGACGCTTTCTGACCCGGCATCGAGCGGGAGCGCTCAGATTCTGCGAGACGACTTCGGGGACGACAGCGCCAGCAATTCCCCGTGGCGACATCTGCCCAGCTTTAGTTTCCAGTTCGTGCAGAACGGAAGTTACCTCATCCCCGTTCAGCAAGGGCTGGTCATTACCGGGAGTACGGCATGGAATTACATCGTCGGGCCGGGACGGGTGTGGCAGGAAAAGAGCGACCACGGTTACATACGCGCTTCGCTTCCCTTCGCCCTGGTAGAGCGGAATCAGAACTGCGTGCACAACGGGGAAATGACATTTCTGTTTAACCGCAAGAAGAGGCCTAACATTTCGGGGAATTCCGACTTTGTAGTGG
>PLIC01000234.1:5617-8840 GCA_003139995.1 Candidatus Acidiflorens stordalenmirensis | reverse complement strand
GTTGCGGGCGTACATCATGCTCGCGTGATAAGGCACGCCGGAGGCCAGGTTGATTGCTCCGATAATCGTCACACCATGCTTGACCACGGTCTTGCCGGTTTCGGTGATCTCGCAGTTGCCGCCACGTTCAGAGGCCAGATCGAGGATCACCGAACCCGGCGCCATTCCCTTCACCATGTCCTCGGTTACCAGGACCGGCGATTTTTTCCCCGGAATCACAGCCGCGGTGATCACCACATCGCTTTCCTGCACAACTTTTCCGAGTAATTCGCGTTGGCGGCGGTAGAAGTCTTCATCCTGGGCGCGGGCATATCCGCGGGCGTCCTGCGCGTCTTTCGCCTCGATGGGAAGCTCGACAAAACGTCCGCCGAGACTCTGCACCTGCTCTCTCGCCGCAGGCCTTAAATCGTAAGCCGAAATCACCGCGCCCAGGCGGCGCGCGGTCGCGATCGCCTGCAATCCGGCAACGCCGCAGCCGATCACGAACACGCGGGCGGGGGTGATGGTTCCAGCCGCGGTGGTGAGCATGGGGAAAAAGCGCGGATGGGTGTCGGCTGCCACCAGCACCGCCTTGTATCCGCAAACGGTTCCCATCGAAGAGAGCGCGTCCATGCTTTGAGCGCGGGTAGTGCGGGGCATCAGCTCCACCGCAAACGCGCTGACGCCAGCGCGCGCGATTTCCTGCACCACGTCCGCCGAACCGAAGGGACGCAGAAATCCGACGAGGATCTGATCGCGGCGAAACAGCGGCACATCCTGTTTCCCCGTCAAGTCGTTGGAACCGTAGCAAAGAATCTGCACAACAATGTCAGCGGCGGCAAACACGGCTGCGCGGTCGGCGACGATCTTTATCTTTGCGCCCTTGTCGGCATACTGGGAATCGGGATAGCCGGCCTCGATTCCAGCGCCGGTCTGTATGTGGACTTCGAAACCCGCTTTGGTCAGCGTCGGGAGGACTGCCGGCACAAGCGCAACTCGCCGCTCGCCTGGATAGCTTTCTTTCGGAACACCGATGATCACGAGGCCCTGCCTGTCTAGCGATTCTCTGTATCGCGATGGAGAAGATTCGGAGCCGCCTGGCTCGCATCAATCCTGCGTTTGCGGGCAACTTCCAGGGAACCGAAAGATTTTAGTTGAGCAAATGGCCGCGCGCAAATGGTCAGGTCCAATGTGTCAGGTCTCAGATGTCAGGTGTCAGGAAAACCCAGCGTCAGAACTTGGTCTCCTGAGACCTGAGACCTAGCACCTGAGACCTATTATGAAAGCGAGAGTCTTAGTTGAAGGCCGTCGTCATTGGATGCGCCATTGGGTACGGCGATGTCAGTGCAGTTTTGAACGATCCAATCAGCGCCGGCGCTCTCGAGGTCGCGGCGGATCATGGTCGTAAGGAATGCGATCGCTCTGGCGCCCGCGGCCTTGCCCGCGCCAACTCCCGCGGGCGCATCTTCTACCACGATGCAATCGGAGGCGGCAAACCCGAGTTTCGCTGCTGCCTTCAGGTAGGGCTCCGGATCGGGCTTGCCGATCTTCACGTCGCTCGACGTGATCATGGTCTTTGGAATGGGCAGGCCCGCGGCGCGCAAGCGCACCTCAGCCAGAGGACGCGTACATGAGGTCGCAATCGTCCAGCGCTCCGGAGGCAGGCTGCTCAGGAGTTGCCGAGCGCCGGGCAGCAGGACCACGCCATCGAGGTCTTCCATTTCCCTGCGTTCGACTTCGCGATCTTCGCGGTCAATGTCGGCGTTGGGCAGAAGCTCGCGTATTGTAATTCGACTCGGGCGCCCGTGCGCCTTATGGACGACGGTCTCTGGATCAAAGCCATGTTCAACCGCCCACCGATGCCAAACCCGCGCAACCGCAGGAGTGGAATCGATGAGCACACCGTCCAAGTCAAACAGCAGGGCACTGCAGCGGATCGCAATCATTTCATCTAATTTACCTTGCCGGCGAAAGTAGACGCACGCTGAAGCTGTGCCCTTCCCAAAAACCCGCTCTAACGTCTCTCAAACACCACCGCAACTTTGTCTTCGTATGCTACCCGCCAATCTTGCGGAAGTTCTCGGAGCAAGTTGGACAGTGTCGATCCGGCGGGTAAGAGCGCCGTCCGAATCTGCCACTTTTTGAGCACGCTCTGCCAGCCCGGCTGTGCCTGGGTCAGGATCAGGTACTGGCGAATCCGGTCCGAGCCATAGAGATCGTGACGGTCATCTACTATGACCTCCCGCTCGGGATACATTCGGTAGATGAGATAGCCTCCCCAGGAATCGGTCGAGAAAACGGGCTCTGTGACGGGTGGTTCTTCCACATTCTCCTTCTGCAGAAAAGTCACCGCCGCCACCGGCACTTTTTTCTGATCGAACTCCGCATGAATCAACTGCCGCGAGCCAAGCCATCCCCCTTGAAGACAGATCGCGAATGCCAAGGCCACCGAGATAACCGGCCACAGGTGCCCGCGAAGCTGCATTTCCTGCGCGCCCATGCGATCGGAGAAGCTTGAAATTCTGGCCGTGTAGTTGCGCAACCGTTCCCAAGCACCCGGCTCATCCGCCAGTGAAGCGAAGTTTTCCCACAGGATCGGCCCAGCCACCAGCACCAGCAGCATTGAAGAAACCGGGAGATTCCGCGACGAATACAATCCCGCACACACCGCCAGCAGCACGACCAGCAGTTGACTGAGCCGCAGCTTGCCGGAATTTACTAAAAGACGATTGAACGAAAGAGGATTGTCCGAGAGACGATTGCCCGCGAATGCGATCAGCGTAAGCGCGAGGATCACTGCAAAACAGCGCTGCGCCCAGCCGTGAAAATCGGGCGATTGGAACTCGTCGATCCGGTTCATCAGGTAGCGATCGCCGAGATAGCGATAGATGTGCGCGTGCAGCCGCCAGCCAAACGGATTGACGAGCGTCGCCACGGCCGAGGCTACCCAAGCCACAGCCATGGCACGAGCCCGATGTGCGACGCGAATCGCGGCAAACGCATCGTGCATACGCAAACTCTCAACGAACGCAGCAAAGGTGTAGATTCCGAGCAGCGCCATGCCGAAGAGCCATCCACCATGCAGATTTACCCAAAGCACCATAGAGGCGGGGAAGAACCACAGGATCGATCGCGGCAGGCTCGCGTGCTCGCGTCGCTCCCATCGATCCCAATTTTCCAACGCGGCAAACCAGAGCAGCGAAAAAAGCCAGCTCACAATGTGCGGGCGCGCGTAGAGATGAAT
>PLIC01000234.1:0-5609 GCA_003139995.1 Candidatus Acidiflorens stordalenmirensis | reverse complement strand
TGGTGCAGAATCCCGAGCAGTATGTCGTACAACCACTCCCAGGCAAACCAGGGCTGACCTTGCATGGTGGAAGAAAACGAATCTGTGCGGGGAAGAGAGTGCGTCGCCAGAATCCGCTCGCCAGTTCTGATGTGCCATCCAATATCCGCATCCGCCAGCGGCCGATTCGACAAAGGCCCTGCCAGCAGCGACCAGAAAAGAAAAATGAAAATGATGTCCCGGACGGAAGGCAGGAGAAAACGCAGGGCTGACGAACTGGGCTGCGCCGGGGTCATCAAAGTGTGCAGAAACAAGGTGTGAAGAAGCAGTGTATGCGGAGATTGGTCGAGGAAGCCAGCGGAATGATTTGGCCTCACCTTCCGGTCGCGCGCGTGATGCGCCGTCTCCGCTGCCGATATAATCAAATTGTCGTGAAACGCGCCGCTGTTTTCATCTTTCTCGTTTCGCTGCTTTTCTGCGCGTCGCTTCGCGCCCAGGATGCTCCTACCTCGGGCCAGACTGTTATCGGCCGAACCATGGTCGTGATTCCCTTCGAGAATGTTTCTCCGACCCCTGGGCTGGAATGGCTCGGCGAATCCTTTCCCGAAACCTTCCACGAGCAACTCAATTCTCCGGTTCTTTACGTAGCCACCCGTGACGAGCGACTGCGGGCCTACGATCGCCAGGGCGTTCCGGCCGGCGTTCATCCTTCGCGCGCGACGCTCTACCGGCTCGCCGAGCAGATGGACGTCGATTACGCCGTGCTCGGCTCTTACAAGTATGACGGCGCGCAGCTAACCGTGGTCGCCCAGTTGCTCGACATGCGGGCGCAGAAACTCTCGCCCGCCGTCACAGAGTCCGCGCCCCTGGCCGATCTCGGCACGCTGCAATCCGCACTAGCTTGGGATTTGCTTCGCCTGATCCGCACCGACTTCTCCGAATCCAAGGACAACTACGTCGCCAGCGTTGTTCCCATACGCCTGGACGCGCTGGAAAATTATGTGCGCGGCATGCTGGCCACTACTGCTGACGAAAAGGTGCAGCATTATCGCGAAGCAGTCCGCCTAAATCCCGCTTATGATCACGCCTGGCTGGAGTTGGGCAAGACCTACTATGCCCAGCGCGCTTACGAACCGGCGATTGCCGCCCTCGGCCAAGTCCAGCAGTCTTCTTTAAGGTCAGGCGTAATCGTCCGCGAGGCGAATTTCTATCTCGGCCTCGCCGCCTACGCTCACGGAGACTTCGCAAAATCCGAAAGCGCTTTTGAATTCGTCGCCGCGCGCCTGCCTCTGGCCGAGGTTTATAACAACCTTGGAGTGGTCGCCGCCCGCCGCGGCCAGAAGAAGGCCGTGGACTATTTTGAAAGAGCGATTGAGAACGATCCCAGCGACCCCGACTATCACTTCAACATGGGAGTAACTCTTACGCAGGCTGGCGATCTCTCCGGCGCGGCCCGCGAACTGCGCACGGCGCTCGATCATCGTCCGAACGACGCCGAGGCTAAAATGTTGCTCGACTCCCTGGCACCTTCTGCTGGCGGCATCGTGCCGAGCGGCACATCGTCGAAGGTCCCACTCGAGCGCATCAAACGCAACTACGAGGAAGACGCCTTCCGCCAGATGACCACGCAAATGGGGAGCTGGGCCGAACAGCAATTTGCCCGATCCGATCCCCGCGCCCACGCGCGCTTCCACCTCGAACTCGGCAAGGAACTTCTGGCCCACGGATTCACCACCGAAGCCGAGGCCGAATTCCATCACGCCGCTGAGGTCGATCCGTCGAGCACTGCGCCCCTCACAGCCCTTGCCGAAGATTACGACGCTCGCGGCGACGCCCGCGAAGCTCGCGCCCAGGCCGAGGCCGCCCTCCGCATTCGCGAGTCAGCCGACGCTTATCTGATTCTTGCGCGCCTCGATTTGAGAGAAAATAGAATGGAAGCAGCCGCCCAGGACATCAATCGGGCGCTGCAATTGGAGCCCGGCAATTCCGCGGGCCAGGATCTGAAGCGCACCTTAGCAGCCAAGCTCGCGGAGAAGGCGCAGCCGCTGCCACAACCATGAAGCCGTCAAGATCTTTCGCCTCTCGTTTCTTCGCCTCCAGAGCGGATTCAGTGTTGCTGCACCGCGCTCGTGTGGGGACGGGCGCCCTCGCCCGTCCAAGCCGAGCAAAGCTCGGCAGATGCCTGTGGCCACAGCAACTCTGGATTCGCTGTGCGGTTTGCTGGTTCGCGGTGCTCTTTCTGTTCGCCGCCTTCTGCTCCGCTGACGTCTTGAGGATCGCGGTGAACGACGCCATCCAGCCCGTCACTGCCGAATTTATTGGCCGCGCGCTCGATCTGGCAGCCGCTAACCACGACCAAGCCGTCCTGATTGAGATCAACACTCCCGGCGGACTGGTAGATTCGACGCGTGAGATCATCGAAAAAATCGAATCTTCCCCTGTGCCAGTTATCGTCTACGTGGCTCCGACTGGAAGCCGTGCGGGTTCCGCAGGGATCTTCATTCTCGAGGCGGCTGACGTGGCAGCGATGGCGCCAGGTACCAATGCCGGCGCGGCACATCCCGTCTTGCTCTTTGGCCCAATAGCGGCCAAACCCGATGACGAGATGAACCGAAAGATTGAGAACGACGCCGCGGCCCTCATGCGTTCGGTCGTTGCCAAGCGCGGTCGCAACGTCGAGCTTGCGGAGAGCGCCGTGCGCGAGTCGAAGTCCTTTACCGACCAGGAAGCACTCGATAAGAAACTGATCGAATACATCGCTCCGAGCGAGCAGGACCTGTTCCACCAGTTAAGCGGGAAAAGCTTCAAACGATTTAATGGCGCGACCGTCACGCTCAGCCTCGCCGACCAGCCTGTGCGCGACTACCATATGACGCTCAAGCAGCGCATCCTCTCCTACCTCATGGACCCGAACGTCGCGTTCATCCTGCTGGCCATCGGCGCGCTCGCGCTGTACGCCGAATTCAACCACCCCGGCGCGGTCATTCCTGGAACCGTGGGCGTGGTCTTTATCCTTCTGGCGGCGTTCGCGTTGAACCTGCTGCCCGTGCGCTTCGCGGCGATTGCGATGATCATTGGCGCCTTCGCGCTGTTCGCCGCGGAAGCCAAATTCGCGAGCCACGGCGTGCTTACAACCGGCGGAATTGTCCTGTTGACGCTGGGCGGCCTGTTCCTTGTCGACGCGCCCATCCCGGAAATGCGCGTCCACCTCGTGACCGCGCTCGCCGTCAGCATTCCGCTCGGACTTATCACAGCGTTCCTGATGAGCATCGCCGTGCGCGCCCGCCGCAACAAAGTTGTCACCGGCGAACAAGGATTGATCGGCGAAATCGGAATCGCGCAAAGCACGCTGGCTCCCGCAGGAAAGGTGTTTGTGCACGGCGAACTTTGGGACGCCGTCTCCACAGTCCCCATTCCCGCCGGAGAACGCATCGTCGTGCGGCAGGTCGATGGACTCACGCTCCGAGTCGATCCCGTATTAGCGACAAAACCAGTGGTGGCGTAAAGCTGGACGCCGATGAGTCACTGAGGCCAAGAATTAAAGAAATCCATCTACCCTTTGTCATCCTTCTGAGCGAAGCGAACTCTAACCTATCCCTAGTCCCCGCTTTTGGCACTGTTTACTGATTGGTACCGGTACCCCCCCCCTGTCTAGTGGAATCGTTGGTTTAGGAGGAAATTTCTGCTATGGTCTTTGATTTTAAAGGGCTTACATCAAAGTATTCCGGAATAAGGGTTTAGCTCGATATTTGGCTAGTCCGCAGGATTTCAGGGGCGGACTGACGCCCGGTCGCCTCAGCATTATGTTGTCAAAGAGCGCCGACGGGTGGGGCTGAGGCGGCTTCGAGGGCCGTCTGGGTTGACGGGCACAGCTCAGCTTTGCCCCAATCAGGTAAATATTGTCGCATGGGGCGGATTGGAGGTCTGTGATGTTGGTCACAGGTGGTTTGTGATGAAAAAGGGTAGAGGTCAGATTGCGGCGGTCAGCGAAAAATCCCAGGCGGTGGGCGGACGTGGAATCCCACCCTTCAAAAAACGAAGGGTGGGGCACGCGACCGGTTAGAAGTCTGTGACGCTTCGCACAGAGCGTTTGCGATGAAAAAGAGCAGTCATGCGGGGTAGCGTGAGGCAAAGTCACGCACGCCTTGGAGCATCACTGCCACTTGCTCATCGGTGTACTCCTTGTATTTTCCGTGTGCTGCGTTGTTGCGGAGGTCGAGCCACGCTGTCACACTTTTCTGGTCGAGCTTTGAGTAGATTCCTGCCGCTGCGAGTTCGGCGTTGAGTGCATCTGCTGTCTTTGGGGTCGTCCCATCAGCTTTGACTACGGCTATGCCGTGTTTGTCACAGAGTTTACGCAAGTGTGCTTCAAGCACGGAACCAACCACCACCGCTGCTGGGTCTTTGTATCCTTCCCGAGCGCCCACTTCATATCTTGCTCTTAGCCTATTCAAGAATCAACGAAGGCTTGGGCGGCGACGCTTTTTATGCTCGTCCTTCGGGGTTTTGTCGCTCATTCAAAAAGGCCGTGGCCCAGCCTTTTCGCTGGGTTGTTTTTCTCTTTCCTATCATGGAACGCGGGTGCCTCATCCTTGCGTTTTTTGCAAGCGTGGGCGGCGATGCGGCTTGCCTCGATACTACGGCGCCGATCCGTTGCACTTTATCGCGTGTTCTTGCTATTGCCGAATGCCTCTTCTCGGTCCCGCAGGGAGCCGCGACCGTATCCTCCCCGTGTTAGAACAAACTTCGGCCGTCCCTACGGGACTTGGGTCGTCGCTTCATTCCATCCCCGCGCTGAAGCCCTCCACCCCATCACGCCAAAACCGGGCCTGCTGGGAACCCCGGCGCGGGGCTAGGCTAGGACGCCCCTCCGAGGCTTATGTTCTCCTCTTCGGGGCTTGTGTTTTGATGTGAAGGCGCGGGTCCCATTGTGCGATCGGACTGCCACCCACCCTTCGCGAAAAGCACGCGAAGGATGGGGCGCCCACTGCATGGTTCTGCCAGCGCAAGGCTGCGCCACCCGCCTTCGCTAGGAGTGTCTGACGTGTAGGGGTCCTTCGACTACGTAGCTGCTTCGCTTCGCGAAGCAGCTACTCCGCTCAGGATGACATTTTATGTAGGGTACCCGCATCTTCCTCAACAACTGCGCGGGATCGTTCCTCGCAGCCCATAACCGCCCGCTTGCGCTACAATTCGCTGAGACTCTGAATCGCGAATTGCCTGGAGGCATATATGGATCTCGGATTCCCGGTGATCACCGTTGCTGTCGTCATCCTCGTCATCTACCTGCTGAGTTCCATCAAGATCCTGGCTGAATATGAGCGCGGCGTCATCTTCCGGCTCGGGCGCCTGCTGGGCCAAGCCAAGGGCCCGGGCATCATTCTGGTGTTCAGCCCGATCGACCGCATGGTGCGCATTTCGCTGCGGCAGGAAGCGCTGGAAGTTCCGCCGCAGGACATCATCACCCGCGACAACGTCACGTTGAAAGTCAACGCGGTTATTTTCCTGCGCGTGATCGATCCCAATAAGGCGGTGGTGGAAGTCTCCAATTACGTCTATCAGACTTCGCAGTTCGCGCAGACTACCCTGCGCTCGGTGCTCGGCGAGCAGGAACTCGACGAATTGCTGGC
>PLIC01000002.1 GCA_003139995.1 Candidatus Acidiflorens stordalenmirensis | reverse complement strand
CATATCATGTGCTAACGACACAGGGTCACTTTTTGCTTGACAGCCTATCCCGCTTTCACTAACCTTGCGTCGTTGTAGCAAGGTTCTGCCTTCGTGTAAGCGACAGGCACACCAAAACTGCGATCAGGCTGAGGAGCGCTAGACGAAATGCCCTAAGCCTCTGGCCTTCGCCCGAGTTGCTTTCTGCGCTTAACCTTAACAAGGAGCTCAGCGATGAAAATTTGGATGGGTCGGGTGGGATTTCTCTTGGTTGTGGTTTTGCTATGTTGCACAACAGGCGCTTTTGGGCAAGCGACATCTTCGTTGCGCGGCAAGATTACAGATCCGTCGGGGGCCGTGGTTTCAGGCGCCTCGGTGCTTCTGTCAAACGTGGCAACGGGTTTCACCCGCACGGCGCTTTCGGCCGCCGACGGCATCTATCAGTTTCTGGAGGTTCCGCCGGGGACCTACTCGCTCACCGTCAACATGCTGGGTTTTAAGTCCGCCAAGCTCAACGGCGTTCAACTGCTGGTTGACACATCTGCGACCACTGATGTTGCCCTGTCAGTCGGGTCTGCTACCCAGACGGTCACCGTCAGCACGGAGATTGCAACGCTAAACACCGAAGATGCGACCGTTGGCAATGCCTTTGAGCAGAACCAGGTGGAGCAATTGCCCATCGAGTCGAGAAACGTAGTTGACTTGCTGAGTGTGCAGCCGGGCGTTGTCTATCTTGGCAATCGGCCGGACATCAACCTGACTGAAGATACGCGAAGCGGATCGGTAGATGGGGCGCGTAGTGATCAAACCTCGGTGGCAATGGATGGAGTGGATGTCACAGACCAGGCCAACGGCCTCCCTTTTACATCGGTCTTACGGACCACCCCGGATTCCTTGCAGGAATTCCGTGTAACGACATCGAACCCAACAGCTACGGAGGGTAACTCATCGGGAGCCCAGGTATCGCTCGTCACCAAGAGCGGCACGAACGCCTTCCACGGAGCTTTGTATGAATATCTGCGCAACACCGCCACAAGTGCAAATGACTACTTTGTTAAGGCGGCGCAGCTCAGGAGTGGATTGCCGAATAAAGCTCTGCAGCTGAATCGGAACCTTTTCGGCTCCGCGATTGGTGGACCGATTAAGAAGGATCGAATCTTCTTTTTCGCCAATTATGAGGGACGCCGTGATCGGGAACAACAGAGTGAAGTGACCGTGGTACCGACCGCGACACTTCGAGCTGGCGAAGTTCTTTATCCCAGTACGAGCGGATCGATCACGACGGTAACGCCTCAGAACTTCACAACGTGGGATCCTCTCCACATCGGCCCCAATGCTGCAGTGCTCCAATACTTCAACACATTTCCTCAAGCCAACGACCTGTCGGCAGGCGATGGCGGTCTGAACTTTTCAGGATACCGGTGGGCCGCGCCAAGCCCAGCCTGCTATGACGTGTATATTGCCCGCTTGGACTTGAAGCTAGATTCGAAGGGGAATCACAACCTGTTTTGGCGGGGGAGCACGCAGAACGATTATGTAAATGGGGCTCCGTATCTTCCTGGTTCACCACCGGAAACGGTGACCGAAGATCGCAGTAAGGGGTTCGCGCTTGGCTACACGGCGATTATCAGACCAACCCTGGTAAATGAATTCCGATGGGGATACACGCGAGCGAGTGTCGGCAATGTCGGGGACAGCGAGCAGCCCTTTCTTGGGTTGAACGTAATCACCGGAGGCATTACCCGCTCGACTTACATTGTTCTGCCGGTCCACGATCTTATCGACAAGGTCTCGTGGATTAGAGGACGGCACACGATTCAGTTTGGTACAGACATCGAATTCATCCACGATGCGGTTGGAAGCCTGAACAATTCGTTCAGTCAAGCCGGCCTGGAGACCACCTATATAAATACCGGTGGTTTTGCCGGCACAGGCAGTCCATTCGATCCAGATGCGGAAAACTTTCCCACTGTGAGTCCGAATTTCACGCTTGGCTACGACCAGGCGGCTTTCGATGCGCTCGGCATTATCACCAACGTTTCGGCTGACTACAACTACAACAAAAATGGGAATCTGTTGCCTCAAGGCATTCCGATTCGTCGCCATTACGCGCTGAACCAATACAATTTCTTCGTTCAGGATTCATTCCGGCTCAAGCCCAACTTAACGGTTAACTTGGGTTTGCGCTATCAGCTCGAGTCGCCACCGACAGAGACCAACGGACTGCAGGTATCGTCAACTTTTCCGCTCGGGAACTGGCTGCAACTCCGGGAATCGAACATGCTCAAAGGCATTCCATCAAACCAGGATCCTACCCTTAAGTATGTCTTGGGAGGGTCGGCAAATAACGGACCCTCTTTCTATAATTGGGACTACCATGACCTTGCTCCTCGTGTATCCATTGCATACTCTCCCAGCCCCGCCTCTGGTTTGCTGAAGTCTATGTTAGGAGAAGGCAAGACCTCCATCCGTGCTGGATTTGCGCTCACTTACGACCACTTTGGTACCGAGCTGATAAACACCTTCGCGCAAAACGGCTCGTTCGGACTTTCAACAAACATTGTCACCCCGCTCGGGTCTCAGAGTGCGGATTGTGCCCCTCGCGTCACAAGTCTCACTTCAATTCCTGTGTCCGGTTGCCCCAGTCAGAACAACGGATTCATTATGATTCCTGCTCCGCCTGGCGGTTTCCCACAGATTCCTCCTGCCGGCGCGGCTAATGGTGGTCTCGCGGATGGGTTTAGTATGGATGAAGGCCTTAAGACCCCATACATCTACATGCTAAACCTCTCCGTTGCGCGCCAGCTCACGACTACCTCGTTGCTAGAAGTGTCCTATATTGGACGCCTCTCACATAGGTTGCTTGCCCAGGAAGACGCTGCGCCACCTATGGACCTTGTCGATCCTTCGTCACACATTGATTATTTCAGCGCGATGGATCGCCTCTCGACCCTCGCGCGCCAAGGCGTCCCATTATCGCAAATTACGCCAAGTCTGGTGGGACCCACGGCGCCGTACTGGAATCTTTTTGAGCCAATCACGCAGGCTAATGTTCCCAATACCCCGTGCTCTGCGGGGACATGTACGCCTCTGCAGGCTATCTACGCTATGGAACAGCTTTACCTCTACAACGAAACCTTCATCCCGTACTTCCTGGACATACCTGGTTTCATTTGTCCAAATGGGTGCAGCACTCTTGGCCCTTACACGTTCTATGACCCCCAATTCTTTTCTCTATACATGTGGCGGTCCGTGGCCAACGCGAACTATAACGCCTTGCAAGTGTCGTTCCGAAAGCGGCTGTCGCGCGGTGTGCAATTCGATCTCAATTATGCCTTTTCAAAGTCCCTCGACCTAGTCTCCACGGCGGCTCGAGTCGCTCCGGTAAATTTGTCGACGAGTTCGGGCAATAGGAACGACTTTGGCATTATCAATACTTTTAATCCTCGCCAAATGTATGGGGTTTCTGGCTTCGACATGACGCACCAGTTGAATGCCAATTGGGTGGTGGAACTCCCATTTGGACGTGGCGAACTGTTCGGAAGCAACTCGTCTGGCTGGCTCAACGCCTTGATTGGCGGCTGGCAGTTTTCCGGCCTTTTCCGCATAACCAGTGGGCTACCATTCTCAACCAGCAATGGCGTCAATTTGCCGACAAGCGGTGCGATCGCTGGCCTCGCGACGCAGGTCGCGCCGATAAAGACAGGGGGAGCCACGAAGACCAGCAATGGTGAGGTGCTAATGTTCCCGGACACAACGGCTGCATTTAACGCCTACGAGTTCACGTTTCCAGGACAATCGGGGAGCCGCAACACGGTGCGCGGTGATGGATTCTTGAGCTGGGATTCTTCTTTGAGTAAACGCTGGAAGATGCCCTACAACGAGAATCATTCGGTTCAGTTCCGCTGGGAGGTTTTCAACGTCGGCAACTTTACCCGCTTTGACGTGAACTCCAATCCGCCTTCGCTGTCGAACTCGACCAATTTCGGTACCTACACGGGTCTGCTGACGAACCCACGAGTGATGCAGTTTGCGCTTCGGTATGAGTTTTAATGGCTGTACTTAGGAGTTTGCACGAAGCCATGGTTGCTCGGGCAGTCTAAGCATCTAGAGAGGGGAGGGAACTATGAGGAAGTTTGTCTTGGCACTCGTACTGTTTCTGGGCCTCGCACAAGTATCGAAAGCTCAAACGGTCGTTCTCACCGGTGCGACGATCATTGACGGCAACGGCGGCGCGCCGATTCGTGATGGCGTCATCGTCATCAAGGATAAGCGGATCGTCGCGGTGGGGCCGAAGTCTTCCGTTTCGGCTCCAGCCGACGCCCGAGAGGTCAAGCTAAGCGGCAAGTACATCGTCCCTGGATTGATGGACGCTAATGTGCATTTGATCCCATGGCCAAGCTGGTCGTACATCGAGTTCTTGGCGCGCTATGAAAACAACTTCGACGGCATAATCGAAGAAGCGGCGCAAGTTGCATTGAAGCACGGCTTCACCACGGTCTTTGATTCCATGGGGCCGCTGGACCCGCTGATGCGCGTACGCGATAGGATCAATAGGGGGGAAATTGAGGGCAGTCGAATGTTTGTCGCAGGAGACATTGTCGGCTTTCGTGCAGTGTTTACAACGTCTGAGTCCATGCGCGCGGCCAGCCAAACGTTTCAGAAACGCATCAATGCCATGTTTGAGAAAAACGTCGGTCCTGGTCTCTGTTGGAAGACACCTGCGCAAGTTGGAGAAGAGATGCGCAAGTACGTTGCTCTAGGTGTCGATTTTGTGAAGTACGGCGCGACGGGCGATGGAGCTCCGACCAACAGTGAGGTCGGACAGGATGCCGTGTTGCGATTCACCCCGGAACAACAGCGAGCCATGGTTGAAGCGGTTCATCAAGCCAATAAGATCATCCAAGCGCATCAGACGTCCGCCGAAGCACTGCGCTCCGTCTTGGACGCGGGCGTGGATATGACACAGCACTGTTCGTTTACGGGGCCCTCACGAATTCCGGACGCCACCATCGAGCTGATGCTCGAACGAAAATTCTATTGTGGGACGCAGTGGCAAACGCTTTCGACGGTAGAGGAACAGCAGGTGCGCGATCAGAAGTTTATCGGGTCGGACGCAGACAACGGGAAAGACAATGTGGACTATAGCCTGGAAAACGAAATCCGAATGATCAAGGCAGGCGTGCCCATGCTAGTGTCCACCGATGCTGGCTTGATCGATCCAGATGTTGCCAGAGGGCCGGTCCCTCAAATCTCTCAGGAGGCTGGCGCTGCTCCCGATCCATCGGTGTTCATTGGTTCGGAGATCGGTGTAGCCGAGTTCACTTTGATGCATGCGATGAGGCAGAGGGGCATGACGCCGATGGCGATTATTCAGACTGCGACCAAGAACATTGCGTCGGCCTATCACAAGCTGGATCAGTTCGGCACGCTGGAGCCGGGCAAGTTTGCCGACCTCGTCGTGTTGGATGCAGATCCACTGCAAGACATAGAGAATATGCGCAAGATTTCGATGGTCATGAAGGAGGGGAGAACGGTTGAGGTGGATAAGTTACCCCGCAATCCAGTTCTAACCTCTCCCGAGGCCATGAATCCAGGGCGGATACGCGCGAAATAGCGCGAATGCGATGTTCTATCGGAGAGAGTTAGGAGGCGCATGAAGAGATTACTGGTGGCAATGATGATTGCCTTTTGCCTAGTTGGCGCCACAAAGGCTCAGACCGTTGTTGTTACTGGAGCCACAATTATTGATGGCAATGGTGGCACACCTATTCGTGACGGCGTAATCGTCATCAACGATAAGCTTATAGCTGCCGTTGGCCCCCGATCGGCCGTCAGCGTCCCAGCAGGTGCGCATGAGATTCGAGTAAACGGCAAGTACGTGCTGCCCGGTCTGATGGACGCCAACGTGCACCTCATTCATTGGATGAACTGGGACCATATTGAGTTTCTTGCCCGTTACGAAAATCAGCTCGAGCCATTAATCGAGGAGGCTGCGCAAACCTCCTTGAAGTACGGAGTCACCACCGTTTTCGACTCGATGGGCCCGCTCCGATCGCTGATGCGAGTCCGCGACCGGATCAATAGAGGCGAAGTTATCGGGAGCCGAATGTATGTCGCTGGGAATATCGTGGGCTTCCGAGCCGTGTTTGACATAGATTCAATCCGGTCGGCTTCCGTTCCATTTCAAGAGCGCTACAACAAAATGTTTGAAGAGAATATGGGGCCCGATCTCGCCTGGATGACACCGGAACAAGTAAGAGAAGAGACCCGCAAATACATCGCTCTGGGCATCGATTTCTTGAAATACGGTGCTACTGGAGATGGGTTTCCCATCAATAGTGAGATCGGTCAGGCTGCCGTACTGCGCTTTTCTCCCGAACAGCAGAGGGCGATGATCGAGGAATGTCATAGAGCCGGAATCATTGTCCAGACACATCAAAGCTCAATCGAAAGCCTACGTGAAGTTCTGGAGGCCGGTGTGGACATGGTGCAACACGGCTCTCACACGGGACCAACGCCTATGTTGGAATCCACGCTGCAAATGTTCCTGTCAAAAAAAATCTATTCTGGCATTCAGACCAATACGCAGCGCAAGACAAAATTGCAACTTGAGCACGCCCAATACGAGTTCCCGCCGGATCCGCTGCGTGCACAGTCGATTCGCGCACAACACGAGAATGAAGTACGCATGATCAAGGCAGGCGTTCCGATGCTTCTTGCGACGGATGCAGGGGTGAACGATCCGGACATCTACGCGTCACGATCGGACTACCAAAAGCTGGATTGGATGCTGGTCCTCGGCGAAGGACACTACTTGTGGATGCGCGCCATGGTGGAGCAAGGAATGACGCCCATGACCGTGATTCAGTGCGCGACGAAGAACATCGCGGCCGCATACAACAAACTGGATCAGATGGGGACGCTCGAACCCGGAAAGTTTGCGGATCTGATTGTTGTGGATGCCGACCCCCTGCAAGATATCGAGAACATGCGCAAACTCTCTTTGGTAATGAAGGAAGGGAAAGTGATTGACACCAAGGCATTGCCGTTAAATCCGATCTTGACTTCCGAAGCCGCGAAACATCCCGGCTTGGTGAGAATGAAATAGTAGTTTCAAAAAGACTCGGTTCATCTGTTCTAAAGTAGAGTCGTTCGCGAGGCGACCCTGCTTTGCGAATGCAAGGAGCGCCACAAGAATGTCTACGTCACCCGTGAAACGAATACAGTCCAAGCAACTTCCAGAGCCACACCCGACGCCAGTGAATGCCCTCGATTATCCACGGTTCGCCGGAATTCCCACATTCATGCGGCTCCCGCATATTCCGGACGCAAAGCGTCTAGACGTCGCTCTGATGGGCGTACCCTATGACGGCGGGACAAGCTACCGGCCCGGTGCCCGGTTCGGACCTCGCCGCATTCGCGAACAGTCGGCCCTGATACGACCTTACAATCCCGTTTTGAATGTCAACCCATTCGAGTGTCTGCGCGTCGCCGATTATGGCGATTTGTCGGTCAACCCGCTCTCCATTGAGGACACGTTCCGGAGGATAACAATGGAGTTGAACGTCGTCCTGCAGGAGAGCGCAATTCCGATGTGTGTCGGTGGCGACCACTCCATTCTTCTGCCAATTCTGAGGTCGATTCACAAGTTTCACGGACCCGTGGCCCTGATTCAGTTGGACGCACACTCGGACACCTGGGACGAGTACTGGGGGATCAAGTACTCTCACGGGACTCCAGTCCGGCGTGCGATCGAAGAAGGGTTACTGGCGGAGCCGTACATTCTTCAAGTTGGTTTGCGCGGACAGGCCTACAACGCCCAGGACCTCGACTACGCGCGTGAACACAAAATCGACATGGTCACCGCTGAGGAATTTCACCAACATGGGCTTCCACTGGTGGACAAGAAATTGAAGGCGTTCGAGGGCCTCAAGACTTATCTCAGTCTTGACATTGACGTTGTGGATCCCGCGTTTGCGCCGGGAACGGGTACGCCTCAAGTCGGAGGCCTTTCCAGCGTGCAAATTCTCGGCCTGGTGCGGGCATTGCAAGGGTTGAACTTCGTCGGCTGCGATCTTGTGGAAGTATCACCGCAATTCGACAGTGCTGAGATCACATCTTTACTTGCGGCAAATCTGTTGTTCGAGCAGCTCTGCTTATTCTGTTGATGTTTCAAGTTACAGGCTCCGGAAGACCATCGGGCCAGGCGTTTCGAAAGTGCTGGGCGTTCGGTCAGATTGTGAATCTTTTTGCAGGTAAAAAGGATGAATGACATTTCGGCTTCTATCCAAACTACTGACACGAGTTTTGAACCTGCTCTGGAGCAGAAGCTTCAGGAGCGGATCCGCACTGTCATGGAGGACGCCGTCCTTCAACAGTCATCTGCGTTGACGCCCTGGGACTACGTGAGTCTGGTTCTGGTCGCGTTGGTTCTCCCGATCATCATTTTGATTTGGGGATGGTACTAACACGCCGGCGTCACATGGAGGTGGTGCAGTGGGAAATGAACTAGAGGCTCGTGTCGAGCGGGAGCAATTGGAAGGAATACTTCCCATTCTGCGCGGAGAGCGCATTTGGGGATTCTTCGCCCTTACGGAGATCACGATCGGTCTCGCGATCGCCACTTGGTGTTTCCTCATTGGCGGGACAACTGCAACGTTCGTGAATTTGAGGATGGGCGCTGCTGCCGCGCTGGGGGGTAACCTTATTGCAGTGGCGATCGTGGCTTTTTCCGCGACCACGCCGTCCTACCGCTATGGAGTGGAACAATTTCTGCTGCTCCGGAGCACTTTTGGTCATCGCGGTACATTCCTCCCGATGGGCTTGGCGCAATTCATCTGGATTGCGTGGAGCGCAGTGCTGATGATCATGCTCGGCAAAGTATTTCTGAGAATTACTGGTGCCCTCACACCGGTGGCTGGCTCAGATAGCTTGATTACCACCGGTGCAGCCTGCGCGGGACTGGCGCTGTGTTGGTTGGTGCTGACTCGGGGTGTTACTGGGGTCGAACGATTGAACCGCTTTGTCGCTCCTGGGCTGGCGGTGATCATGGTTGCGATACTTGTAATCATTTGGCGTGAGATTGGTTTTCGGCAGATGTTTGACATGCGGCCACGGGGTGCCAGCCAAGACCGCTGGTTTAACTACGTTGTTGCTATCGAGCTGAACTTGGGTGCGGGCTTCGGATGGTGGCCCTTTCTGGGGAATCTGGCTCGTTTGGCCAAGACTAGACGGGCCGCGTTTTGGCCGAGCCTGATTGGGCTCGCGCTTTTCGCATCCTTAGGTACTATCTCGGGTTTGATCGCCGGCCTTAGGTTCGGGAGCAGTGACCCGACAACTTGGATGATACCGCTCGCTGGCACCGCACTTGGCGTTGTGATCCTTGTGTTCATCGGACTCGGCAACGTCACCGCCACCGTGCTCACCGGCTATGTGGCCTGTATGTCATTGAAGCAGACGTCTGCAATGAATCGCTGGAAATGGCGAACCGTGACGACAGTGTTCATGATCCCTTGCTTCATCCTGCTCGCCGGTTTCGCACAACCGCTGTACAATAATTTTGGTTCGCTGCTGTCTCTTACGGGACTGTTCATGGCACCACTCGCCGCCGTTTACGCGGCCGATTATTTCATACTGAAACGGGAGCACTTCGATCTTTGGCGGCTTTACGGAATTTCCGACGGGAAAAAGACGACGCGTAATCCTTCCATTAATATGTCCGCCATAGTTGCCGTTCTTGTGGGGGTCGTACTGTCCTTTTTCATCTTTAACCCGCTCTCTTTCCACGCAGCGAAGCTCTTCCGGTATACGACTGCATCGATTCCGTCGGCCGGTATTGTCGCGATCGTTTACTTACTGCTGGAGAAGAGGCGTGGAAGCTGAGATGGAGATGCAATCAATGCACGTCGATGCGAGCGAGCAGAATTTCAAGTGTGAGAACAATGTTTTGCTGTTTAGTGATATCCGCGAAGTAAATGGATACGCGGAGCGGGTGACATTCCATCTGATAAGGAAACGGAGCATAGCATGCGAATTGATCTGATCAATCCACCGAATCTTCACGAGCCGTTTGACAATTTGTACGCACAGATTGTCCGTGCTGAGGGGCGCTATCTGTATCGAATTTCTGGGCAGGTGGCCATCGGACTGAAGCGTGAAAACCTTGGCAAGGGCAATATGCAGGAGCAATTGAAGGTAGTCTACGACATGGTCACACGAGCGTTGAAGGCTGTAAATCTTACTTGGGCCAACGTGATTCACATCTATACATTCACGACCGACATGGACGAATACATGAAGTACGAGAAGCCTATCGCCAAAGCTGCGTTCGGCGAAAAGCCGCCTGCATCTACGCTCGTTGAAGTGAGTAGGCTGGTGGAGCCCGACTGGCTGGTTGAAGTCCAAGTTGATGCGGTCGGAGACTGACGTTGGAGTGCCAGCGGACAGGCTAGCGCGTATGCGCGCCTCCTCCGACCCGACTGGGAGGTGGGGACAGGAATACTGCCGTGACCTGCCCCCCCAGAAATTAGTCCATTGAAAATATGACTTCTCCATTTTAGGATGACCCGCCCAGGGTCAGAGGAGGAGTCGTGCGCAAGAGTCGATTCAGTGAAGAACAGATCATCGCCGTGCTGAAGGAGTCAGAAGCCGGCGTGGAAACCGGGGAACTGTGCCGGAGGCACGGGATCACGCGGGCGTGTTTTTATCGATGGAAGAGTAAGTACGGAGGGATGGAAGTGAGTGAGGCGAAGCGGCTGCGGGCGTTGGAGGAAGAGAATCGCCAGCTGAAGCAAATCGTGGCCGAACAGGCGGTGGACATCCGGGCGTTGAAGGCGGTGGTCGCAAAAAAGTGGTGAGCCCGCAGATGCGACGGGAGGCAGTGCTGGTGATGCAGGTAGAAATCGACCTGAGCCAGCGACGTGCCTGCGGGCTGATGGAGCTGAATCGTGCGACATTCCGGTATCGCAGACAGCAAGGTGAGGATCAGCGACTGCGAGTGCGGCTACGTGAGTTGGCCGAAGTCAGGCGTCGGTTCGGCTAGCGGCGTTTGCAGGTTCTGCTGTAGCGGGAAGGGTGGCAGGTGAATCACAAACGCATCTACCGGCTGTATGTCGAGGAGAAGCTGTCGCTGCGGCGCAAACGTGGGCGAAAGCGTGGCAGGGTGCGCCAGCCGCTGCCCGAGGCAGTGGCAGCCAACCAGGTGTGGTCGGTAGACTTCATGAGCGATGCGCTCAGCTCGGGGCGGAGGTTCCGAACCTTGAACATCGTGGATGACTACACGCGAGAGTGCCTGGCGATCGAGGTCGACACCTCGCTGGGTGGAGTACGTGTGGTGCGCGTACTGGAGGAACTGAAGCAGAGGCGCGGACTGCCGCGGCAGATCCGCAGTGACAACGGACCCGAGTTTGTGAGCCGCGCGGTCGATCAGTGGGCCTACGAACAAGGTCTGCAGTGGCATACGATCCAACCCGGACGACCGATGGAGAATGACTACGTGGAAAGTTTCAACGGGCGGTTTCGTGACGAGTTGTGCCTCTCGAAAACCCGGAAAGATCTGAGCGCATGCGAATTATACTTCTTTCCGAATTCTGTCCTCCGATGCTTATTTCTCTGGCCGCACTTCTCGACACCCTGCGTTCGATCATCCGCT
>PLIC01000093.1 GCA_003139995.1 Candidatus Acidiflorens stordalenmirensis | reverse complement strand
ACCAGAGTTCGCGATGGCCAAGGACATTGGGATGCCGAAGATCGGGCCAGATGAGCACGACCACCCCGGCGATCCCGATTACAAGCCCGATCTTGCCGCGCCGCGAGATGTGATGGTCGCCCAGCAACAGGCTATCGAGCGCCAGAAACCAGAGCGGCGAAACCGCAGTCAGCAGCGCCGCCAGGCCGGTGGGAACGATGCGCTCCGCGTAAGAAAGCGTGAGATTGCCGCCCATCAGAAGCAGAATGCCGACAGCCGCCAGATGGCCAAGCTGGCGCGCCGAAAAACGAATGCGGTGTCCGGTCAGCGCGCAGTAAGCGAGCATGACCGTGCCCGCGACCAGGAAGCGCGCGGCACACATGACGCCCGGAGGAATCTGCTCGACAGCGATGCCGATGCCAAGATAAGTCGAGCCCCAGAAGACATAGACGAGCCCGAAGGCAACAATGATCTTCCATCGGCTCGCGGAGGCAATGCTCATCAGAGTAGAAATGAGAAATTCAGAATATCAGAGTGGGAACGCCCAATCGCTACGCAGACGACCACATCCCCATCTCGCCAAGGATTTTGCCGGCCGCTTCGGTGCCGGAGCGAACGCAGTCGGGGACTCCGATGCCGTTATAGCCGTTGCCGGCGAGCGCCAGACCGGGAAGTTTCTGGCGGAGCGATTCGATGCGCTGCAAGCGTTCGAGGTGTCCGACAGAATACTGCGCCATGGAAGACTTCCATTTGTAGACGCGCGCAAACAGGGGTTCGGCATCGAGAGCAATGCCAATGATCTGCCGCAGTTCGCCGCGAACGATTTCGAGAATTTGATCTTCGCTGCTGTCGAGGATTTCTTCGTCGCGCGCGCCGCCGAGAAAGCAGCGGACGAGGGCGCGATTTTCCGGCGCGCGGTGCGGAAATTTGTTATGGACGAAGGTGGCCGCGAGCACGCGGTGGCCTTCACTGCGCGGCACCAGAAATCCGAAGCCCGGCGGGAGCGAGCGACGCACTTTTTCGTCGTAACCGAGCGTGACCGTCACGGAAGAGCTGTACGCAATCTCGCCCAGATCGCGGGACAGGTTCTCATCCGCAGCTTGCAACACGGCCGAAGCGACATGTGCTGGGGTCGCGACGATCACTGCGTCGAATTGATCGCTCTGGTAACCGGCACAAACCGTCCAGCCGTTATCCTGGCGAATCACCGATTGCACGAGCGAAGACGTCTTTAATGAGTTCGCATCCAAACGTGCGACCAGGGCATCGACCATCTGCTGCATGCCCTCTTTGAGCGAAGTGAACAGCGGCCGCGCTGGGACGCTCGCCGGTGCGCCCATTTTCTTGCGGGCTTCGAGCATGGCGCGGCCCAGACTGCCGTGTTTCGATTCCATGTCGGCGAAGCGAGGCAACACGGCGCGCACGCTCAACTCCGAAGCTAACCCGCCATAAACTCCGGAGAGCAGCGGGTCGGCAAGCAGTTCGACCATCTCGGGACCGTAGTGGCGCTCGACCATCTCGGCGACGGTTTCGTCCTCGGAGGCCTTGCGCGGCGGATGAAACCATTCGGCAGCCATGCGCATTTTTGTGCGCAAGGAAAAAAGCGGCGAGAACACGGTGGGCATGATCTTGGTGGGCACCATGAACATGAGCCCATCGGGCATCACCACCAGCTTGCCCCTGGCTACGATGTAGGTCTTGCGCTCAGAGTCGTTCGAGCCGATGAGTTGATCGCCCAACCCGATCTTGCGGCAGAGGTCGGCAGCCCAGGGCTTCTCGGTGAGAAACGAATCGGGTCCGGCTTCGACCAGACAGCCGTCGACACGGTCGGTGACGAGCACACCACCCAGGCGCGGGCTGGACTCGAACAAAACGTACTGGACGGACGTGCCGGACTGCCGCTTCTCTTCGATCGTGAACGCGGCCGAAAGGCCGGAAATTCCGCCGCCGATGATGGCAATGTGTTTCATTGTGTGCCACGAGCTGCGAGCTCCGAGCGAGCGAAGCAATTCGCTCTTAGCTAAACGCCCAGTGCTCTTACGCGGCTGCTTACTATTTGCGCCAGGGCTGCTGTTAATGTCTTTGAGCCGTTCAACGACTCGGCTCGCCACAGGCGCATGTCCTCTTTTTCCGCGAACTGTTGGAAGGCGATATCAATATCGTAGAGCACTTCCACGTGATCGCACAGAAATCCTATGGGATGCAGGAAGACACCGCGGTGGCCTTTCGCCTTTAAATTTTTGATCGTTTCCTCTACCGTGGGGCCGATCCATGGGTTGAGTGACATGGGGCCGCCTGACATGCCTTGGCTCTGGAAGGCGAACGTCCAGTCCTCGGCGGCAAAGCTCGCCTCTTTCGCTACTAACTGGGCGGTTTCCTTGGATTGCCTCTGGTAGGGATCGCCCTCAGTAATCGTGCGCTCGGGAACGCTGTGCGCGGTGAAGATTATGGGGAGTTTCGCTCCGCTTTCGGCGCTGGCTTTCTCCCAACCGGGGCGCAGTCTCTCGGCGAAGGCTTTGACGAGCAGCGGCTGATCGTGCCACTCCTCGACGAAGTCCAATTTGAAAGGAAGAGTTCTATCGCCGCTGGCGTCGCTACTCACGGCGCTGCGATAGAGGCCGACGCTGGTGCGCGAATTCTGCGGGGCGAGACAGATGGCGATGACGCGTTCATATCGTTGATTCGCAATTGCCTTCACCGCATCGGCGATGAAAGGCTTCCAGTTGCGCATGCCGACGAAGACCGGCATCTGCAACGACTGCGAAAGTCGATCGGCTTGCAAAAGTGTCCAGCAGGGGAGCGGCGAGAAACCGATCAGCGAATAGCGACGACGGATCTCTTCAACCACCGCTGGCGGCAGGGGCCGTCCGCCAGTGACATAACTTAGAAACTCGGGAACCTGGCCGGGGTTCTCGGGGCTGCCGTGCGCCAGCAGAAGCACCGCGGTTTTCGCGGATAGTTTCGAGGATTGTTCCGACGCGGCAAACGAACTCACCCGATTGGCGCAATAGCACTGGCCGACGAGGCCCAGCGGGCAGATCGTCATTTTCTTGACTCCGTCTTGCGCTCCTTCTTGAAATCTGCCGAGTGCTCGCGGATGAAATCGCAGAGCGCTTTCACGTTGTCCACCGGAGTCTCGGGGAGAATGCCGTGGCCTAGATTGAAGATGTGGCCGGGGCGTCCGGCGGCTTGGCGCAATATGTCCGCGGCGCGCGATTTGAGTTCTTTCCAATCGGCGAAGAGCAGCACCGGATCGAGATTGCCCTGCACGGCGCCTTTGAAACCAAGGCTCTGCCATCCGGCATCGAGCGGAATGCGCCAATCGAGGCCAACGACTTCGGCGCCAGTTTCTTGCATCGAGCGGAGGAGAGTCGCGCTGTCGGTGCCGAAGTAGATGACGGGTGCGCCGGTCTTTTGCAGGCGCTTCACCAGGTCCGTCACATGCGGCAGAACATAGCGGCGATAATCTTCGACGCTCAGGCAGCCCACCCAGCTATCGAAGATCTGGATGGTATCGGCGCCGGCGCGCACCTGCTCGGCTGAATACTCGGCGGTCACCGCGACCAACTTCTTCATCAGTTCGTTCCACGCGGCGGGCGCGGAGTACATCATCTTCTTGGTGAAAAGATAGTTGCGAGAGCCTCCGCCTTCGATCATGTAACTGGCGAGCGTGAAGGGCGCGCCGCAGAAACCGATGACGGGGAGCTTGTCGCCGAAGTGCTTGCACACCAACTTCACCGCTTCAGAAACATAGCCGAGGTCAGCAGCGCGATCGGTGCGCAGGTGGACAACATCTTCGGCGGTGCGCACCGGCCGCTCGATCTTCGGCCCCTCACCGGCGGCGAAGTGAAAGGGCAGTCCCATGACTTCGAGCGGGAGAAGAAGATCGGCGAAGATGATAGCCGCATCGACTTTGAGGATCTCGGCAGCTTCAATGGTGATTTGGGCCGCGACCGCCGGCTTCTTGCAGATCTCGATCAAGGAATATTGTTTGCGGATGACGCGGTACTCAGGCATGTAGCGTCCAGCCTGGCGCATGAACCAGACTGGAGTCCGTTCGGTGGACTGAGCCTTGGCAGCGCGAACAAAGAGAGAGTTTGGGGCAGACATCGACTACTTAATTTAGCATTTCGGGCGGACTAATGGCCGAATCGGCTTGCGGGCGGCGGTCCAGTTTGCTGCGCGAGCGAAAGGTCGCCGAGTGGATCGCTTCCGTATAGTCCGTGGCCCGGGCTCAATCACCGGAGCGCCTTGGCACGCCGCGATCTGCGAGAAAAGCGATAAGACCTGTTTTTCTGGGGCGTTCGCAGACCCTTCCGATGCTGCCAACGTGACGCGAGTCACAGCGGAGGCACGGCATTGGAAGTTACTCTATCAGCCGCGAGTTGTGAGCCGGAAGTTTGACTACCATGAATCAGTCTGCCAAGCCCGTATACCGCTTCGGCCCGTTCCGCTATGACTCCGGGCAGCGGCTCTTATTTCGAGAGGATGAGATGGTGCCGCTTGTGCCCAAGGTAGCGGCAACCCTCCATGTTCTGCTGGAACACCATGGAAGGATAGTGGATAAAGCTGAATTAATGAGAGTCGTGTGGCCAGACACAACCGTGGAAGACGTCGGGCTGGCTCGGAATATTTCGCTTTTGCGCAAAGCTTTGGGCGACGAGGGCGAGGCCGGCCAGTATGTGGAAACACTTCCGAAGCGGGGATACCGGTTCGTGGGAGAAGTTGTGCTGGTTCCGGCAGACGGCGGCAGCGCTCAACCCGCGAAAGGAATCTCACAGCCGGTCTGGCGGCCTCGCAGGCTTTGGCTGGCGGCGGTGACGCTGTTAGCGTTATGCGGCTTCATCTATTGGCAGTTCTACCTGCCGTCACGCTACCTTCCCGCAGGAAGAGACTTTGCCAACATCGCGGTTGTGCCTTTCGAGTGCCTGAGCCCCGAGTTGGACTGCGCCGCCTTTCCTCGCGGTTTAACCGATCTGCTGGCGGCCGACCTGTCGAAACTGGAGAACGTCCATGTGACTTCGCCGACGACGGTCTATCGGTATCAGCGTGCGCGGCTTTCGATGGGCTTTATGTCCCGCATGCTGGGGCTGGAAGTGTTGCTGGAAGGCACGATTCAGCGGACGGGAGAGCATGTAAGAATCACTTCGCGGCTCGTGGACGTACACAGCGGGAAGCTGGTTTGGTCGGATCGTTACGAATACCCGATGGCACAGTTGGGGAACGCCCAGAGTCAGGCCGCGCGGGATATTACCGCCCAGGTCGGCGCCCACCTAGCGATCCACCAGCATTTCCCATCTGCAAGCGATTGATTCTGTTCCGATTCAATGTTTCTGAAACATTTGTTAAGGAATTCTTCACACCTTCAGAAGCTCCTTTCCGGCAACAGCGGGCCGATATTTGAGACAGCGGACAAAGTCCGCAAAAAAGTGAATTGAATGAAAACATTTCCAAGTTGGACTGGAGGCTGCACGTGGTTGCATTGGTAAACGGCCGTATGCGTATGGCAATCGGATGGATTGCCGTGGGAGGATCGGTCCTCATTGCGTGCTTGTGGGCGTTCTGGGGCGGCAATGAGGCTTTTTATGAGGGATGGTATTCCCGCAGCTTCTGGGCGAACGTCGCACTGACGTTGGTCCAGTACCTGTCGCCGATGGCGCTGTTCGTGGTGGCTGCGGCTGCGTCCGTGAAATGGCGAGCGGTTGGCGTAACGTTCCATCTCGGATTGGCTGTATTTGCGTTGTTCTTTTTTCGCGGCGGCGCCAGATTGCTCCTCACCGTATTGCCGCTGATTGTATTGCCGCTGCTCTTACTCGCGGCTTGCTATTGGTTCGGACGTCCCGAACCTAAGCGGCTTGCGCTTCGGCTCGTAGTGGCGCTGCCATTGGTCACCGCCGCAGTCTGTGGCGCTGTTCCAGCGTGGCGCGTGGCCCAGCGCGTGGATGATGGAAACTATGGAATGCGCCGGATCGCGGGCAATGGCGTTGAACTGACCTGGGCGCCAGAGGGGCCCGGTTGGCCGGACTCCGCTGTTGCGAGTTGGTTTGAAGCGGCGCACGCCTGTAGCTATTTGGAGCAGGATGGCAAGACCCTGGCTGCTGTACCGCAAAACATCTGGAGGCTGCCGACGGCGGATGAGAGCGTGCGTTCAATGGTTCGGCATGGCCGGAATGCAGGCGGCGTTTTGGACCCAAATGCGCCGATGAAAGCAACCTATCAAACGCAGCCCGACAAAGAAACTCCGCTATGGAATCCACACTCGATGATCATTTCTTGGTGGACGGGCACTGAGTTGAATGGCGACCGCGCACTCCGAGTGACTTATACCGGCTGGGTGCATGAGTTACCCAAATCGACCCGCGAGGGTGACTTCTCCTATCGTTGCGTGCACCCATAGCAGTCCGTGGGTGAGGCTCGAACGCAATCATCCAGCGCCGAAAGGCGCATTCATAAAGCAGCACCTACGGTATGCCTGAAGGCATACCGTGATACAAATCGTACTTGCACCGCGGGCGGGCAGGTTTGCCGGCGCGGTCCCGCGCTTGTCACTTTACGCGTCACTAGGAGCTGTGTCCCTCATCACAGATCGCTGTAACGGCCAGTGTTGTACTGACGATGGGGAGAGCTGCCATGTGCCTTGCCATCCCAGGGAAAATCCTCGAAATTCAAGAGGCGGGTCCGTTGCGTTCGGCCCGCGTGCAGTTCGGCGGCATTGTGCGCCAGGTATCTCTAGACTTTGTTCCAGAGGCTGGCCTGGGCGACTATGTGGTGGTCCATGTTGGCTTCGCTATAAGCCGTATAGACGCGTCCGAAGCCGAGCGCACATACCAGCTTCTCGAAGAGATGGGAGCGCTGGAAGCGGAATTGCCGCCGGCGGAATAGAAAGCTTCGCCCGCACCGATAGGCGGTTCGCCTCTGGTCAGAGTTCAGCCTGTGGGTTTTGCGCTGGGTTTCAGTTTATGAAGTATCTTGACGAATACCGTGACCATCGCATTGCACGGGCCTTGGCGGCTGAGATCGTCCAGCGTACAACCCGGCCCTGGGTGCTGATGGAAATCTGTGGCGGCCAAACCCACACCATCATGCGCTACGGCATTGACGAACTGCTGCCGCGCGATATCGAACTCGTGCATGGCCCGGGATGTCCAGTCTGCGTCACGCCGCTCGAAACCGTGGACAAAGCGATCGCGTTAGCGCTGCAACCAGACGTTATCCTAGTCTCTTACGGAGACATGCTGCGCGTGCCTGGGTCCCGCTCGGATCTGTTTCGGGCCAAGGCCCAGGGCGCGGACGTTCGCATCGCGTACTCCCCGACTGAGGCGGTGAAGATCGCCCGCTTGAATCCGGATCGCAAAGTCGTGTTTCTGGCGATTGGTTTCGAGACCACGGCTCCCGCGAATGCGATGGCCGCATGGCAAGCGAGGCGCGAAGGTCTTACCAACTTTTCCATGCTGGTTTCGCACGTATTGGTCCCGCCGGCGATCCGCGCCCTCATGGTTTCTCAGACCAACCGGGTGCAGGGTTTCATTGCGCCTGGGCATGTCTGCACAGTGATGGGATGTAAGGAGTATGAGGATCTGGTTCGTGATTTCCGCATACCGATCGTGGTCGGCGGATTCGAGCCGGTTGATATATTGGAAGCGGTCCTCATGTTGGTCCGGCAACTCGAGGCGGGAGAGGCGCGGATGGAAAACCAGTATGTGAGATCGGTGAGCTACCAGGGAAATTTACCGGCGCAGAAAATCGTGGCTGAGGTGTTTGAAATCGCCCACCAGAAGTGGCGCGGCATTGGGCTGATCCCGCAGAGTGGCTTGCGTTTGCGCGAGGAATATGCCGCTTTTGACGCCAGCCGAGTCTTTGATCTGGGCGAGCTTACCGTAGCCGAGCCCGCCGAGTGCATCAGCGCGCAGATTTTGCAGGGATTAAAGAAGCCGACCGATTGTCCCGCGTTTGGCATTCGCTGTACGCCGGAGAATCCATTGGGAGCGCCTATGGTCTCGAGTGAAGGGGCATGCGCGGCCTACTATCACTATCGGCGCCACAGGGTTGCGAGTTAGGAGAGCGCGTGCCAGCCAAGACCATCGTCGAACTCAGTTGCCCGGCGCCGCTCACGGCCAAAGACACGATTCTGCTGG
Organism: Candidatus Acidiflorens stordalenmirensis; assembly: GCA_003139995.1. Classification (GTDB taxonomy): domain Bacteria; phylum Acidobacteriota; class Terriglobia; order Terriglobales; family Acidobacteriaceae; genus Acidiflorens; species Acidiflorens stordalenmirensis. Next base: position 23,586 of record PLIC01000093.1, on the reverse strand, counting down.
GGCACGGCAGCGGCGGCAAGTTGAGCGCCGAGTTAATTCGCGACATCTTCCTGCCTGCGTTCCAGAATCCGGTGCTGGCGCGACTGGATGATCAGGCAATCGTGAATGTGAACGGCCAGCGTTTAGCCATCACCACCGATTCCTTTGTAGTAAAACCACTTTTCTTTCCCGGCGGCGACATCGGCTCCCTTGCGGTTCACGGCACGGTGAACGATTTGGCGATGGGCGGCGCCACGCCGCTATTCTTGAGCGCCGCTTTCATCATCGAGGAAGGCTTCTCGATGGACGATCTTCGGCGCGTGGTGAGTTCGCTGCGCCAGGCTGCCGCGGAAGCGGGCGTGCAGGTTGTTACTGGCGATACCAAGGTCGTCGAGAAGGGTAAGGGCGACGGGCTGTTCATCAACACGACAGGAATTGGAATTGTGCCCGAAGGCATCGAGCTTTCCGCCGACCGCGCTCGCCCCGGCGACAAGGTGCTGCTGAGCGGTCCGATCGGCGATCATGGCATCGCGATTCTGGCGCAACGCGAGGGGCTGGAATTCGAGACTAAGATCCAAAGCGACAGCGCCGCCTTGCACACCTTGGTGGCCGCGATGCTTGGAGTGACTTCCAATGTAACTCTCGACATTCGCTGCATGCGCGACCCGACGCGAGGCGGTGTATCCAGCACGCTGAACGAAATCGCCGAGCGTTCGCAGGTTGGGATCGAATTGGAAGAACGTTCGCTTCCGATCCACGAAGAAGTGCGAGGCGCGTGTGAGTTACTCGGCCTAGATCCTTTATATGTCGCCAACGAAGGCAAGCTGATCGCCATCGTCGCGCCTGAGGGCGCCGACGCGGTGCTGCAGGCGATGAAACGTCATCCGCTGGGTGCGGAAGCGGTGGTCATTGGCACGGTAAAGAAAGAGAACCCAGGTCTGGTAACGATGCGGACACCGCTCGGCACGACCCGCATCGTGGACATGCTCGCGGGCGATCAATTGCCGCGCATCTGCTAAGGAAATATGCACGAGCTGGGAATCGCGAATTCGGTGCTGGAAGCGGTCAAAACCGAGATGGGGCGCCATCCGGGAACCTATCCATGCAAAGTCGGTGTCCGGATTGGCGAAATGGCAGCGATCGATCCGGAATCATTGCGCTTCTGTTTTGAAGTGATCATTCAAGATACCGATCTGGAGTCACTTGAGCTGGGGATTGAGGTCTGTCCCCGCCGCCATCGTTGTCGTGTCTGCGGAAACGATTTCATCGTGCGCGACTACGATTCTCGCTGCCCGCAATGCGCGAGCCTGGAAACCACATGCATCAGTGGAGATGAGTTGGAGTTGGCCTATCTGGAGGTGGAAGAATATGGACCGAGTACCGTTGGAGCGAAAAGTTCTCAGTGAAAACGACCGCATCGCCGCTGAGTTGCGTGTCCGATTTCAGGAGCACGGCATTTTTTGCCTGAATCTCATCAGTTCTCCCGGTTCCGGCAAGACCAGTCTTCTGGAGCGCACCCTGGAAGCCTTGCCGCGGCATGATCGAGTGGCCGTATTGACGGGCGATATTCAGACGGAAAACGATGCGAACCGGCTGAAGCGATTTCACTTCCGTGTAAAACAAATCACGACCGGCGGTACTTGCCACTTGGACGCTCGCATGATCGAACGCCATTTGGCCGACTGGAAACTTGAAGACCTGGATCTTCTCCTGATCGAAAACGTGGGCAACCTGGTTTGCCCCGCCAGTTATGACTTAGGTGAAGCGGCCAAGGTCGTGGTGTTGAGCGTTACCGAAGGCGACGACAAGCCGTTGAAATATCCTTCTATATTCTTCAAGTCCGACTTACTCGTGCTGAATAAGATCGACCTGCTTCCCTACGTCCCGTTTGACATCGACGCGGCGGCGGACAATGCCCGCAAGGTGCATCCGGGGATGGAGATTGTGAAGGTGTCTTGCCTGACCCGCAGCGGTCTGCACGAATGGATGATGTGGCTGGGGCAGCGACGCCGGGCCCATAAACCGCTGGCGCAGGACACTGCGAGCGGATGATGTATGGAAGTTCGGCGCCAGATCGAAGTGTCAGGCATTGTGCAGGGAGTGGGATTCCGCCCGTACGTTTATCGTCTCGCTACCAGTAGGCGACTTAGAGGCGCGATTCGCAATACATCCGCCGGAGTGACTATCGAGATACAGGGGCCGGCGGAAGCCGTTCAGGATTTCGTCGAGCGCTTGCCCGCCGAAGCGCCGCCCCTGGCGCGGATCACGAGCTTGACGGTCCATGACGTGCCGTGCAACAACGATCGGGACTTCCTGATTGTTCACAGTCACGAGGGAGAAGAAGTTCGCACGCTCATTTCGCCGGACGTCGCGATATGTCTGGATTGCCTGCGCGAACTGTTCGACCAGAATGACCGGCGTTATCGCTATCCGTTCATTAACTGCACCAATTGCGGGCCGCGCTTCACTATCATTCGCGATATTCCCTACGACCGGCCGAGCACTTCGATGGCGATGTTTCCCATGTGCCCAGCATGTCTCGCGGAATACGAGAATCCGCTGGACCGCCGCTTTCACGCCCAGCCCAACGCCTGTTGGGAGTGTGGACCTCGCGTGGAACTCTGGGATAAGTATGGGCGGCGGATCGAATGCCGCGATCCAATCGTCGAAGCAGCCTCCGGGCTGCACGCCGGACTGGTCGTGGCTGTTAAAGGTCTAGGCGGTTTCCACTTGGCGGTCGATGCAACGAACCCCGCGGCGGTAGCTTTGCTGCGCCAGCGCAAGCGCCGGGTCGAGAAGCCGTTCGCCGTGATGGTTCCGGATTTGCACGCTGCTCAGGAAATCTGCGAGTTAGATGGCGCGGCACGGACGGTTCTGCAGTCCATGCAACGCCCGATTGTTTTGCTGAAAAAAGTTTTACTGCAGAAAACAAAGCACAGCATCATTCCTGACGAGGTTGCTCCCTTCAACCGCTACCTGGGAATTTTTCTCCCCTACACACCGCTTCATTACCTGCTGTTCGCCGAGGGAGGCTTTAAGGCTTTGGTGATGACCAGCGGCAACCTGAGCGAGGAACCGATCGCGATTGACAATCGCGAAGCAATCAACCGGCTCAGCGGTCTCGCCGACTATTTCCTAATGCATAACCGCGACATCCTGCTGCGCTGCGACGATTCCGTGGTGCGAGTTGCAGGCGGTATCACCCGCCAGTTGCGGCGCTCCCGCGGTTTTGTTCCGGTGCCGGTTTTCTTGAAGGACGACCGAACTAATAAAGACCAGTCTTCGGTACTGGCCGTCGGAGGTGAACTGAAGAACACCATCTGCCTCATAAAAGGAAAGAACGCTTTCTTGAGCCAGCACGTCGGAGATTTGGAGAATGTAGAAAGTTACAGTTTCTTCCACGAAGCCGTTCAGCATCTTGAGCGGATTCTAGAAATCCATCCGGAGATCGTCGCCTACGATCTTCACCCCGACTACTTCTCCACCAAATGGGCGCTGCAACAGAGTGGAGTGCAGTTAGTTGGCGTGCAGCACCACCACGCGCACATTGCCAGTTGTATGGCGGAGAATCACCTCGAAGGCCGTGTGATCGGATTCGCCCTGGACGGCACTGGCTACGGCACCGACGGACATATTTGGGGCGGAGAAGCGCTCATCGCCGGATATGAAGACTTCGAACGGGCCGCTCATTTCGAGTATGTGCCTTTGCCCGGTGGCGCGGCCGCGATCCGTGAACCCTGGCGCATGGCGGTGAGTTACTTAGCACATCATTTCGGGCGTGAGTTTCTGAAGCTGGAGTTACAGAAACTCGACATCCCGTTCGTGCGCCAACTAAGCCGGCCAAAGGTGGAGCTTCTGCTGCGCATGATGGAACAAGGCGTGAATTCACCTCTCACGTCGAGCTGCGGGCGTCTGTTTGATGCCGTGGCAGCGCTAGCCGGAATCCGTCAAGAGGTCAATTACGAGGCGCAGGCTGCGATTGAACTTGAGATGGCGATGGCATCGCCAGAGATTGAATCGCCAGAAAAAGACGCTGCCTATCCGCTGAAGCTCTTGCCAGAAGGCGACCGCTGGATCGTCAGCACTCGGCCGCTGTTTGAAGCGCTGCTGGACGATCTCGGCCGAAATCTTCCTGTGGCAGCGATCAGCCGGCGTTTTCACAACGGATTGGTGGAGGGGTTCGTCCAGCTTGCAACCATACTGCAAAAGAAAACTGCTCTCCGCCGTGTGTGCCTGAGCGGCGGAACCTTTCAAAATATCTACCTGTCCGAACGGCTCGAAGCACGGTTATCCGAAGCTGGATTTGAGGTGTTCACACAGAAAGAAGTACCATCCGGCGATGGCGGTTTGAGCCTGGGACAGGCGTTAGTAGCGGCCGCAAGACTTCATGCCTAGATATGCGTGACCTCAGCCGCGCAGGGTTCATACTTCGGTCTTGGTGGAGGTGTTGATGACAAGCAAACAAACTGGAACTGCGGAAGGTTCAGACAGTGGCGCGCATTGGCCGGCAACCGTCGCTTCCCTGGCCGTGGGCGCTGCATTCTTTGCGCTGTGGTTCTGGTTGCTGCCGTCCTGGCTAGGCTTTCGCGTTGACGCGGCGGGTGCAGCGCGATGGCGCTGGATTGCGGCCGTGCCCTCGGTGCTTGGTTTCGCAGTGGCGCTACGGTGCGTGTGGGATTTCGGATGGACGGGACACGGAACGCCCGCGCCGATTGCTCCGCCGAAGAAGCTGGTTGTGGTGGGGTTCTACCGATACGTGCGCAACCCGATGTACTTGGGGTTCTACGCGGGCTGGATCGGGCTGTGGGTGGTTTTCGGACGGGCAAACCTGCTCGCAATCGCGGTGGCGTGCGTAATTGTGCTGGGCGTGAATTTCTTTGTGCTGTTATATGAGGAGCCGCACCTGCGAAAGATATTCGGTGCGGACTATGAAGAATACTGCAGGAACGTCCGCCGATGGGTACCGCAGATGCGCGCATGGAACAAGTGAAGTGAATGGAGGGATTCATGGATTCCGTTCCGGTAGCCGACAGCAATTCCGTCGCGTCGTCTGTTGCTGCTGTCCGGCAGGCCTGGCTGGACGCGGTGAGAGCCGGTGACGTTGAACGGCTTGCCGCCATGGTCACTGACGACGTTGTGGTGGTGCATGGCAACGGGCGTTGCGTGCATGGTAAAGACGAGCTGAAAGCGGATTTTCTCAAGGGCTTCGAATCATTCTCGATTGAGCAGGATGTCTCCTCGGCCGAAGTTGTCGTTCGTGGTAGATGGGCTTTTGAAATAGCCGAAGTCGAAAGCAGGCTCACGCCACAATGCGGAGGCGAATCCACGCGCGTCCATTCCACTACGATCGTCGCACTCAATCGGCAGTCGGACGGGTCATGGAAGATCGGACGTGTGCTTGGGATGCTCGATTCACCGCTGACTAACTCGAAGTAAGTTGCTTCAACCCGGGAGTCCGATGGTTTCGGCAGGAAAGCGCCCATGGCCCGCGTGTTTTTCCGCGACCAGCTAGTGTGGTGTCCCGCAAGTTCGCGGCATAAATTCGAACTGTCATCCTTAGCGAAGCAAAGGACCTGCTGGGTGCGCTGAACCCAAGCCCTCTTGCTTGCGTATCCATTTGCTAACTTTCCGTGACCAATTTATGTTGTTCTCAGGAGAAAACCCATGCCCAGGCGGTCGTCGCTGCCATCGCTGATCCTGCCGTTGCTGCTGACGTTCTTTTATTCCCTTTTCGCCGCTGCTCAAGCCAAACCCGTCGATGCCGAAGGCCATCAGTGGTGGCAGCACGCCGTGTTTTACGAAGTTTATCCTCGCAGCTTTGCGGACAGCAACGACGACGGCGTCGGCGACCTCAACGGCATCAGCTCCAAGATGAGTTATCTGCAAGAACTGGGCGTTGATGCCATCTGGATCACTCCGTGCTACCCCTCGCCACAGATCGATTTCGGCTACGACGTTGCCGACTACCGAAACATCGACCCCATGTACGGAACTCTCGCCGACTTCGATCGCATGGTTGCCGAGGGCAGGAAACATCACGTTCGCATCATCCTCGACTTTGTCCCGAACCACACCTCCGACCAGCACCCGTGGTTTCTGGATTCGAAATCTTCCCGCACTGCCCCGCATCGCGACTGGTACATCTGGCGCGACGGCAAGGGACCCGGCCAGCCTCCCAACAACTGGATCTCAGGTTTCGGCGGCTCGGCATGGACACTCGACCCCACCACCAATCAGTACTACTATCATTTCTTCTACGCGCAACAGCCGGACCTGAACTGGCGCAATCCAGCGGTCGAAAAAGAGATGCTTGACACCACGCGCTGGTGGTACAAGCGCGGCGTTTCCGGCTTCCGCCTCGACGCCGTTGACACGCTGTTTGAAGATCCCGCTCTGCACGACAATCCCGTCCTTCCCGGTACCAACGCGCAGGGCGATCCCAACATAGAGAACAAGAACAACCAGTACTTTCCCGAGGTTCACCAAGTGCTGCAGAAGCTGCGCAAAGTGGCCGACGAGTCTGGTGCCGTGCTCATCGGCGAAACCTGGACCGCGAACATCGCCGATCTCGACCGGTACTACGGCCAGGGTGACAACGAACTCCAGATGCCTATGGACTTCATGTTCACCAGCGTCGACAAACTTTCTCCACCCGAATTCCGGAGCCAGATCGCAGCCGTTAATGGCGCCCACGGCTGGCCCGTGTTCGTCATCAGCAATCACGATATTCCGCGGTCTTACAACCGCTACGGAGACGGCAAGAACAACGACGCCATCGCCAAGCTGATGGGTGCTTTCTACCTGACTCTGCGCGGCACGCCCATCATGTACTACGGCGAAGAAATCGGAATGGAAAACAACGATCCCACCCGCAAGGAAGACGTAAAAGATCCGATCGGCCGCACCGGATGGCCGCAAGAAAAAGGCCGCGACGGCGAACGCACGCCCATGCAGTGGAACACCGCGCCCAACGCCGGATTCAGCAAGAAAGATCCGTGGCTTCCCGTGCCGCCCAGCTACCAGACTCACAACGTAGCGACGGAGTCGAAAGATCCCAACTCCGTCCTGAACCTCTACAAGAAAGTTCTCGCGCTGCGCCACACGAACCAAGCGCTACTCGAAGGCAGTTACATCGCTCTCAACGAAGACGACCCCAACGTGATGTCCTACCTGCGCAGCTACAGGGGAAAAACCGTGCTGGTAGCGCTGAACATGTCGGCTTCTCCGAAAAAAACAATCTTCAACCTTTCCCAACAGGGATTCGGCCGGGCCAACCTGAAAAGTCTGATCGCGTCGCCCGAGGCATCGGCAAAAGGCAATGAAATTACCCTCGAGCCCTTCGGACTGCTGATCGCGGAAGTAACTCAGTGAAGTCAATCCATGAAGTGAATTACGAGCGCGAATAAAGAATCGCTTTCCGATTCCGTCAACATCCGCTTGCGATTCACGCTGGTGCGCCCCTTGTTCTGTCTGGAGCGTGTTTCATAAATGGTTCTTTGAAGGGGCGCGGCTTCAGGGGTTGCCGAAAAGATCGCCGACACCGCAGCCGCAAGTTGTTGATATGGCTCAACCAAACCCCGCCGCTGCGAGTTGGTGACGAACTTATACGTTTTGAACGGTGACGACGCCCTTGTGGCGCTTTTGCAGATGGAGCCAGCCGGGATTAGGAACTCAGAAGCGCCCTGAGCCTGTTGGCAACCAGCAACATCTCCTGTAAATCGGCTTCCAGTAATTCGGCGCTGGAGATCGGCATGTCCCCATACCCGCGGATTCGGGCAGGCCGGCTGTCTTCTAAAGACACCCATATCTGGGACACGTCCGATGCCAGGATGCGACGGAGGTTTTTCTTTGAGGGCTGAAGATCATACTTCCGCACGAAAGAAGCGATGAGCGCCTGAAGTTGAAGCAAACTAGCCCTGACCTGTTCTCTTTCACCCTCCGTAACGGAGCCCTCGATGACCTTCATTGCGGTTGGCGAATTGCGATCTTCCAAGAGATCGAGCATACGAACCGCTGCGGCATCCACGACCAGCATTCCGCTGCCGATGATTCTACGATGGTTGTCAGTGAGTCCATCATCCATGAGTGGCACCCCACCTCAGCCTGAAGTCTATGTACAGGGGCGAAAGCTTGACGTGCCGCTGGGTAACGTACTTCGGGCTGGCTGCCATTTCAAGCATCGCGAGAATCGCGCCGGGATTCCCCTTGCTGTAATGGACGATCTTCTGAATCGCTTCGTCGCGGTTTGCGGCGTTTAGGTGCATCTCCTGTGCGGTTCGCACAGCAAAGTCTCTTGCTGTATCCGAATCGAAATTCCGCAGGGCATACTTCTCGGAGCGATCCGAGAACATCGGCAATAAAAACCCAACATCTTCCATGTGCGCGGAGCGGGCTACAGCAATGAGAGGGGTTGCCGTCCAACTGCACACATCCTTCAGTGCGGCAGCAAACGACTGGGACGGAGTTTTCAAGTGGTCGAGCACAATGCAATGGCTGCCTCCACGCAGAGCCTCTGTGACGATCCCCCGGATAGACACGGCAGACTTGTCCTTGATGGCGCTCAGGCCGCCAGTCCCGCAAGCTTGGAGGATATGACGATTGTTTCTCGCCAGCAGCCCAACCGTGAGCTTCCGAAAAACGGCTTGGCTGCTGGAAGAGTCGTCGCAATACGCCATCTCGGGTACTTCGCCTGCCAGGTGCTTCAGGAGAAGTGTTTTGCCAACGCCAGCGGGGCCGTGGAGCAGGAAGGAGCGATGCCGAGACACCAATTGCCGGAGTTGCTCAAGCTCCTCATCTCTCCCGTAGATGGCGGCCGGACTCATGAATGCTCCAGACGAGAAGTTTCGGCTCCGCTTAGACGAACGAGTTCAGCTTCGATGCTGGCCAGTCTTTTCAATGACGATTCCACGGATGGGGCGCCCGCTGCGTGGGCGGTCCGTGCGCGGGCCAGCGCCTGTTCTGCTACTGCGCTCAGATCACGCAGCACGGTGCGTATTTCGGCTTCGAGACAATGGCGGCTCTCGGTTACACGATTCTCAAGATCGTTTCGCACGCGCTCGCTGTTGGTCTCCAAGAGAAGGTCGAGAAAATCGTGGGCGCCGGCATCAATCGCCGAGTGCGCCCGAACAGCGCCGAGTGCGAGGTCAGCCACGTAGCGTACCGGAGACGCGGGCATCGCCAAATGGATGTATTCGTAGAACCGGAACTCAGAGCGCGTTTGGAAATCTTGTCCCGCATTCAACTCTTTTGGCAGATACGCAAGTTCAGAAGTTCCTATGCCACGGACTCTTGACAGGAAATCGGTTGTCAAATCGGCGAATCTCTTCGCGATCTTGCGGTACGCTTCCTCACCTTTTATTTTTTCAGCTTCCAACCACGGCATCGTGTGGCGCCGAGCGACATCTTGAGCCGCTCGCATTGCAGATCGCCGATACCGCGGCCCGTTCGTTCGCGGGAGCGATTGAAGGGCCGAGCTAAGTTCGCTGTGCGCCACCTCTCGCACGGACTTGAGGAAGACATCCCGGTGATCGCCAAAGGTCTTTGACAGGCGCTGCTGCTCTCCTGAGAACAGGTATCCGAGATCGTTTAGGGATTGCTCAGCTTGCGATACGATCTCTCGCAGTTGGCCGATCCGCCTCTCAGACTCATCAAAGGGTCGAGTCAGCGCGTCTCGCTCCTCCTTCACCACGACAAGGAGTTGACCAGACAGACGCCGTACCGAACGATCCGCTGCATCGCGGACAAGTTGCCGGCCTGAACGCTGCACCAATTGTTCCAGTGCGTTTACCAGCAGCGCCCACTCTCTTTGAGAACCACCTCTGTCGAGTTGTTCGAGGGCACTGGTTTCAAAAATCGCAGGGACTGGACGCTGGAGCCGATTTTCAAGCACTTGTCTGGCAAAGGAAACTGCCGCATCCCGCTCGGGCTGGGTAACGCGATCTGCCTTATTCAAGACGAACACGATGTCGGGAATTTCTTTCGCAACGCTCTCGACCAGCGCCAATTCATCTCCGGCTATCGGAGGATCGGTGCCGATCACGACGATGGCAGCGTCGATGTGTGGAAGGAATGCATGGGTGGCAGCAGTGTTCCCCGCGAACACGGAGCCGAGCCCCGGCGTGTCCACGAAGCACATGCCCTCTGCCAGTAGCGGGCTGGGCACAAATACTTCCAACCCCGCGACTCCCTTGCTATTCTCCGGGTTCCGTTCTTCGGACACGTACTCCTCAATGTCGGCTGCTGCAATATCCGTCCATTCACCACTTCTTAACCGAACGCGTGCCCCAAGCCTCTCTCCAAATCTCACTATCGTGGGCACAGCAGTGACCGGAACCACTCCGCTGGGCAGGATGGGCCCGCCGATCAAGGCGTTCAACAGGGTGGACTTGCCGCGTTTGAACTGGCCGACACACGCCACATAGAAGCGCCCCTCCGCAATGCGCTCGGCGGCGGAGCGGGCATCGTCCGCGATTTGTTCGCTATTGAACTGCTCGGCCAGACTGGCAATGCGAAGCAGCTTGTCCGCTTCCGCACCAACAACGCTGCTTGAACCCAAATCGGGCCGAAAACCGGAGGTTCGCGCCTTGTCAGATACCGCAACCCACACGTTCTCCACGGGCAATGACTCCAAATTCTGATTTTTCGTGGGATCGTTGCCGGGAACTGACTCCGACAGGCGATCCTGTCAGGAGTCATCATCTGCCGAACAGAAAGCGGGGCAGCGGTTAGCGGTGAACTCCTTCACCGTTGGTCTTCCGTCTAATTATAGATGCAATAGCAAGTCAAAGGGCAATACTGTGGGAGTTGGCCATTGGCGGCCGGACGGTTCCTTGGACTGCCGATAAGACGGCATCCACACCACTAACGGGGTAAAGAAGTGGCGCTTCGGGCCGATGCCGCGTTTGCCAAACCGGAGATCTACGAAGCGCTGGAAGAACGGGGAGCGAAATATGCGATTCGGCTTCCGGCGAATGACAGCCTGCTGCGTGACATTGAAGAACTGCTGACGCGCCCAGTGGGGCGGCCCAGTCACAAACCCATCGTGTGGTACAAGGGCTTCTTGTATCGGGCGGCGAGTTGGAAGACGGCATGACGAGTAGTGGCGAAGGTGGAGTTCCATGCCGGGGAGTTGTTCCCGCGAGTGGAGTTCATCGTGACGAACCTGGAGACGCCGAGCTGGACGGTATTACGGTTCTACGACAAGCGGGGCACGGCCGAGCAGTGGATCAAGGAAGGCAAGCAAGCCGTAAAGATGACTCGCCTGTCTTGTCATCGTTTTCGCTCGAACCAAGTGCGGCTGGCGCTGAGCCTGCTGGCCTACAACCCGGGTAATGTTTGGCGACGGCTGGTGAAGCATGCGCGATATTACTGGGTGCTCCTGACGAAAGGCCGTCCGAACCGGCGGCGATTCGGGGCGATGCTGGGCCGGATCGCACTGCTACAGGTGCCGACGGGATAGATAGATGATGGTCAGTTCGGCAGCGGAATCGGGCTTACCAGAGGCTGGACGGGGAGGAGTAGTGCAAAAACAGGGCGCAAAATGGGGCGATTCAGGCCGTGCCCGCACGGATGGCAGACCGCCGGGAGTGCTCCGATGAAAAATCGTTTCAACAATGTCGCGAACAGGCGAGATGAGCGTACAATGGGGCCGTTTTCGAGGTCAAAAAGGAGATTCCGGTCAACTACGTTGGGCGTCGGCTGGGGACACGGCAGCGGTGGTTGCGCTAGCGACACCAGTGGTTTGTACGAGGGCAGCAATAGCTGGGACAACACAGCCAATGACTATGTCACAGTTCTCTTCAATGACACACAATTCAAGCTCTACGGGGTTCAAAACACCATCAATGGCATCGGGGCCGTCTCTATCGACGGCGGATCGGAGACGCCCGTCGATTTTTATGCCACAGCCCGCAAAGGCAACGTGTTACTTTGGACGAGCCCGGTTCTTGCTGAGGGGACACACGCCTTGAAGTTGCGCGTCACTGGGATGGCGGATCCTGCCAGTGGTCCTTCGAATTGTCCGGCGTGCGTGTCAGTCGATCGCGCCGATATTGTTCCGTAAACCTTCTGCGCGAGCAGCGGCTTGGTGACGCGACGGAACGGCAACAAGGGAGAGCGCCCGAACCGCCCCCGAACTAGTCATGACTTGTAGTAGTTTTCGGTTCAGAGGGCTAGACGAGTTTCCAAACGACGTTGGGAGAATTATGATGCGACATTTCCGCACCACTTTGGCAGCAATCCTACTGGCCTGCCTGATGTTGCTCACCGCGGCCAGCGCGCAAACCACCGAAAAGACCGACCTGAGCAAACAGCCAACCCTTTATGTGGTCGGCTATGCCCACCTCGATACGGAATGGCGATGGGAGTATCCCCAGGTCATCGACGAATATATTCGCAAGACCATGGAGGACAACTTCAAGCTGTTCGACAAGTATCCCCACTACATTTTCAATTTCAGCGGCGCCAATCGTTACCGCTTCATGAAGGAGTATTTTCCCGCCGACTACGCGAAACTGAAGAAGTACGTGGATGAAGGCAGGTGGTATCCGGCGGGTTCTTCCGTGGAAGAGGGCGACGTCAACGCGCCCAGCGCGGAAGCCATCATCCGGCAGATTCTCTACGGCAACAACTGGTTCCGGAAAGAATTCGGCAAGGCCAGCGCGGAATACATGCTGCCCGACTGCTTCGGATTTCCCGCATCGTTGCCCACGATTCTTGCGCACTCCGGGGTGAAGGGGTTCTCGACGCAGAAGCTGGTATGGGGATCCTCGGCCCATGCCGGAGGTCCGGAATCGCTGGAGAAAACGCCGGAAGGCACGCCTTTCAACGTGGGTGTCTGGGTGGGTCCGGATGGCGAGAGCGTACTGGCAGGACTCAACCCCGGCAGCTACGGCGGCGGCATCGACACCGATCTCAGCCAGCCATTGCCTCCCGCGCCCCCGAATGACGCGCTCGCCGAGGTGCAGAAGAAATTAGAGCCGCTGCAACAGAAACTGGAGGAGGCCTATCGGAGTAAGCAGCCATTCGACCAAAAGGATATTCAGGAGTTCATGAAGCTGCAGAGTGAGCAGGAAGGTCTTGCGAAGACACAGCGCGATCGCGAACTGGAGCGACATCAGGACGACTGGGCAACGCGAGTCGAGCAGAATGGCAAGGTCAGCGGCGTATTCACCGACTATCACTACTATGGCACGGGAGACATCGGCGGGGCTCCAGATGAAGATTCTGTGAAACGGCTGGAGGCGATCGTCACCAAAGGGATGGCAAGCCTGCCGCCGCAGGGTCAATTCTTCTTTGGAGATCAGCCGCATCCGGAATGGCCGCCGGTGAAGGTCGGCGACGGCCCGGTGCATGTGATCTCCGCGACCGCAGATCAGATGTTTCTGGATATCACGCCCGCCGAAGCTGTGGGACTTCCGCGCTACACCGGAGAAATGGAGCTGACGAATCACTCGGCCGGATCGCTGACGTCGCAGGGTTACCAGAAGCGCTGGCTGCGTAAGGAAGAGTTGCTGGCGGATGCAGCGGAGAAGGCTTCGATCGCCGCCGAATGGTTGGGGGCGCGGCCATATCCGCTGCAGCGCCTGAACGATGCCTGGACGTTGGTAATGGGGGGGCACTTCCACGACCTTGCTGCAGGCACCGCCACTCCCAAGAGCTACGAGTTTGCCTGGAACGACGACGTGATCGCGTTGAACCAGTTTGCCGGCGTGCTGACCAACGCCACAGAAGGCGTCGCGGCCGCGCTGAATACCGAGACGAAAGGTGTCCCAATCGTCGTCTTCAACAATCTGAACATCGCACGCGAAGATGTGGTGGAAGCCAGCGTGAACTTCCCCGGCGGCATGCCGAACGCGGTTCACGTGACCGATGCTGGCGGCAAAGAGGTTCCGGCGCAAGTTTCGGGCGGCAAGCTGCTGTTCGTTGCCAAAGTTCCTTCGGCGGGCTATGCCGTTTACGACGTGCAGCCCGGCGCTGGTGCAGCGGGCGCTGGATCGAAGCTGCAAGTATCGGAGAATTCGCTCGAAAATGACTACTACCGCGTGAAGCTGAACGCGGACGGCGACGTTGCCAGCATCTTCGACAAGTCGATTGGCAAAGAATTGCTGGCCGCGCCAGCGCGCCTTGCCATCTCCCATGACAACCCCGAGCAGTGGCCGGCCTGGAACATGGACTGGGATCAGGAGCAGGCTGCGCCGAAAGCGTACGTCGGTGGTCCGGCGCGGATTCGAGTGGTGGAAAACGGTCCGGTCCGCGTGGCCGTGGAAGTTTCGCGGGAAACTGCGGGTTCGTGGTTTGTCCAGACGATCCGGCTTTCGGCGGGAGACGCGGGAAAGCGTGTGGAGTTCGGAAACGCAATCGACTGGAACACCCGAGAGTCAAATCTGAAGGCGACTTTCCCTCTCACAGCTTCGAATCAGATGGCCACCTATAACTGGGACATTGGCACGATCGAGCGGCCCAGCGCGGAGCCGAAGAAGTTCGAAGTGCCGTCGCATCAGTGGATCGATTTGACCGACATGAGCGGCGAGTTCGGCGCGACCGTTCTGACGGACTGCAAGAACGGGTCCGATAAGCCGAACGACAACACCATCCGCCTGACCTTGGTCCGGACCCCGGGAATAAGAGGTGGCTACCCGGACCAAGCCACGCAAGACCTCGGACACCACGAGTTCGTCTATGGCATTGCTGGCCACGCCGGCGATTGGCGCCAGGCCGGAACCGACTGGCAGGGACAACGGCTCAATGATCCGCTCATTGCTTTCGAAACTTCGAAGCACGCAGGCACCCTGGGCGCGGAATTTTCTCTGTTGAGCGTTGGCAATCCGCGGATTCGAGTCCTGGCACTTAAGAAAGCTGAACTGAGCGACGAAGTAATTGTTCGCTTGGTTGAACTGGATGGCAAACCACAGGCCAACGTCCGAGTGTCGTTCGCTGCACCGATCACCGCCGCGCGCGAAGTCAATGGACAGGAGCAGCCGGTGGGAAGCGCGACCGTCAATGGCGGCGTACTGGTCGCTTCGTTCTCTGCGTATCAGCCGCGCACGTTCGCCGTCAAACTGGCGGCTCCGCCGACAACGGTTCCGGGCGTGGGTTCCGCGCCGGTAGCTCTGCCATATAAACTCGCCGCAGCCACAAATGACGGTGCGCAGTCGGTGGGTGGATTCGATGGTAAGGGCAATGCGTTGCCGGCCGAGATGCTGCCGGCGCAGATCGCCTTCAACGATGTGCAGTTCCAACTTGCTCCGGCGAAAACCGGCGCACCCGATGCGGTCGTCGCAAAGGGGCAGACAATCCGTCTGCCGGAGGGCCAGTACCATCGCGCCTACGTGCTGGCAGCGTCGGTGGACGGTGACCAAAAGGCAACGTTCGAAGTGGGCGGCACCAAGGTTGACCTGAACGTCCAGGACTGGGGCGGATTCATCGGGCAGTGGGATGACCGGCAGTGGAGCTCGAAGGACACCTCAAACGATAACTACGGAGAGATGCTCGGCATCAAGCCAAGCTACATCAAGCGCGCAGATCTGGCGTGGTACTGCACGCATCGCCACAATGCTGCAGGTCAGAACGTGCCTTATAGTTACTCCTATCTGTTCGCGTATCCGATCGACCTGCCCACCGGAACGAAAGCCATCAAGCTGCCCGATAACAGCAAGGTACGCATCCTGGCAATCTCGGTAGCGGACGAAAATCCGGTGGTGAAGCCGGCGCAGCCGCTGTACGACGTTCTTCCTCCGCCGATGACGAGTGCGAGCGACTTTGTGCTTTCGACTGCGGCCACCAGCCTCTCATTCACGCAGGGTAGCAGCGGTTCGACCACCATCAACGTGCTTCCGAGGAGTGGCTTCAATGAAAAAGTCACCTTGACGGCATCTGGGTTACCCGCAGGAGTGTCGGCGACATTCAGTCCGGCCAGCGCTGCAGGAATGAGCACCATAACTCTAACGGCGAGTGGTTCGACGAAGCCGGTGACTTCGACCGTTACCATCACCGGAGTTTCCGGAGCGTTGTCCCATACCGCCACGATCGGTCTCACGGTGGGTAGAGCTAAGACCGGCACGGTACCGGTGGATCTCTCTACAGCATTCAACGTAACCGGCGTCTATGCCGACGGTTCAACTTTCGCTCCCACCGCCAGTTTGGACGGCGGCGGTTTCGCCCTTTCGGGGAAGCTTCTGGGCGCAACCCAGGTATGGGACGGAGTATCGTTCAAGCTCGGTCCAGCCAACGCGCCCAACGCGGTCACGAGCAAGACCATCTCGCTGCCCGCCGGCAGATTCGCCAGCCTCGAGATGCTCGCCACTGGCGTTGAGGGCAGCCAGGAGTCGCAGACTTTCACGGTTACTTACGCCGACGGCACAACCTCGTCGTTCACGCAGAGCCTCAGCGACTGGTACGTGCCGGGGAGCTTCAGTGGTGAGTCCGCGGCAGTGAGCATGCCTTATCGTCTCATAGGCGATGGACGCAAGGACGACCGTCCGTTTCATATCTACGGTTATTCCTTCGCCCTCGATAGCAGCAAGGTGGTGAGCAGCCTCACATTGCCGGCCAAGCGGGAGGTGCTGGTCTTCGCCGTGACCCTTGTCCCCGCTCCGCCGTCCGTGCCATAGTCATCTTCGAGCGGAACGTCATTTCGGCCTCGTACTCTTCTTCGGTCGCCTACAGGCAGGCTTCCCGGCGAATGAGTCATACGGTGAAGGGACAGGCGTCTCGCCCGTCCTGCCGGGCGGGGACGCCCGGCTCTCCACCGAAGTACGTGATGTCAATGAGGCCGCACGTCAAGTCATCATCGGGCGAGAAAGTTACTCATGAGAAAGCCATCTTATCTTGGGAAAGTCGTGCTCCTGTTATGCGTCTCATTACCCGCGCATGCGCGACATGTCATTTTTGGAAAGCCGACGGCGCTGCAGTGCGATTCACTCTATACCCCAATCGGGGACGATACAAAGCAGCCGCTGTTTTCGTGGAAGCTGCAGGATGGCCGTATTGGAGCGAAGCAAACTGCATACACAATACTGGTGGCCAAAGACCCTGGTTTGCTGAGAAGAGGGAACGCCGATGTCTGGAATAGCGGACGTGTGGAATCAGATCGCTCCCTAGGCGTTGCTTATGGCGGTCCGGCCCTGGCACCGGAGACGCGCTACTACTGGCGTGTGCAGGTGTGGGACAAAGACGGAAAGCCATATCCTGCGAGCGATGTGAGCTGGTGGGAAACAGGACTACTTAATGCCAGCAATTGGCTGGGTGAGTGGATTGGCTACGAAGATATCGAGCAACGCAGCCTGCGCGACGCTGGAGCGATATGGATCACGAATCCTGCCGTCCCTAACTACAGGGGAAACACCGACACACGACACGACTTTCGTCTGACCGTCGATGTGGCCCCGACCGTGAAGAGGGCAGTGCTGTATGTGACTGGCCAAGACACTGCGTCTGTGTGGATCAACAGCAAGCAGATCCTGGAAGCCGAAACGCTGCCGCCGTGGGGCCGTACGCCATGGAGATCCTACAAGCGGAAAGACGTCACAGATGAATTGCACATTGGCAAGAACATTCTTGCCGTCGAGGTCACTCTCTATGGGAGAAGAGACCGTAGCCAGGCACCCCTGAGCGCAGCGCTCTATCTGCAGATGGCAGATGGAAGCAATAGAGTCGTGAAGAGCGGTGACCCCGAATGGAGGGCACAATTCAACGCGCAGGGCAATTGGTACGCGACGGACTACGACGATGGTGCTTGGGCCCAAACGGTACCGTACACGCCCGGTCAAGACTCCTTTGGGGGTTCCGACACGTTAGGAAATCCTCTGCCAACTGCGGCGGTCGCTGCGCTACGGCGTAGTTTCCTGGTAATCAAACCGGTCGTGTCGGCACGGCTCTATGCCACAGCGCTTGGCGCATACAAGTTCAGCCTAAATGGCAAACCAGTTGGTGACCAGGTCTTATCTCCCGGTTGGACGGATTACCGCCAGCGTGTGACCTACCAAGTATTCGATGTGACAATACTGGTGCGACAGGGAAGCAATGCGATCGGCGCGTACCTGGCGCCAGGGTGGTATTCAACGCCACTGGAATGGATCGGGCAAGGGAACAACTACGGGTCTAGCCCAAATGCCTTGAAGGCCCAGTTGAGGATCGAGCATGCGGATGGGTCTGTGGAGTGGCTTGCAACCGATGGATCGTGGAAGGCCGATACTTCCCCGATTACGTTCGCGGAAATCTATGACGGCGAAACATATGATGCGCGAAGGCTGCAGACAGGCTGGGACGAGGCCTCTTTCCCCGCCGCAGAGTGGCATCCAGTTTCTGTACTTCACCCGCAAGAGCCTGAGATCGTGTGGCAGTCATTCCAGCCAATTCGCGCCACGCAGATTCTCAGCGCGAAGTCGATGACAAGCCCAAGGCCGGGTGTCTTTATCTACGACTTCGACCAAAATCTAGCAGGCGTCGCCAGAATCCGCGTGCAAGGAGAAGCGGGAACAGATGTCCGGTTACGCTTTGCTGAGAGGCTCAATCCGGACGGCACTCTATATATAAACAATCTGCGCAATGCCAAAGCGACGGACCGCTATATTCTGGCTGGGAACGGAGTGGAAGAATATCAGCCATCCTTCACCTTTCATGGATTCCGTTACGTCGAGATCTCTGGTCTGCCGGGGAATCCAGGCCTAACCGCTGTAAGAGCCGTCGTGTTGCACACGGACGCACCCTTCACGGCGCAATTGAAAACAGGCAGTCCGATGGTAAATCAGCTCTGGAGTAATGTTCTTTGGGGACAGCGTTCTAACTTTGTCGGTGTGCCAACCGATTGTCCACAAAGGGATGAGCGCCTGGGGTGGAGTGCGGATGCCCAGGTATTCTGGCGCACTGCGGTCTTCAACATGGATCTCACAGCATTTTCGCGCAAATATGCGGCTGATCTTCGCGGGACGCAAGTTGGGACCGCGATGTACGGCATCTATGCACCCGGTACCGGGAAGCCGAACCCTGGTTATGGGCCAGGATGGAGCGATGCTGGTGTCATCGTCCCTTGGACTTCCTGGATACAGAGTGGAGACACAGATATCATCGGGCAGAACTGGCCGAACATGGAAGAGTATGTTGCGGCAATTCAGTCGGCAAATCCAGACTATCTCTGGACAAACAATGCTGGCATCGATTTCGGCGACTGGCTGGCCCCTGAAGGCACTACGTCTCAGGATCTCATTGCGACTGCATACTGGGCATATGACGTGAAGTTAATGGAGCAGATGGCGCGCGCAGTTGGCAATGATAGCGGCGAGCATAAGTACGCCGACCTCTTCGAAAAGATCAAAGCCGCTTTCATTCATGCATACGTGCATCCAGATGGCTCGGTGAGCGCAGCTCTTAGCTTGCCGGGGAAGTCATCGGATGCCGTGACAAATCGCGCCGACAAACTGGTTGAGACACAGACAGGCTATGTGTTGGCACTGCATATGGATCTTCTACCCAGATCCTTGCGTCCGCTCGCGGCCCAGAGGTTGGTGGAACGGATTGAGGCTCGTGGCGGGAAGCTTGCCACAGGTTTTCTGGGAACGCCTTACCTCTTGGAAGTGCTCGCTGACACGGGCCATGCAGATGTCGCCTACCAGTTATTGCTGAATACCGGGTATCCGTCGTGGGGGTACATGGTAGAGCATGGAGCGACTACCATGTGGGAGCGCTGGAACAGCGACCAGATGCTCGGTGATCCAGGCATGAACTCGTTTAACCACTACGCCTACGGGGCGGTTGGAGAATGGCTTTACCGCTATGCGGCCGGCATCGATACGACAGCAGCAGACGCGGGATTTCACACGACTGTCTTCCATCCGAATTTTGACGCGCGTTTGGGCAGTGTGGACTTTTCCTACGAGTCGCTATACGGTACGATTCACTCTGCATGGACTGTAAAGGCAAATGATGCAGTGTGGAACGTAACGATTCCAGCGAATACTAGGGCGCGCATCTTACTGTCGTCAACCCAGGCGCGTGCCTACATGCTCAATGGGAAGCCTCTGTCACAGAGTTCGCTGGTCAGGATGGCAACAGCGGAAGATGGCCAAAATGTGTACGAGCTATCAGCGGGGACTTATACCTTCAGTGTGACACTGCCTCACTTCTAGTATCTGAGGATTATTGAAAATATGAACACATCGACCATGAGAAGCGCTCGGTCGCTCTTGTGCAAATGGACACTCGCCTTGATAGTTGTGGTGACAATTGAGCCGGTGTCATCCGGGCAGGTACGGCCCCCCGCAGTACCTTTGGTGGCGCACAACCCCTATTTCAGCATCTGGTCGATGGCCGACAAGCTGACGGACCAAGAGACACGGCATTGGACGGGAGCCGAACAGCCGCTTACAGGTATGATACGCGTCGATGGCAGCGTGTATCGGTATATGGGCGAGGGTCCATCGCCTGACGTGCCGACGATGCGGCAGCTATCGATAAAGATGGAAGCCACACGTACCACCTACCTCTTCGACGCAGCCGAAGTGCAGCTCGAGTTGACGTTCTTCACTCCGGCATTTCCCGAAGATCTAGATATACTGTCGCGCCCTGTCACTTATCTCACATGGCATATTCGTGCAATCGATGGAAAGAAACACGAGGTATCCGTTCTGCTGGACATCGATCCTCGCATTGCCGTTGACAGGGAAGACGATCCCGTCGTCTGGGGCCGGTCACGCGCCGGATCGCTTACCGTGCTCAGCGTGGGATCGCAAGAGCAGCGAGTGCTTGCGCACTCAGGAGATAACCTGCGCATCGATTGGGGCTATTTCCACCTGGCGGTCCCCGGGGACCAGCACGCAGTCCTGGCGAATGCATCCGACGCGATGGAGAGCTTTTTGCGTTCGGGCACGCTACCCACAGCCGACAATCTTGATATGCCTACGAGGTCGGGAGACGCGGCCCACTTAGCGGTGCTCCTGCCTGCGAACGTCGCGGCATCCAATGACGCGGAGATGCACGTTCTCCTGTCCTATACCCAAGGATATGCGATTGAGTACATGCAACGCAGGCTGCATGAATTTTGGCGGCGAAATGGACAGACGACCGAACAGATGCTCGAAGCCGCGGAGACCCAATACGCAGCGTTAGCGGAGCGGGGCAAGCGATTTGACGGTGAGCTTCGAGCCGCTCTGGAACAAGCGGGTGGAAGGGAGTATTCCGACCTTGCAATTCTCGCCTATCGCCAAACCCTCGCCGCTCATGCGCTCGTAGCCGACTTGGATGGCACGCCGCTGCTGTTTCCCAAAGAAAACTTCAGCAACGGTTGTATCTCAACCGTGGACGTTCTCTATCCCTCAGCGCCTTTCTTCTTGTTTATGAATCCAGCGTTGTTGGAAGCGCAGCTAAAACCAGTGCTCGACTATGCGATGCTGCCCCGATGGAAATTTCCTTTTGCGCCTCATGATCTCGGGACATTCCCCTTGGCTAATGGTCAAGTCTACGGTGGTGGCGAGCGCACAGAAGACGACCAGATGCCGGTCGAGGAAAGCGGCAATTTGCTTATCTTGGTGGCGGCCCTGGGACGCGCTGAAGGGAACTGGCACGTGGCTGAACAATACTGGCCATTACTTACTAAGTGGGCTGACTATCTCGCACAAAAGGGATTGGACCCGGAGAATCAGCTCTCTACCGATGATTTCGCCGGACATTTGGCTCACAACGCCAATCTTTCTGTTAAAGCGATCGAAGGACTGGGGGCGTATGCGGCTATGGCGCAGGGGTTGGGCAAGACGAACGAGGCCACAAAGTTTGAAGCACTCGCGAGAAAAATGGCTCGTGAGTGGGAGGTCTTGGCAAAAGAGGGAGACCACTACAAGCTGGCCTTCGATGCTCCGGGAACTTGGAGCCAGAAGTATAACCTGGTGTGGGATCAGGTTCTGGGACTGGGTTTATTCGATCCGAATGTGAGGCGGACAGAGTTGAGTTTCTACGCAAAGAATATAAATGAGTATGGCTTGCCGCTGGATAACCGGAAAGACTACACGAAGCTCGATTGGGAAATTTGGACGGCAACCTTGGCGGGGACGTCAAGCCAATTCCAGTTGTTTATGGCGCCGATTGCAAAGTGGATGAACGAAACTCCATCCCGAGTTCCACTCACGGACTGGTATGACACAAAGTCCGGTAAACAGACGGGATTTCAGGCGAGGTCCGTAGTGGGAGGTGTATTTATCAAAGCCCTTGCCGATGTTGAAGTAGTCAAAGAATGGCAGGCATTCCTGCGCAAAGACAGTGTTGCAGCTGAAGAATCTGTCGTTCAGCAATAGAACGGGATGGTCGGCCCGGCGGAGGGTTGTTGATTGGGAGATCCGTGTGATGACTTTTCTCTCGAAAGCCGGCGCAGGCAGGACGATTGTATATGTGCCGAAAAAACAGGTCCTCTTTGAATACGGCAAACGGGGTAATGCTGTCTTCTATATCTTGACGCGCACGGTGAAGCTCACGGTGGTCTCTCAGGGTAAAGGAAGCCACAATTGGCCTGCTCGGCCCAGGGAGCTTCACAGGCAGGGAATGCATAGTAATTGGAAAGAGGTTGAAACGATCTCGCGGCTCAACGGCCATAGCGCCCCATGAGTTCCGTTTCGCCCAGGATATGACCCTTCATGGCACGTTCGAGGTCTGGTTTGGTGGCTCCGGCCTTCAGGTTGAGCTTTGTTCCGAGCGCATACAGCTTGAAATAATAGCGGTGTGGTGTGCCCGGCGGGGGACATGGACCCCCATAGCCGATCTTGCGAAAGTCGTTGCGTCCTTGCAGCGCTCCGGTGGCAAGCTGTTCCTGTTTTTCCATTCCTTCTGGCAGTTCTTTCGTGTTTGCAGGGAGGTTGTATAACACCCAGTGCACCCAGGTACCTGCTGGCGCATCAGGATCGTACATGATGAGCGCAAAGCTCCGTGTCGCCGCGGGTACCTCCGTCCAGCTCAGCTGCGGGGAAGCGTCCAGTCCGTCGCATGTGAACTTCTTCGGAATCGTTCCACCGTTGGAAAAAGCGGTGCTCGATATCTGGAAAGACATAGCCCATCCTTTCGCTTGACCAAAGACTGAAAAACCGCCGAGAAGCCAGACTCCAGCGAGTATCGGCAAAGCAATCAGTTTTGGCAAAGAACCCTTATCTATGCGCTTTGCGGCGAAACATATAGCCAATAGAGTCAGAGGCATCACCACGGTTATGATTTCCGCGTCACGATCCGCGCAGCGACTTGGCTGAAGTCCTCGCCGGCTTGGGGCTTCTTAGGCGTTTGCTCTGGGCGGGTGTCTGCTCTCTTTTCCAGTTGATTGGCTTGGCGCTGTTCTTTATCGGCTTTTGTGCGCTTTCTTGCCATGCCTACAGCTTGCCACAACGGGGCGAACCCGGCTAGATCAATGCACCCTCTTTATGGCCATAGGAATGTCGGGCGTGGTCGAGCCTGCCGCCAGCTTTGTTGCTCAAGTCGCTGGCCGTGCGCGGACAATCTACGTCAGGCCGGAGAATCCTGCGAACGCATCCTCGTTCACGGAATGCCATTTGGGCGACCCGCGTCACACCAATCCGGCTCTTATAAGTCTACGCTTAAACCGGCGCAATTGCGCGAGTCAGTCTTGTCCAATACAAGATG